>NZ_LR131273.1:3600000-3966233 GCF_900631615.1 Tsukamurella paurometabola
ACCGGTTTCACCGAGGCTCGGGAGCACCTGGCTGATGTAGTTGAGGAAGGTCTCGTTGGGGCCGACGATGAGTACACCGGTGCGGGAGAGGTTCTGCCGGTACGTGTAGAGCAGATAGGCCGCGCGGTGCAGCGCCACCGCCGTCTTGCCGGTGCCCGGCCCGCCCTGCACCACCAGAACACCGCGGTGCTCGGACCGGATGATCGCGTCCTGCTCGCGCTGGATCGTCTCCACGATGTCGGCCATGTGGCCGGTGCGCGCCCGGTTCAGCGCCTCCACCAGAGCGGACTCACCGGCGACGTTGGAGCCCAGGCCCTGGCCCGCCTCGGCACCGTCGCCCCCGCCGTCGGTGAGGGTGAGGCGCTCCGCGACCACGCCGGTGAGGTCCCGGCCCCGGGTGCGCACGTGCCTGCGCACCGCGACGCCCTCCGGCTGCGCGGGGGTCGCGAGGTAGAACGGACGGGCGAGCGGTGCGCGCCAGTCGAGCAGCAGGGTGCTCAGGTCCTCGTCGTCGTCGAGGACGCCGATCCGCCCGATGCGGCGGACCGCATCCGGGGACCCGCTCTCGGTGTCCGCCATGTCGAGGCGGCCGAAGTACAGGTTCTGCTCGGCGGCGTCGTACTTCGCGATGTCGTCGGTGTAGAGCTGGTGGTACGAGTCCCGCTCGGAGATCTCCTGCGGGTTCTCGCCGACCTCCTGCAGGTTGTCGGCCCGCCGACGGTTCGCGGTGCTCCGCATGGCGTCGATCCGGGCGTACACGCGATCGAGGTGGGCCTGCTCCTCGGCGAGCAGGGGATCGACGGCGTCGGTGGTCACGGGACTCCTCGTGGACGGCAGCGATGAATCAGACCGTCCATTGTCCACGATCCGCGGAATCCGCGCTGTGACCCCGGCGTCACCGTCGGGCGATCGACTTCACCATCAGGTAGCCGAGCACCAGGACGTAAGCCAGCAGGATGAGCCCGACGATCCGCCGCGTCACGGGGTCGCTGTCGAGGAAGACGATGGCCGCCATCGGTGCGCCGAGAAACGCGGGCACGAACAGGAGCACCGCGGCGCGCCGGGTGCGGCGGTTGTCCGGCGGGGGAGTCTCGACGGCGCCGGAACGGAGTCGTTCGCGGGCGCTGACCTCCTGGGTCTGCTCCTCGTCCCATTCGGCGGTCACGACGGTGCTCCTTCCGGGTAGTCGGGCAGCTCGATGCCGTTGATGGCGCGCTCGATCACCGTCATGTCCCACTCCTCGGGTGGCGTCGCCGGCGGTTCGCCCGGGGCGGGGACGGTACGACTCGCCGCGTTCCACTGCGCGACCTGCTGATTCGCGTCGACCATCGGCCGCAGCAGGCGTTCGTAGGCGGCGAACGCCGGCGCCGGCCGCCAGTCGGAGACGGCGAGCTCACCCGCCAGCACGTAGGCCCCCACGAGAGCGAGACTGGTGCCCTGGCCCGACATCGGCGACGAGCAGTACGCCGCGTCGCCGAGGAGGGCGACCCGCCCCGCCGACCATCGGTCCAGCACCACCTGCGCGACTGCGTCGAGGTAGAAGTCGTCGGCTTCCTCGGCGTGCTGCAGGATCTGCGGCGTCAACCAGCCCAGGCCGGTCATCTTCTCGCGGAGCAGAGCCTTCTGGGTGTCGAGGTCGCGCGGCGCGAGCTCCGCCTCGGTAGCGGCGAACGAGAACAGTGCCATGCCCAACGCGGCGTCGCGAATGGGGCGCAGGCCCGCCGACCGGCCGGGGACCACGCAGTCGAGGAGCCAGCGGTCGAGGCCGAACTCGTTCGGCACCGTGTAGAAGGCCATCGCCTGGCCGAGGTGGCGCAGGTACCGCTCGTGCGGCCCGAAGACGAGCGCCCGGAGCGAGGAGTGCAGGCCGTCGGCCCCGATGACCAGGTCGAACCGGCGCGCGGCGCCGCTCGCGAAGGTCACGTCGACCCCATCTGCGTCCTGCGTGAGCGCGGCGATCCGATCGCCGAAGACGTAGGCGGCCTCGTCGCGGGTGGCGCCGACGAGCACGTCCGAGAGGTCGCCGCGCAGGATCTCGATGTCGGCGATGAAGCCGTCGCCACCGTCGTCCTCCGCACTGAAGGTCTGCACGACCGTGCCGGCCTCGTCGACGAACCTCGCGCCCGCGGTCTCGGTGCGCGCCGAGCGGACCGCATCGTCGAGCCCCATGCGGCGGATCACCTCGCGCGCCACCCCGCGTGCATCCACCGCCTGCCCTCCGGGGCGTAGTGCGGGCGCACGCTCGACGACGGTGACCTCCGCGCCGTAGCGCGCGAGCCAGTGCGCGAGAGCGGGCCCGGCGATGCTCGCGCCGGCGATCAGGACGGTGGGGCCGGCCATGACTTCTCCTCGATCGTTCGCGCAAACAATGTGCTGATCATAGGCGTACGGATGCGCTGTGGGCGGCGGTGAAGCGGGCCTTCTTCTCCTTGTTCCCGCACGTGTTCATCTCGCACCAGCGACGACTGCGGCTCCGGCTCGTATCGAAGAACGCGGCTCGGCAGGTGGGCGAGGCGCACAGCGCCCACCGCCCGGCGCGTTCCCCGCTCAGGAGCGCGACGGCATCAGCGGCGATCACCCCGAGAGCATCACCGACCGGGGTGTCCTGCGAGAGGAGCCACCGGCGCTCGCGCTCCGGCGTCAGGGCGGCCGCGGCGCGGCCCCGGGCGCTGGACGCGTTGATGAGTCGCACCGCTCGACGCGGGAGGATCTCGTCGCTCGCGGCGGCTGTGGCAGAGCGGTGGATGGCCTCGCGCAGGGCCACCGCCCGTGCGAGGTCGTCGGTCGTGCACGCATGGACCGGGAGGCTGACGGCGACGAACCAATCGGTGAGGCGCTGCGGCGTCGGTATCCGCTCGACGGGGTCGCCGGCGCGTTCCGTGAGCGTTGCGGTGAAGCTCGTGGCGAGCACATTGCCGAGCCGGAAGTCGGGGAACGCTGCCATGGAACCAGCATAGGTGGTTGCAGGGTTCTGGATGGACTGATAGAACCGTCATAGCCGGTTCAGAGGGCAGCCGTGTCAGGACGACCGTCAGGAGGCGGGCATGGGTTCCGATGGCATCGAGACGTTCGACGTCCACATCCAGCACGGTGAGTTGGCGGCGCTCCGATCGCGCCTACGGGCCGCACGTCTCCCGGAGCGCGAGACGGTGTGCGCCAGTGCTGTGGGGCGGGCGCGATGGGCTCAGGGAGTCCCGCTCGCCGACCTCGTCGACGTCGTGGCCTACTGGCGTACTGACTACGACTGGCGCTCGTTCGAGAACCGCCTGCGCCGGATCGGCCAGTTCCGCACGGTGATCGACGGTCTCGGGATCCACTTCCTCCACCGGCGCTCGTCCCGTCCTGACGCGACGCCGCTCATCGTGACCCACGGCTGGCCGGGCAGCATCGCGGAGTTCATCGACGTCGTGGAGGATCTGGCGAATCCGGTCGACGACGGGATGCCGGCCTTCCATGTCGTGGTCCCGTCACTCCCCGGATTCGGGTTCAGCGACAGGCCGTCGAGCACGGGATGGGGCACCGAGCGGATCGCGGCGGCGTGGGTCGCATTGATGGAGCGGCTCGGCTACCCGAGGTTCCTGGCGCACGGTGGCGACTGGGGCGGCAACATCACCACGGTGCTCGCGGGCAGGTTCCCGGATAGGGTGCTCGGCATCCACACCACCTTCGCCGAGGGGCCGCCCGGGATGTCCACGGATGGCCTGACGACCGAGGAACGACGATGGGCGGCGGAGACCGCGGACTTCTGGGCGAACCGTGCGGGCTACGCCAAGCAGCAGGCCGCCCGGCCGCAGACCATCGGATACGCGCTCGTGGACTCCCCGGTGGGGCTGCTCGCGTGGATCCTCGACAAGTTCGCCGAGTGGTCGGACACCGTGGACGGCCCGTTCGAGACGATCTCCCGCGACCGGATCCTGGACGACGTCACCCTCTACTGGCTCACCCGGACGGGCGCGTCGGCCGCGCGGATCTACGCCGAGAGCCACGCGTCCCTCGACCCGGACCTCCGCGTCGACGTGCCTGCGGCGATCACGATCTACCCGCGTGACATCGAGAAGTGTCCGCGTCCGTGGGCCGAGCAGCGCTACCGGCGCATCGTTCGATGGCGATCCCCGGAGCGGGGCGGCCACTTTCCCTCGCTCGAGGTCCCCGATCTGTACATTCAGGATCTGCGGGAGGGGCTGGCTGCGGTGCTCGGCGGCGCATGGTGATCCCGTCGCGTGACAGTCGCGTGCCAGTGGGAACAGTGTCGGCGTGACGTCGGTGGATCCCGGGGCGGTACACAGCGGCCGCGCTGCACACTGGACGCATGACGCGGTGGGTGCTGCACGTGGACATGGACCAGTTCCTGGCCGCGATCGAGATGCGGCGTCGCCCCGAGCTGGTGGGCCTGCCCGTGGTGGTCGGTGGGCGCGGCGACCCGACCGAGCGGGCTGTGGTGTCGACCGCGTCGTACGAGGCCCGGGCATTCGGCATTCGATCGGGGATGCCGCTGCGGACCGCGGTCAAGCGGTGTCCCGAGGCGGTCTTCCTGCCTGTGGATTTCCCGGCCTACGAGCAGGTGTCCGCCGAGGTCATGGGAGTCCTGCGGGCGTTCCCCGAGGCCGCGGTCCAGGTGTTGGGTTGGGACGAGGCGTTCGTCGGGCTGGACACGGAGGACCCGACCGCGGCGGCCGCCGCCATTCAGCGGGCCGTGCTCGCGAAGACCGGCCTGCACTGCTCGATCGGGATCGGTGACACCACCGTCCGTGCGAAGAACGCCACCGACCTCGGAAAGCCCCGGGGTACGTTTGCGCTCACGCGCGAGAACTGGCTCGCGGTGATGGGCGGCAGGCCGGTGCGTGACCTGTGGGGAATAGGATCGCGCCTGTCCCAGCGCATGGCGGGGCTGGGTATCACGACGGTCTCGGATCTCGCCGCGGCGGACGAGGCGGTCCTGGCCGCGGAATTCGGGCCGCGCACCGGGCCCCACCTACTGGGGCTGGGACGCGGCGCCGGACCCGACCGCGTGGACGAGACGCCGTGGGTCGCCCGAGCTCACGGACACGAGCGGACCTTCCAGGAGGATCTCACGACACCCGAACAGGTTCGCGGCGCGCTGGACGACCTTGCACGCGCGGTCGCGACGGACCTGCGGGCGGAGACGCGCCCGTGCATGCGGGTGCACGTCAAGGTTCGATTCGCGCCCTTCTTCACCGTCAATCGCGTGCGGAAACTGACCGAGCCGACGTTCGACCCGTCGACCATCGCCGATACCGCCGAAGCGCTGTACCGCGCCCTCGACGACGACCGCCCGGTGCGGCTGTTGGGCGTGCGCGGCGAGATGGTGCCGCCCGAGGGCGGCTACCCCTGACCCGCTACCAGCCGCGCTCGCGCCACTCCGCGAGGTGCGGGCGCTCGGCGCCGAGGGTGGTGCCCTTGCCGTGGCCGGGGTGCACGACGGTGTCGTCGTCGTACCGGTCGAAGAGCTTGGTGGTCACGTCGGCGTAGAGGCGGTCGAAGTCCTCCGGCGAGCCGGTCTTACCGACGCCGCCCGGGAACAGGCTGTCGCCGGTGAACAGGTGGACGGGGGCGCCGTCGACCTCGGGGCGCAGGGCGAGCGTGATCGAACCCGGGGTGTGGCCGACGAGCTCGATGACGTCGAACGTGAGGTCGCCCACGGTGAGCACCTCGCCGTCGGCGAGCGTGCGGTCGGTGGGGGCCTCGATGCCCTCGGCGTCGTTGACGCCGGCGGCCGCGGGCACGCCCAGCCCGTCGCGGACCTCGGCCAGGGCGTACCAATGGTCCAGGTGGCGGTGGGTGGTGACGATCAACTCGACGCCGCCGGTCTCGCGTGCGACCTCGAGGACCCGCTCCGCCTCATTGGCTGCGTCGATGAGCAGCGTGCGCCCCGCGGAATCACTCACCAGGTACACGTTGTTGTCCATACCGCCGACGGAGAGTTGCTTGATCGTGGTGGTCACGGGCCTCACGCTACCGCGCGGCGAAAACTTGTCAGTGGGGTTGCCTAGCATTGACGAGGGCCCGAGCTGTGGGCCTGCAACGAGGCGGATGAGGGGATCACGGTGGTCGATCGTTTGATCGTGCGCGGCGCGCGCGAACACAACCTGCGGGGTATCGATGTGGATCTCCCGCGCGACAGCCTGATCGTCTTCACCGGGCTCTCCGGCTCCGGCAAGTCCAGCCTCGCGTTCGACACCATCTTCGCGGAGGGACAGCGGCGCTACGTCGAGTCCCTGTCGGCGTACGCGCGGCAGTTCCTGGGGCAGATGGACAAGCCCGACGTCGACTTCATCGAGGGGCTCTCGCCCGCTGTGTCGATCGATCAGAAGTCGACCAACCGGAACCCGCGGTCGACCGTCGGCACCATCACCGAGGTGTACGACTACCTGCGCCTGCTCTACGCGCGGGCCGGCACGCCGCACTGTCCCGAGTGCGGCTCCGTGATCGCGCGGCAGACGCCGCAGCAGATCGTGGACCAGGTGCTCGACATGGAGCAGGGCACCCGCTTCCAGGTCCTCGCGCCCGTCGTCCGCACCCGTAAGGGCGAGTTCGTCGACCTGTTCAACCAGCTGCAGACGCAGGGCTACTCCCGCGCCCGGATCGATGGGGTGGTGTACCAGCTCGCCGAGCCGCCGAAGCTGAAGAAGCAGGAGAAGCACGACATCGAGGTCGTGATCGACCGCCTGGCCGTGAAGGCGACGGCCAAGCAGCGTCTCACCGACTCCATCGAGACCGCCCTGCGACTGGCCGACGGCATCGTCGTGCTCGATTTCGTGGATCGAGAGGAGAACGACCCCGAGCGCGAGCGGCGATTCTCCGAGAAGATGGCCTGCCCCAACGGCCACCCGATCGCGGTCGACGACCTCGAGCCCCGCTCGTTCTCCTTCAACTCGCCCTACGGCGCGTGCCCGGAGTGCGACGGCCTCGGCGTCCGGAAGGAGGTCGATCCGGAGCTCGTCGTGCCCGACCCCCTGCTCTCGCTGGCCGACGGTGCCATCGCCCCGTGGTCGTCCGGGCAGAGCGCCGAGTACTTCCTCCGGCTCCTCTCCGGTCTCGCCGACGCGATGGGTTTCGACCTGGAGACCCCCTGGAAGGATCTGCCGGCCAAGGCCCGCAAGGCGGTCATCGAGGGCTCCGAGCACCAGGTGCACGTGAAGTACCGCAACCGGTACGGCCGCACACGGTCGTACTACGCCGAGTTCGAGGGCGTCATGCCGTTCCTGCACCGCCGCCTCGAGTCCACCGAGTCGGAACAGATGAAGGAACGGTACGAGGGGTACATGCGCGACGTGCCGTGCCCGGCGTGCTCCGGGGCACGGCTCCGCCCCGAGATCCTCGCCGTGACCCTCGACCATCCGCGGTTCGGCGAGAAGTCGATCGCGGACGTCGCGGCGATGTCCGTGGGGGAGTGCTCCGACTACCTCTCCGACCTCAAGCTGGGCGCGCGGGAGGCCGCGATCGCCGGTCGGGTGCTCAAGGAGGTGCAGGCCCGCATCGCCTTCCTGCTGGACGTGGGCCTGGAGTACCTCTCCCTGTCGCGTGCCGCCGGATCGCTGTCGGGCGGTGAGGCGCAGCGCATCCGGCTCGCCACGCAGATCGGCTCCGGCCTCGCGGGCGTGCTGTACGTGCTCGACGAGCCGTCGATCGGCCTGCACCAGCGCGACAACCGCCGGCTCATCGACACGCTCGTGCGGCTGCGCGACCTGGGTAACACGCTCATCGTCGTTGAGCACGACGAGGACACCATTCGTACCGCCGACTGGGTCGTGGACATCGGCCCCTACGCGGGCGAACACGGCGGCAAAGTCGTGCACAGCGGCACGTACAAGGCGCTGCTCAAGAACAAGGAGTCCCTCACCGGCGCCTACCTGTCGGGGCGGCGCGCGCTCCCGGTCCCCGCGGTGCGGCGGCCGATCGATAAGAAGCGCCAGCTCAAGGTCGTCGGCGCTCGCGAGCACAACCTCAAGAACATCGACGTGGCGTTCCCACTGGGCGTGCTCACGGCGGTCACGGGAGTCTCGGGCTCGGGCAAGTCGACGCTCGTGAACGACATCCTCGCGACGGTGCTGGCGAACAAGCTCAACGGCGCGCGCCAGGTACCGGGGCGGCACAGCCGGGTCACCGGCCTCGACGGGCTCGACAAGCTCGTGCAGGTGGACCAGTCGCCGATCGGCCGGACGCCCCGGTCCAACCCCGCCACCTACACGGGTGTCTTCGACAAGATCCGGACGCTGTTCGCCGCCACGACGGAGGCGAAGGTGCGCGGCTACCAACCTGGCCGGTTCTCGTTCAACGTCAAGGGCGGCCGGTGCGAGGCGTGCTCGGGCGACGGCACGATCAAGATCGAGATGAACTTCCTGCCGGACGTGTACGTCCCGTGCGAGGTGTGCCACGGCGCGCGGTACAACCGCGAGACGCTGGAAGTGCACTACAAGGGCAAGAACATTGCCGAGGTACTCGACATGCCGATCGAGGAGGCCGCCGAGTTCTTCGAGGCGGTGACGTCGATCCACCGCTACCTCAAGACGCTGGTCGAGGTCGGCCTCGGGTACGTACGGTTGGGCCAGCCGGCCACCACCCTGTCGGGCGGCGAGGCGCAGCGCGTCAAGCTGGCGGCCGAGCTGCAGAAGCGGTCCAACGGCCGCACCGTCTACATCCTCGACGAGCCCACCACGGGCCTCCACTTCGAGGACATCGCGAAGTTGCTACAGGTGATCGACGGGCTCGTCGACAAGGGGAACTCGGTGCTCGTCATCGAGCACAACCTGGACGTGATCAAGACCGCCGACTGGATCGTCGACATGGGTCCCGAGGGCGGCAGTGGGGGCGGCACCGTCGTCGCCCAGGGCACGCCCGAGGACGTCGCCGCGGTGCCGGAGTCCTACACAGGCAAGTTCCTCGCGGAGGTCCTGGCCTCGTCGTAGGGCGTGTCGCCCTGGGGATGCGGCTGTGGAGGGACGGTGGATCGCCTGGGGACGCCTGTGGAGGGCAATCCACAGCATCTTGTGTAAATTGCACGCGTGTGACACTAGATGTAGTGTTGAAGGCATGAGCAACGTGACCGTCTACACCAAGCCCGCGTGCGTGCAGTGCACGGCGACCCACCGTGCGCTCGACAAGGCCGGTGTCGAGTACACCTCGGTCGACATCAGTCTCGACGAGGAGGCCCGGGAGTACGTCCTCGCGCTCGGTTACCTGCAGGCGCCGGTGGTCGTGGTCGACGGCGCCGAGCACTGGTCGGGCTTCCGTCCCGACCGCATCAAGGCGCTGGCCTCGGCGCCCGCAGCGGTCGCCGGCGCGTAGCGCGGTCCGGCGCCTTCGGACGGGCCCTCAGTCGCGGGGATGCGACTGAGGGCCCGTCTCGTCTCGTTCCCGTGCGACGAAGCAGAACGGGCCCTCGGTCGCGGGAGTGCGGCGGAGGGCCCGTTCGTACGGCCGTGGACGGGGTCGGCGGAGGTCAGCGATGCGGATAGCAGCGGCCGGGCTCCCACCGGCCGGGCACCCAGCGGCCCTGCTCGTACCAGCCCGGGTTCCACCGCGGCTGCACCCAGTAGCCGGGATGCCAGCCCCACCGGTCGACCCAGCCGGGGCGCCAGTAGCCGGGGGACCACCAGCCGTTGTGCCACCGGCCGGGGGTCCAGTAGCCGCCGACCCAGCGGCCCGGTTCGCACCATCCGTGCCCGGGGTGCGAGACCGCGGGGGTCGGGGCGGCGGCCGCCGTTGTGGCGGTCATCGTCCCCAGAGGTGCCAGTACTCCAGCAGCGACCAGTACGCCGGCCGCGAGCGTTCTCATCCTTGTCATGCCGTGACGGTACGCCTGGTGTGACGTGGAACACTAGACGTATTTACACAGGTCAGGGTGGTTTTGGGGGATAACCCTGAGGGTTAGCTGTACACCGGTCCCGTGTACTTCTCGCCCGGACCGTGGCCCGGTTCATCCGGATAACTGCTGTATTCACGGAAGGCGAGTTGGAGGGACTTCAGCCCGTCGCGATACGGGCCCGCGTGGGGGCCGAGGTACTCGACCGACGCGGTGGTCAGGCCGGCGAGTGCGGTGATGAGGCGCCGCGCCTCGTCGAGGTCGAAGTGCGGGCTCTCGCGCGGGTCGAAGGCCTCGGAGTCGTCGCCGTCGACGCCCGTCAGGCCGAGCTTCTCCGCCGCGGCGCTCATCAGCAGCATCCACGCGCTGGAGATGACCTCGATCGACGGCGAGTCCGCGACCAGGCGCTCCAGGGTGTCGGGCTCGGGGGACGAATTCGGATTCTCACTCACGACTGCTACACTGTCATGTGCGACCGCTCCGGCTCTGTCCGGGGCAGCAAGTGGAGTCCACTCCCACCACGTCGATCGTCGGTCGGCTGGTCCGGTCGCCGCAGTGGTTCCGCAAGGAATTTCCGCTGCGGTCTCCTCGTTGGAGGAGGGGTCGATCGTCGGCGTACGCCGTCGGGGGCCCGAATCGGTCGGTGTGGGCCCCGTCAGGCGAAAAGCCTGGTCGGGGCCTTTTCGCTGTGTGGGACATGGGTGGGCCTCGTCGGCTGCGCGGCGGTCTACGAGTGAAGACCGCTCGCAACGAGACACGAGCACCTATTCAAGGAGGCCCCATCAGCACTGAGACACGCACCAACGGTCAGATCCGCGTTCCCGAGGTCCGACTCGTCGGCCCCGGCGGCGAGCAGGTCGGGATCGTGCGAGTTGAGGATGCGCTCAAGCTGGCGTACGAGGCGGATCTCGACCTGGTCGAGGTGGCGCCGAACGCCCGCCCGCCCGTGTGCAAGATCATGGATTACGGCAAGTTCAAGTACGAGGCGGCGCAGAAGCAGCGCGAGTCCCGGAAGAACCAGCAGCTGACCGTGATCAAGGAGCAGAAGCTCCGCCCGAAGATCGACGACCACGACTACGAGACCAAGAAGGGTCACGTCGTCCGATTCCTGGAGCAGGGCTCCAAGGTCAAGGTCACGATCATGTTCCGCGGCCGCGAGCAGTCGCGTCCGGAACTGGGTTTCCGTCTTCTGCAGCGCCTGGGCGCCGATGTCGCCGAGTACGGCTTCGTCGAGACGTCCGCGAAGCAGGACGGCCGCAACATGACCATGGTCCTCGCCCCGCACAAGGGCGCGAAGACCCGCGCCAAGGCGCAGCAGGACAAGGAAGCCCCGGTGGCGCGGCCCGCCGCGCCCGAGGCTTCGGCCGAGTAGCGACGCACGTCGCGCCCGGCAGTACACGACACAGAGAGACGAACACATGCCGAAGAACAAGTCCCACAGCGGTACCTCGAAGCGCTTCAAGCTCTCGGGGAGCGGCAAGGTGCTGCGCCAGAAGGCCGGCCGCCGCCACCTGCTCGAGCACAAGAGCTCGCGCGTGACTCGCCGCCTCGACGGTGTGGCCGAGGTCGCGCCCGCCGACGTGCGTCGCGTCAAGAAGCTGCTCGGCAAGTAAGCCGCTCCCGGTACCCGCTCGAACTTTTCCATCACGTAAGGACTGAAGACCTATGGCACGCGTCAAGCGCGCAGTGAACGCTCAGAAGAAGCGTCGTTCCATCCTCGAGGCGTCGAAGGGCTACCGCGGCCAGCGGTCGCGCCTGTACCGCAAGGCCAAGGAGCAGCAGCTCCACTCGATGACCTACGCGTACCGCGACCGTCGTGCGCGCAAGGGCGATTTCCGCAAGCTGTGGATCACCCGCATCAACGCCGCGGCGCGGGCCAACGACATCACGTACAACCGCCTGATCCAGGGCCTGAAGCTGGCCGGTGTCGAGGTCGACCGCAAGAACCTCGCCGAGATCGCCGTCTCGGACGCCGCCGCCTTCACCGCGCTCGTCGAGGTCGCCCGCAAGGCGCTCCCGGCCGACGTGAACGCGCCCGCCGCGTAATGTGACGGACCACACGCAACGACCCGCGGACCAGCTCTTCACGGAGCGGACCCCGCGGGTCGTTGCCGCTTCCAAGCTCCTCCGCGCCGCCGGCCGCCGGAAGGCCGGAAGATTCCTCGCCGAGGGCTCCAACGCCGTGACGTCGGCGCTGGCCGCGGGCCTGGTCGACGAGCTGTACGTCACCGAAGAGGGGGCCGCGCGGTACCCCGATCTGCTCACGGGCCGCGAGGTGTACGTGACCGAGCGCGCCATGCGCGGCCTGTCGGACACCGTCACCCCGCCCGGCATCGTGGCCGTCTGCCGGGCCCTGCCCGAGGCTGACGTGCCCGACGGTGCGCGACTGGTCGCCGTGCCCGTCGATGTCGCCGAGCCCGGCAACGCCGGCACCGTCATCCGCGTGGCAGACGCCGTGGGTGCCGACGCGGTGCTGCTCGCCGGAGACGCCGTCGACCCGATGAACGGCAAGGTCGTGCGCGCCTCCGCCGGATCCGTCTTCCACCTGCCCGTGGTCCAGGAACGCGATGCCGCCGCGGCGGTCGAGCAGCTCAGGGCCACCGGGCTGACGGTGCTCGCTACCGCCGCCGACGGCGAGGTCTCCCTCGACGATGCCGACGACCTGCTCGCCGGCCCCACCGCGTGGCTGTTCGGCAACGAGGCCCACGGTCTTCCGCGCGAGTTGCAGTCCCGCGCCGACCACCGCGTCGCCATCCCGATCCGTGGTCGCGCCGAGTCCCTCAACCTCGCGACCGCCGCGTCGATCTGCCTGTACGCCAGCTCCCGAGTGCAGAATCGGGGATAGGTCCGCACCCGATCCGGGTAGGACTACTCATCCCTGACGGCGTCCGCGCCGGAAGCATGGTGACCATGAGATTGCTGCCCGCCCGCGCCGCCGTCATCGACGGCACCCTGGACACCCGCGACCGTGCGATCGACGTCGCGCGCCTCGTGAGCCTGCTCGTCGTCATGTTCGGCCACTGCGTGCTCCTGCTCGCCACCGTCGCTCCGTCGGGCGTATGGGTGGGGAACACCCTCGGTGCGCAGCCCTCGCTCCAGCCGATCACGTGGATGGTGCAGGTCATGCCGTTGTTCTTCCTCGCCGGCGCCGCGAGCAGCGCCTACGGCCTGCAGCGGGGTACGCCGTGGGGCGGATGGCTGTTCGGCCGGGCGCAGCGGCTCGCCCGGCCGGTGTTCTGGTACCTCGCGTTCTGGACGGTCGCTCTGGCCGCGACCCGGGTGCTGCTGGGGGAGTCGAGCGCGGCGCGCCTCGGCGGCGAGTCCGTCGCGCTGCTGTGGTTCATCGGCGTGTACCTGCTGGTCCTGGCGTTCGTGCCGGCCCTGATGCGGTGCGGCGCCGCCGCGCTCGCCGGGGTCGTCGTGGCGCTGCTGGCCGCGTCCGCCCTGGTCGACGGTGCGCGGCTCGCCTCCGGAGCGATCGAGTGGGGATTCCCGAACTTCCTCATCGTGTGGCTGATCCCCGTCGTCATCGGGGTCGCGTATGCGCGGCGGCAGATCCGCACGCGGGTCGCACTCGTGATCGCGGCGGTCGCCTTCGCCGCCGCGCTCGCCGCAGTCGTTCTCGGACCGTACGACGTGCCGCTCGTCGTGACCGGCACCGAGACCTTCTCCAACACCACGCCGCCGACCTTCCTGCTGGGCCTGCATTGCGTGTGGGTGAGCCTGCTCTTCGTCGCGGCGGCGCCCGCGATCGGCCGGTGGGCCAGGATCCCGCGGGTCTGGTACCCGATCGCCGTCGGCAACAGCGGCGCGATGACCCTCTACCTCTGGCACATCCCCGCGATCGCCGTCGCCGCCTTCGCCCTGCACGCCGTGGGCATCGACGCCGTCGACCCGGCCCAGGCGGGCTTCTGGGGCCTGATGGCGCTGCGCGCCATGGTGTTCGCCGTCGTGATGTTCGCGCTGTTCGTCCTGCTCTCGCCGCTCGAGCACCGGCGTCTGCCGTGGTGGGACGCGCGAGTCACGGCCTCCGGCCGTCGGGGTGCGAGCGTCGGCGGCCTCGTGTGCGCGGCCGGTGTGGCGGTGCTGCTCATGGCCAAGGAGGGACTCGGCGCGTCGCCGGGCTGGTGGTCGCTCACCGTGTTCGTGGTGGCGCTCCTCGGCGCACGGGCCTCGTGCGGGTCGGAGGCGGACACCGTCGGGCGCGGGACCGAGTCGCTCGACGACGCCGCGGGTGTCGGCCTCACGCGTCCGCGGGCTGCAGGCCGGGGCTGAGCGGCCGGGGCTTCACCGGGCTGGAGAAGACCACGTTCGTGGTGATGTGGCCGTAGGTGGCCAGTCCGCTCGCCAACTGCTCGAGGTGATCCATCGACCCCGCGACCACCTTGATCAGGTAGCAGTCCTCACCTGTCACGTGGTGCGCCTCGAGGACCTGCGGAACTCCGGCGAGGTACTCGTGGAAGGCGGCGGTCCGGCCGGGGCCGAAGCGCAGCCGGATGTAGGCGGTCACGTCGTGGCCGAGCGCCGCGGGCTCCACGACGGCCGTGTAGCCGCCGATCACGCCGGCATCGGTGAGGCGGCGGACGCGATCGGCGGTCGCAGACGGCGACAGGCCGACGCCTCGCGCCAGGTCCGCAGTCGTCGTGCGGCCGTCCTCGAGGAGGAGCGCGAGGATCGCGCGATCGGTGCCGTCGAGGGGAATCCGTGGATTGCTCGTCACTTCATCGAATCTACGCGAGAATCATCGGCGGCTTTGCGACATGACCGTGGATCATCGGTTCCGGCGGGCGTTCGACACTCCTATCGTCGTAGCGTGACTGCATTCCGAGAATTCGACCGTCGCTCGACGGCCACCCTTGCCGCGGTCTGCCTCGCCGCCATGATGAGCGGTTTCGAGATCTCGAGCGTCCCCGTGATCCTCCCCACCCTGGAGGCGAGTATCGGCGCCGATGCCGTTGCCCAGCAATGGATCGCCGACGGATACACCGTCGCCGTCGCGAGCGTGCTGATGGCCACGGGATCGCTCGCCGACAGGTTCGGGCGGCGCCGTGCCTTCGTCGTCGCGACCGTGCTGTTCACCGCCGCGACGCTGTTCTGCGGCCTCGTCACCGCGCCGGGGCCGCTGATCGCCGCGCGAGTCCTGCAGGGCATCGGTGGTGGCGCAATGTTGACGACCCTCGTGGCGGTCCTGGCTCATGCCTTCCCCGCCGGACGCCCGCGCACCGTCGCCTTCGGGTTCTGGGGCGTCGTCTTCGGCGCGGGCCTCGGTTTCGGGCCCATCCTGGGCGGCCTGATCTCGTCGGCTTTCGGCTGGCAGTGGGTGTTCCTGGTGAACGTTCCGGTCGGCGTGGTCACCGTGGTGCTGATTCTGGCGGCGGTCCGCGAGTCGCGGGACACCGGCTCCGCGCGGGTCGACGTGCCCGGCGTGATCAGCCTGAGCGTGGCGGTGGCGGCGTGCGCCTTCGGCGTCACCGAGGGAGTCGCGGGCGGGCTCAGCGCGTCCGCACTCGCGGCCTTCGGTCTCAGCGCGATCGCAGCCGCCGTGTTCGTCGCGGTCGAGCGGTGGAGCGCGCATCCGATGGTGGACTTCGGTATCTTCGGCCACCGCGACTTCTCCGGGGCGCTCCTCGGTTCGGCCGGGATGAACTTCGCGTTCTGGCCCGCGATCGTCTACCTGCCGGCCTATCTGCAGGCGGGGCGCGGGTACTCGGTCGCCGGGGCGGGCCTGCTCCTACTGGGCTACACCCTCCCGACGCTGCTGTTGCCGCCGATCGCCGAACGCCTCGCCGTCCGGTACGGCGCGCGGCGCACGATTCCGGCGGGGCTCGCGACGATCGCCGCGGGGCTGTTCCTGGTGTGCGCAGGCGGCGTCGTCGTCGATGCGCCCGCCGTGCTCCTAGCCGGCTTCGCGGTGGCGGGCATCGGTCTCGGACTCACGAACACGCCCGTCACGAACACGATCACAGGCTCGGTGAGCGCCGACCGCGCCGGCATGGCATCCGGTCTCGACATGAGCGCCCGGATGGTCTCGCTGGCCGTGAACATCGCGGTGATGGGCGTGCTCTTCAACGCGGCCCCGTCTCCCACCGATGGACTGGCCCGCTTCACCCTGTACGGGGGCGTCGCGGCGGTGTTCTTCGCCGTCGCCAGCGCGGTGGTCTTCCGCCGCCCGACGAGGGCTATCGCCGGGGCGGGTCAGGCGGCGGACGTGCGCGTGCCGTGCGCCTCCGTGGCCGACGGTGCCGCCGCGGCACCGTCGGACGCCTGACCGGTGCGTTCGACCTCGTCGGGGACCCCGACCGCGGGGCCCGCCGCCACGATCGACGGCTGCTCGGGCGCGCCGGGGAGAAGGACGTTGAACAGCAGGTTGAGGACCACCGCCACGATCGCGGCTGCGCTGATGCCCGAATGGAAGATCACCACGAACCACGACGGGAAGGCGTGCCAGAAGTCCGTGGAGACGACCGGGATGAGCCCGAAGGCGATCGACGCCGCGACCACCAGCAGGTTGTTGTTGCCCTGGTAGTCGACCGTGGCGAGGGTGCGGATCCCGCTGGCCGCGACGGTGCCGAACAGGACGAACCCGGCGCCCCCGAGGACCGGCCCGGGGATCACGCTGAACGCGGCCGCCGCGATCGGGGACAGCCCGAGGAGCAGCAGGATCGCGCCGCCCGCGGCGACGGCGAACCGGCTCTTGATCCCGGTGAGTGCGACCAGCCCGACGTTCTGCGCGAACGCGGTGGCGGGAAAGGAGTTGAACACCGGCGCCAGCAGCGAGGACGCCATGTCTGCCCGCAACCCGTCGGCGACCCGACGCGAGTCGACCTTCGTGCTCACGACCTCGCCGACCGCCAGGATGTCCGCGGTGGTCTCGACCATCGTCACCAGGATCACGACGGTGAGCGAGACGATCGCGCCGATCTCGAACATGGGCCCGCCGAAGGCGAAGGGATGGGGGAGGGAGAACACCGACGCAGACCCCACGGCGCCGACATCGGCGCGGCCGAGGATCAGGGCGACGACGGTGCCGACCACCAGCCCCAGCAGCACCGACAGCCGGGAGAACACACGCACCCTGCTGAGCAGGACGACGGCGAGGAACGTGAACATCGCGAGGCCGATGTTCGGGAGCGCGGCGAAATCCGGATTGGCCACCTTCCGCCCGTCGACGGTGACCGTCGGCTGCCCCGTGATCCATCCCGCCGCCACCGGCATGAGCGACAGGCCGATCACCGTGATGATCGACCCGGTGACGACCGGTGGGAAGAAGCGGATCACCCGCGCGAAGAACGGGGTGATGGCCAGACCGATCGCTGCCGCGACGAGCAACGATCCGAAGACGACACGGAGCCCGTTTTCGGGGTCGCCGGCGAGGATCGTGAGGATCGTCGACACGGTCGCGAAACTGGTGCCCTGCACCAGCGGCAACCTGCTGCCGAAGAACGGCACGGCGAGCGTCTGCAGCATCGTCGCCAGGCCGCTGACGAAGAGGCCGCTCGCGACGAGGAGCGCCTTCTGCGCGGTGTCCAAGCCGGCCGCGCCGCCCACGATCAGCGGGACGGCGATGACACCGCCGAACATCGCGAGGATGTGCTGGACCCCGTAGCCGAGAGTCTTCCCGACGCCCAGGTACTCGTCCTCGGGTCGCGTGTGCGGCGTGCCGTCGTCCGTCGTCGTGATCGCCATGGCCCGACGGTAGGCAGCCCGATCCGCCGGTCGATTGCCTCGATGTGACGGCGGTGTTGCATCATGCGAGCGCGATGCTGCCCGGGTGCGCGCGGACCGAGGACGGTGTGTGGTGTGATAAACACAGAGTGTCGAATCATGTGGAGGGAGATCGGGATGAAGCGGATCGTCATCGCAGGAATCATCGGAATGGGCGCGATCGCCGTGCCGGCCGCAGCGGCTCAGGCGGCTCCGGGTGCACCGGTCACGGTCACCTGTGACGTGTACGCGCAGCAGTTCGGCAACCAGTTCGCGTCGTTCGCGGGGACTGTGCACGGGACCGGGCCGAATCGCGCAGCCGCGCGCGCGAACGCGGAGTCGAAGATCTGGGGCCCGTACGGGTCGATGCCGTACGTGGCGAACTGCCGCTGAGCCGGCGTACCGTCGGGGCCGTGACGAGGGCGGCACGCATCGAGGACGTGGCCGCGGTCGCGCTCGCCCTGCCGCGGGTGGTGGAGGTCGCGGCGTGGGGTGGCCGCCCGGCGTGGCAGGTGGGCAAGAAGGTGTTCTGCGGCAACCGGTCTCCGCGCCCGGACGCCGTCGACGATGCGGGCGTCCGGTTGGATGACGTGATTCTCATCCGCACGCCGGACGAGTCCGACAAGCTCGCTCTCGTCCAGGCCGAGGGCCCGTTCTTCACCACGCCGCATTTCGACGGCTACAACGCGGTTCTGATCCGGGCGTCGCGCCTCGGTGAGATCACCCGCGACGAGCTGGCCGAGGTCATCGAGGACGCGTGGTGCGCGTGCGCCCCGAAGACGGTCGTCAGGGCCTGGTTGGCTGAGCGCGCCCGCTGACGCCCGGCGGGGTTCGGACGAGGCCGGCGACGACGATCGCCGGGGCCGCCATCAGCGCGATATTCGGTCCCCACCACGCGAGGTCGACATCGCCCGCGAACGCCCAGAACGAGATCGCCATGAGGCCCGCGCAGAACGTCAGGGTGCAACCGGCGGTGAGGACGATCCGCCCTGCCGCGGGGCGCGTACGCACGAGCCGCAGGCCCGCCGCGCCGAGACCGACGGCGAGCGCGTCGAGCGGGAGGAAGGACCAGTTCCACGCCTGCACGACGGGGCTCGAGTAGTCGCGGAAGCGCCACTGCTCGGGGACGGCGCCGGCGATGATCGCCGCCCAATAGGCGGCGAGGGCCAGGTCGACAGCGAGGAGCAACGCCTTCGCGGCCCTCATTCGGCGGCCGTCGACAGATTGATGATCGCGACACCGACCACCGTGATCGCCATGCCGAGGATCGTGCTCGCCGAGACGCGATCGCCGAACAGGACCGCCGCCGCAGCGGTGACCAGCACGGTCCCGGCCGCAGACCAGACCGCGTAGGCCACACCGACGGAGACCTCGCGGAGCGACAACCCGAGGAAGGCGAACGCGCCGAGGTAGCCGGGTATCACGACGAGGAGCGGCCAGAGGTTCTTGTACCCGTCCGTCGCGCGGAGGGCGAGGGTGCCGGCGACCTCGCAGGCGACGGCCGCGGCGAGGAGTAGTGCAGCTGTGCGGGACATTCCACCTCCGAAGAACCAGACCGGTTGGTATGTTTCAAGATGAATCACGGACTGTCAAGAGGGGGACGGATGCAGGAGAGGGCGGCGCGCACACGGGAGTCCCTCCTCGATGCGGCGGCGGAGATCGTCGATGCGCGAGGCTACGACGGTGCCGCGCTCACGGACGTCCTCGCGCGCGCCGGCGTGACCAAGGGGGCGATGTATCACCATTTCCCGTCCAAGGCCGCCCTGGTCGGCGCCCTGGTCGAGGAGCAGTTCGCGCCCGCGCTGGCGGACCCGAGCGTTCCGGGGATGCCCGTCCTGCACGCGGCCGAAGTCACGTTCCAGGCGCTCGCCGCCAGTGTCGACGACGTCCGGTTCCGCGCCGCCCTCGGCGTGGTCATCGATCGCCCGCATCCCGACCTCGCCCCGTGGGCGCGCCCCGTCGCCGACTGGTCCCACGCGTTCGCCGGTCTGTTCGCGGCCGCGCGGGACGCGGGCGACCTCGCCGCCGACGTCGACGTGACGGCCGAGGCGGAGGCGATCGTCGCGATGACGATCGGAGCCTTCTGCGTGGCCCGCGCCGTCGGCGAGCCGGCTCGCGCCCTCGCGGTCGCGACGACGGCCTGGGGGATGGTCGTCGATCGTGCCGTCGCGACGGACCGCCGCGCCGCGCACCGTCGGGCGCTGAGCGACCTGGTGGGCGCGTACCAGCGGTAATGCGATTCCGTCCGGGGAACGCCGTCGACTACTCTGATCGGGTACCGTCCCACCCTCACCGAGGAGCTTGAGAGCAGTGTCGGAAGACCAGACCGCCCCCGTCGACGACCTCAGCGAAGCGGCACTCGACGCCTTCGCGGACGAGGCCGCGCGGGCGTTCGACGCCGCCTCCGACCTCGATGCCCTGAACGCGGCGCGGCTGGCGCACCTCGGGGAGAAGTCGCCGCTGGCGCTGAGCAAGCGCGCCCTGGGGACCATCCCCAAGGAGGAGCGCAAGGACGCCGGCAAGCGCGTCAACGTCGCGCAGGGGCGTGCCCGCGCCGCCTACGAGCAGCGGAAGGCGGTGCTCGACGCCGAGCGGGACGCCGCCGTCCTCGTCTCCGAGTCGATCGATGTGACGCTGCCGTCGGCCCGCGCGCCGCAGGGCGCCCGCCACCCCGTCAGCATCATCGCCGACGAGGTGGCCGACTTCTTCGTCGGCATCGGCTGGGAGATCGCCGAGGGGCCCGAGGTCGAGACCGAGCACTTCAACTTCGACGCGCTCAACTTCCTCCCCGACCACCCGGCGCGGTCGATGCAGGACACGTTCTACGTGGCCCCGGAGGGGTCGCGGCAGGTCCTGCGCACGCACACCTCGCCGGTGCAGGTGCGCTCGATGCTCACCCGCGACGTGCCGATCTACGTGGCCTGCCCCGGCCGCACGTTCCGCACGGACGAACTCGACGCCACCCACACCCCGGTCTTCAGTCAGGTCGAGGGGCTCGCCGTGGACAAGGGCCTGACGATGGCGCACCTGCGCGGCACCCTCGAGGCCTTCGCCAAGGCGATGTTCGGCCCCGAGACCACCACCCGCATGCGGCCGAACTACTTCCCGTTCACCGAACCGTCGGCCGAGGTCGACGTGTGGTTCCCGAACAAGAAGGGCGGGGCCGGCTGGATCGAGTGGGGAGGCTGCGGCATGGTCAACCCGAACGTGCTGCGCGCCAGCGGCATCGATCCCGAGGAGTACTCGGGCTTCGCGTTCGGCATGGGCCTGGAGCGCACCCTGCAGTTCCGCACCGGCCTGTCCGACATGCGCGACATCGTCGAGGGCGACGTCCGCTTCACCCTGCCCTTCGGCGTCCGCGGCTAAGCGGCTCCCGTTCCCACAGCCTCACCAGGAGAAGGACTTCCACCGTGCGTGTTGCACAGTCATGGCTCACCGAGATCCTCCGCCGCGACACCCCCGACTGGGGTGTCACGGCCGACGAGCTGGACGCCGGGTTCGTGCGCGTCGGCTTCGAGGTCGAGGAGGTCGACTCGCTCGACACCGTGACCGGCCCGCTGAAGATCGGCCGCGTCGCGCACATCGAGGAACTCACGAACTTCCGCAAGCCCATCCGGTTCTGCCAGGTGGACGTCGGCGAGGCCGAGCCGCGGGGCATCGTCTGCGGCGCCCGGAACTTCGCCGAGGGCGACCTCATCGTCGCCGCCCTGCCCGGCGCCGTGCTGCCCGGTGGTTTCGAGATCGCGTCCCGCAAGACCTACGACCACGTCTCCGACGGGATGATCTGCTCGGTGTCGGAACTCGGGCTGGGCAACGACCACTCGGGGATCCTCGTGCTGCCGGCGGGGACCGCGGAGCCCGGCGACGACGCGAAGCCGGTGCTCGGGATGGACGACACCGTCATCGAACTCAACGTGACCCCCGACCGCGGCTACGCCTTCTCGGTACGCGGCCTCGCCCGCGAGCTCGCCTGCGGCTACGACCTGCCGTTCACCGACATCACGACCCCGTCGCCCGCGCTGGGCTCGGGTGCCGGCGGGGTGGACGTCACGGTCGAGCCCGAGTCGGGCTGCACCCGGTTCACCGCTCTGCGCGTCGAGGGCATCGACCCGAAGGCGGTCAGCCCGTGGTGGCTGCAGCGCCGCCTGCTCACCTCCGGCGTGCGACCGATCAGCCCGGCGGTCGACGTGACGAACTACCTCATGCTGCTCAGCGGCCAGCCCCTGCACGCGTTCGACGCCGACACGGTGCGGGGCGGCCTCGTCGTCCGCGCCGCGCGTGCCGGCGAGACCCTGGAGACGCTCGATCACGTGGTGCGGAAGCTCGATCCGGAGGACGCGGTCATCGTCGACGACTCCGGCCCCGTGTCGCTCGCGGGTGTGATGGGCGGCGCGACGACCGAGGTCGGCGACGAGACGGTCAACGTGATCCTCGAGGGCGCCGTGTGGAACCCGGTCAAGGTGTTCCGCACCGGCAAGCGGCACAAGCTCAGTTCGGACGCGGCCAAGCGGTACGAGCGCACCGTCGACCCCGCCATCTCGGTGTGGACCGTCCGGGAGGCGGCCCGCCTGCTCACCGAGATCGCGGGCGGCACCGTCGTGGGCGACCTCACGGATCTGGGCGGATACGAGGAGCGCCCGCAGGTGACGATCGCGGCGGACCGTCCGGACCGAGTCGCCGGAATCACCTACGCCGCGGGCACCACGGTGCGCCGCCTCACCCAGATCGGCTGTGCCGTGCAGGGGGAGAGCAGCCTGACCGTGACCCCGCCGACGTGGCGCCCCGACCTGACCATGGTCGCCGACCTGGTCGAGGAGGTGCTCCGCCTCGAGGGGCTGGAGCAGATCCCGCCGGTGCTGCCCGCCGCGCCGGGCGGTCGGGGCCTCAGCGCCCGGCAGCGCCGGCGCCGCACGGTGAGCCGCTCGCTCGCGCACACCGGCCACGTCGAGGTGCTCACCAGCCCGTTCCTGCCCGCCGGCGTCTTCGACACCTGGGGCCTGGAGGCCGACGACCCGCGTCGCAACACCACGACGGTGCTCAACCCGCTGGAGGTCGACCGCCCGTCGCTCGCGACCACGCTGCTCCCCGGCCTGCTGGAGATCCTGGCGCGCAACGTCTCCCGCGGGCAGCGCGACCTCGCGCTGTACACGATCGCGCAGGTGGTGCTTCCATCGGAGGCCACGGCCGCGGTCGACCCGATCCCCGTCGACCGGCGCCCCACCGCTGAGCAGATCGAGGAGCTCAACGCGTCGCTGCCGAGCCAGCCGGAGCACATCGCTCTCGTGTTCGCCGGGCGGCGCACCCCCTCCGGCCCCTGGGGCGAGGGGCGGCCCGCCGACGCGACGGACGCCTTCGAGGCCGCGCGCGAGATCGGCCGGGCGAGCAACATCGAGCTCACGCTACGGGCGGCCCAGTTCGCGCCGTTCCATCCGGGCCGGTGTGCGGAGGTCCTCGCCGGTGACGTCGTGGTGGGCCACGCGGGCGAGCTGCACCCGGCCGTGCTCGAGCGTGCCGGGCTCCCGGCGCGGACCTGCGCCGTCGAGCTCGACCTCGACGCGATCCCGCTCGTCGAGAACCTGCCCGCGCCTGTGGTCTCGCCGTTCCCGGCGGTGCTGCAGGACGTGGCGGTCGTCGTCGACGCCGCGGTCCCCGCGGAAGCCGTCCGGGCCGCGCTGGCCGACGGAGCCGGGGAACTCCTCGAGGCGATCTCGCTGTTCGACGTCTTCACGGGCGCGCAGGTGGGCGAGGGCCGCAAGTCGATGGCCTTCTCGCTGCGCTTCCGCGCGGGCGATCGCACGCTGACCGAGGACGAGGCCTCCGCAGCTCGCGACGCCGCCGTGGCGAGGGCTTCAGAGACCGTCGGCGCCGTTCTCCGCTGACCCGGACGTGGAGCCGGCCCCGCCGACCGCTGTGCAGGTCGACGGGGCCGGAGTCGGTGGAGACGCCTAGCTGGTGTGATGCACCTCGGCGAGCTTGTAGACGGGGGTGTCGATGCCCTCGTACCGGGCCTTGAGCTGGAGCGCCAGGTAGAGCGAGTAGTGGCGTGACTGGTGCAGGTTGCCGCCCATCATCCACAGGCCGGGCACCTGCGTGGGCTTCCACATGTTCCGCTGCTCGCCCTCCCACGGGCCGGGGTCCTTGGTGGTGTCGGAACCGAGGCCCCAGCACTTGCCGAGGCGATCGGCGGTCTCCTGGCCCATGAGGTCCGCGGCCCAGCCGTTCATCGAGCCGTAGCCGGTGGCGTACACGACGAGGTCGGCGGGCAACTCCTTCCCGTCCTTGAGGACGACGCTGTTCTCGGACAGGTGGTCGACCTGCCCCTTGGCCAGCTTGATCGACCCGTCGATGATGAGGCCGGCGGCGCCGACGTCGATGTAGTAGCCCGAGCCGCGGCGCAGGTACTTCATGAACAGGCCCGAATCGTCGTCGCCGAAGTCCAGCTCGTACCCGGCGTCCTCGAGGCCGCGGTAGAAGTCGGCGTCGATCTCGCGCACCTTGTCGTAGATCGGCTTCTGGAACTCGTTCATGATCCGGTACGGGAGCGAGGCGAAGATCATGTCCGCCTTGTCGGTGGTCACTCCGTTCGCGAGCGCGCGCTCGCTGTACAGGTCGCCCAGGCCGTGCTCCATGAGCGACTCGGACTTGATGATGTGGGTGGAGCTGCGCTGCACCATGGTCACCTCGGCGCCGGCCTCGATGAGGGCCTTGCTGA
Organism: Tsukamurella paurometabola; assembly: GCF_900631615.1. Lineage (NCBI taxonomy): Bacteria > Bacillati > Actinomycetota > Actinomycetes > Mycobacteriales > Tsukamurellaceae > Tsukamurella > Tsukamurella paurometabola. The sequence goes on from NZ_LR131273.1 coordinate 3,624,240, forward strand.
TGTCGAGGGCCGAGTTGTTCGCGCCGATCACCACGACCCTCTTGCCCGCGTAGGCGTCGGGTCCCGGGTGCTTGCTGGAGTGGTGCTGCTCGCCCTGGAAGACGTCCATGCCGGGGAAGTCGGGGATGTTCGGTTTGCCTGACATGCCCGTCGCGAGGACGAGTTGCTTGGGGTGCAGCGTCAGCCGCTCGCCGTCCTTGTTCACCTCGACGGTCCACTCGCCCTTGGCCTCGTCGTAGGACGCGGACAGCGCCTCGGTGCGCGACCAGTAGGGCACCTCCATCACGCGGGTGTACATCTCCAGCCAGTCGCCGATCTTGTCCTTCGGGGCGAAGACGGGCCAGTTGGCGGGGAAGGGCAGGTACGGCAGGTGGTCGTACCAGACGGGGTCGTGCAGGCACAGCGACTTGTAGCGGCCGCGCCACTGATCGCCCGGGCGGTCGTACTTGTCGACGACCAGCGCCGGCACGCCGAGCTGCCGCAGGCGCGCGCCGAGCGCGATGCCGCCCTGACCACCGCCGATGACGAGCGTGTCGGGCTGGATCGAGCGCCCGAGTTCGGCCTCCTCCTGTTCGCGGCGCTCGGCCCAGGTCGGCGCGACGTTGTGCGCGCCGTGCACCGCGCCCATGGGCCGGTTGGGGCCGAAGGACTCCTCGTGGCCCTTGAGCTCGCGCAGCGTGGTCAGGAGTGTCCAGGCCCGGTCGACGCCGTCCTCACCCCGGCGGATGCGCACGTGCCCCTTGCCGCGACCGACGCCGGTCTCGAAGCCGATGAAGGCCTCGGCGACCTCGTCGCCCGACGCGGGGTCGGTGGTCGCGAAGCCGCTCGGAGCCGTGCCGTCGAGGCGCGCGGTGAGCATCGCGGCGATCTGGTCGCGGCCCTCGCTGGTGTGCAGGTTCCAGGTGAACGACACCAGATCACGCCAGAAGCCGCCGGGCTCGAACAACTCCGACGCCGCGGCGACGTCACGCGCGACGAGCGCCGCCTCGAACTGCGCGAGCCAGGCGTCCACTCGCTCCTGGGGGCCGGTGGCGACGTCCTGTGCCGATTCCGCGATCGCGGTCATGTCCTACTCCTTCACGTTCGGTGATGCTGCGCTGTGGTGTGAATCACACGCCTCGTGTGACGGGGGTTACAAGGGTTGCGTCCCGTTGCACCGTTCTGGGCGAACGCGCCTGCTGCGACGAGCGGCGATGCAGAATCGAGGGGTGGCACACGCAGTCGAGCCGGCCGTGGCGCACGGAGAGGACCCCCGGACCTACGCGCGTCTGCTGGCCGAGGTGTACGACGCGACGATGGCCGGGGAGCGACCGCCCGCGCGTCCGCGCGAGGTGATCGGCGACTCCTGGGAACGCGTGATCGCCGCAGGCCTGCGGCCCGATTCGGGTGCCGGCCCCGCGATCCACTCCGCCGACCTGTCCCGGCTGCGCCGCGAATCCGGACTGATGGGGCTCATCGACGACTTCACCGCGGGTCTCGCCCCGATCACGGACGCCGGTTCGAGCATCATGGTGGTCTCGGACGCCGAGGGACGCCTGCTGTGGCGCAGCGGCTCCACCCGGGTGCTCCGCGAGGCCGACCGGCTCGGCTTCGTCGAGGGGGCCGCCTGGTCGGAGAACGATGTGGGCACCAACGCGATCGGCACCGCGCTGGCGTCCCGCGCCGCCGTGCAGACCTTCTCGGCCGAGCACTTCGCCCGCAACCAGCACCCGTGGACGTGCTCCGCCGCGCCCGTCCGGGATCGCCGCACCGGTCGGGTCCTCGGCGTCGTCGATGTCAGCGGCCCCGCCTCCACCGTGCACCCCACCACGCTCGCGTTGGTCGCCGCCGTCGCCGGCCTCGCCGAGGCGACGCTGCGCGAGGCGCACCTCGCCGGCCTCGACCAACTGCGCACCGTGGCCGCTCCGCTGCTCGCGGGCCTCGCCGGGCCGGGCCTCGTCGTCGACTCCCACGGCTGGGTCGCGGCCGTCGGGCAGCTCGCGCCGTGCACGCGCGTGACCCTCCCGAACGTCGTGGATTCGGCGCATCTGTGGCTCCCGGAGCTGGGGCAGTGCACCGTCGAGCCGTTGCCCGGAGGATGGCTGCTGCGCCCCGTCGCCGAAGAGCCCCGCGACGGGGCCACCCGAGTGACACTCGATCTGCGCGCGGGCCGGACCCCGTCGGTGACCGTCGCCGGGGCGACCGGGGAGTGGCGTCACCAGCTGACGCCCCGGCACGCGCAGATCCTCGAGCTCCTGGCCGACGGGCGCGGGCACACCGCTGCGCAGGTCGCGGAGGCGCTGTTCGGGGACGCCGCGCGGGTGGTCACCGTCCGCGCCGAGATCTCGCGGCTGCGCCGCGTGCTCTCCGGGTTGATCGCCGCACAGCCGTACCGCTTCGCCGACGCCGCGGTGGTCGAGACCCTCCGCTGACCGTCGCACGGACGCAACCCCGCGCAACCTTTGCCGCGTGTGTCCCGGGTCACATAAAACCGGGGTGACGACGCCGACGAAGGGACGCACGATGGCACGCATAGCACTGGTGACGGGAGCGGGACGAGGGATCGGCGCGGGGATCGCGCGGCGACTCGCCGCGGACGGCCTCGACCTGGCGCTGGTCGACCTCACCGCCGACGGCGTCGAAGCCGTTGCCGAGGAGATCCGGGCGACGGGCCGCCGCGCGGTCGCGTTCACCGCCGACGTGTCCGACCGTGACGCGGTCTTCGCGGCGGTCGCGGCCACCGTCGAGGCATTGGGCGGGCTCGACGTGATGATCAACAACGCCGGCGTGGCGCTGGTCGGACCCGTCGCGGACGTGACACCCGACGAACTGCGCCGCCTGTTCTCCATCAACGTCGACGGCGTGCTCTGGGGCATCCAGGCCGCCGCGGCGTCCTTCATCGACCGGGGCGTGCGCGGCAAGATCGTCAACGCCGCGTCGATCGCCGGTCATGAGGGCTTCGCCATGCTCGGCGCGTACAGCGCCACCAAGTTCGCGGTGCGCGGCTTCACCCAGGCCGCCGCGAAGGAGTACGCGACGCACGGCATCACCGTCAACGCCTACTGCCCGGGCGTGGTGGGCACCGACATGTGGGTCGAGATCGACCAGCGGTTCGCCGACCTCACGGGCGCCGCGGTGGGGGAGACGTACGAGAAGTTCGTGGGCGGCATCGCGTTGGGCCGCGCCCAGACGCCGGAGGACGTGGCGGCGTTCGTCTCGCATCTCGCGAGCCCCGACTCCGATTACATGACGGGGCAGGCCGTGCTCATCGACGGCGGCCTGGTCTACCGCTGACATCGTGGGGAAGGGGACGACGGTGACGGAACCGGCGATGTCGGCGGGGGAGGACCCGCGCCGTTACGCGCGGCTGCTGTCCGAGGTGTACGACGCGACCATGAGCGGGTCCCGCCCGCCGGCACGGCCGCGGGGCGTGATCGACGATTCCTGGCGGCGCGTGCGCGCCGCCGGGCTCGCCCCCGACACCGATCCCGGGCCGGCGCTCGGCTGGGTGGACGTCGAGCTGAGTCGCCAGGAGTCGGGTCTCGGACCCGTGCTCGAGGAACTCACCGCGGGCCTCGCCCCGCTCACCGCCGACGGTGACAACATCCTCGTGGTCGCCGACAGGTTCGGGCGCGTCCTGTGGCGTTCCGGCTCGACGCGCGTCCTCGCGCACGCGGACCGGCTGGGCTTCGTCGAGGGCGCGGGCTGGGCCGAGGACCAGGTGGGCACCAATGCCATCGGCACGGCCATCGCCTCGCGGACGCCCGTGCAGATCTTCTCCGCCGAGCACTTCGCCCGCAGCCACCATTCCTGGACGTGCGCCGGCGCCCCGATCCGCGACGTGCACACCGGCCACATCCTCGGCGTCGTCGACGTCTCCGGGCCCGCGGCGACCGTGCACGCGACGACCCTCGCGCTGGTGTCCACCGTCGCCAAGCTCGCCGAATCGCGGCTGCGCGAGGCGCACCTCGCGGGGCTCGAACGGCTGCGGTCGGTCGCGGCGCCCATGCTCGCGGGGCTGGGCCGCCCGGGCCTCGCCGTCGACACCAACGGCTGGGTGGCGGCGGTCGGTGACCTTCCCCCGCGCTCGCGGGTCGCCCTGCCCGCACACCTGACCGGGCCGTCGGTCCGGCTCCCCGACCTCGGGCTGTGCACCGTCGACCCCCTTCCCGGTGGCTGGTTGCTGCAGCCCGACCCCGGCGACGGCCCCGACACCGCCACGCGGATCACCGTCGACCTCCGACCGGGGCGTGCGCCGGAGGTCGCGGTCGCGGGCGGCGGCGGAGGCTGGCGGTATCAGCCCTCGCGGCGGCACGCACAGATCCTCGAGCTCCTCGCCGACGGTGCAGGCCGTACCGCGGCCCAGCTCGCCGACGCGCTGTTCGGCGATCCGGGCCGGGTGGTCACGGTGCGGGCGGAGATATCGCGGCTGCGGCGGGTGCTGTCGGGCGTGATCGCCGCCCAGCCCTACCGCTTCGCGGACGGCGTGTCGGTCGAGTTGCTGCGCTGACCGGCCCCGGCCTCTAGCGTGGAGTCCGTGACCGAGCCGCAGATCTTTCCCGAGGACTGGACCACGGCGCTCGTCCTGGTGGCGCACCCGGACGACCCCGAATACGGCATGGCGGCGGCCGTCGCCCGCTGGACCTCCCAGGGGAAGACCGTGGCGTACGGCCTCGCGACCTCCGGTGAGGCGGGCATCGAGGGCATGTCGCCGGGCACCGCGGGGCCCGTGCGCGAGGAGGAGCAACGACGGTCCGCGGCCGTCGTCGGCGTCGACGAGGTGCGGTTCTGGGGCTATCCCGACTCGCGGGTGACGAACACACCCGAGCTGCGGGACTCGATCCGCAAGGCCATCGCCCGGTACGACCCCGACATCGTGATCACCCTGTGGGGCGGCCCCGAGTGGGCGCCCGGCGCCCCGAACCAGAGCGACCACATGGAGTTCACCCGGGCGGTCGCCGAGGCCGCCGCGGCGGCGGGTGTCACCGCGTACCAGACCGCGCCGGAGCCGACGTACATCGTCGACGTCACCGGCTTCACCGAGCGTGCCGTGGAATCGCTGGCGGAACACCGCCAGTACCTGTCGGTGCTGGACCCGGTCACGCCCGTCATCGAGCAGGCCCGCGAACAGGTGGCCTCCGCGTGCCTGCCGCGCGGCGAATTCCGGCACACCGTGGGCTTTCGCGACCTCCCGTAGCGGATCGAACTCCGCGCGGGGCGCCCGTGCCGCGCAGGGACGGCGTGGTTCGTGGTCGCGGGGACGGTCGAGGTCCTCTCGCAATGGATCGCCGGGACGGTGGAGATGAGCGAGGCCCAGGTCCTGGCGCTGGTCTCGGACATCCCGACGCGGCTCAGCGTGGGGCCCACGGGCGGCTGAGGGCCGGTCGGTCAGCCCAGGTGGAAGGCTTGGGTGATGTGGTTGCCGCGCCGGTGATCGCCCACCAGGCTGGGCCGGCCGCGTCCCATCTTGACCAGCATGGCACGGTTCTCCACGCGCGGCGCGAAGCCGTCGAGGACGCGGTTGACGCGGCCGCGCAGACCGCGCTCGCGGCGGGGCAGCGACAGCGGCTGCGTGAGGGCGTCGGGGTTCGAAGTCGGAAGGTCGTTGCGCATGTCGAGTCTTTCGGGTGCCGGGTTCGGTTCGTTACCGGTACCCAGGGTGCCCAGCGCGCCTGGTCATCGGCTGGCGGGAAGCTGAGGGATTCCGGTCAGGCGGGTGTCGCGTGACACACGCCCTCCAGGACGACGCCGTCCGGGCCGGTCCGGAACGTGGCGTAGCAGGGGCGGGGTATTCGGGGCTCCGGTACCCGGGCGCCCCAGCGGCATCGCTGCACGGCGCGCCGTTGCGCCACCCGAAGTGAATAGGCTTGCATGATGGTGCATAATCATCGCATGACTGTTTCCGTGGCGATCGCGGGCGCGAGCGGTTACGCCGGGGGAGAGATCCTCCGGCTGCTGCTCGGCCACCCGCAGTACCTGGCCGGTGAGCTCACGATCGGCGCGCTCACCGCCGGCGGTAACGCCGGCAGCACCCTCTTCGAGCACCACCCGCACCTGCTGCCGCTCGCCGACCGCGTCCTGCAGGAGACCACCCCGGACACGCTGCGCGGACACGACGTCGTCTTCCTCGGCCTGCCGCATGGCAAGTCCGCCGAGATCGCCGAGGCGCTGCCTCCGTCGACGCTCATCATCGACTGCGGCGCGGACTACCGGCTCAAGGACGCCGCGGAGTGGGAGCACTACTACGGCAGCGCGCACGCCGGCACCTGGCCCTACGGACTGCCCGAACTCCCGGGCAACCGGGACGTGCTCGCGGGCGCGTCCCGCATCGCCGTTCCGGGCTGCTACCCGACGGTGTCGACCCTCGCCCTCCTGCCCGCCGTCGCGGCGGGCATCGTCGGTCCGGAGGTGACGGTCGTCGCGGTGAGCGGGACGTCGGGCGCCGGGAAGTCCCTCCGGACCGACCTGCTGGCGTCCGAGGCCATCGGGTCGGCGCGGGCCTACGGCGTGACCACGCACCGGCACACCCCGGAGATCACGCAGAACCTCTCGGCGGTCGCGAATTCGCCCGTCACCGTGTCGTTCACTCCGGTGCTCGTCCCGATGGCGCGGGGCATCCTCGCCACCGTCTCCGCCGCGACGACGGCGACGGCCGCGCAGGCCCGGGAGGTCTACGCGACGGCGTACGCCGACGAGCCCTTCGTGCACCTGCTCCCCGAAGGCCTGCAGCCGCAGACCAAGTCGGTGCTCGGTAGCAACGCGGTGCAGGTCCAGGTGGCGGTCGATGAGCGCGCCGGACGCCTCATCGCCACCGCCGCCATCGACAACCTCACCAAGGGCACCGGCGGCGCCGCCGTCCAGTCCATGAACCTCGCGCTCGGCTGGCCCGAGACCGCCGGCCTGTCCACCGTAGGAGTCGCACCGTGACCTTCAAACTCGTTCGGAACCAGGGCGTCACCGCGCCCCTGGGGTTCAAGGCCGCGGGCATCGCCGCCGGCATCAAGGTGTCGGGCAAGCCCGACCTCGCCCTGGTCTTCAACGAGGGGCCGCACTACGCCGCCGCGGGCGTCTTCACCCGCAACAAGGTCAAGGCCGCCCCGGTGCTCTGGAGCGAGCAGGTGATCAAGGACGGCCACCTGCGGGCGGTGATCCTCAACTCGGGCGGCGCGAACGCCTGCACCGGCCCCGGCGGCTTCCAGGACACCCACGCCACGGCCGAGAAGGTCGCGGAGACGCTGAGCCACTGGGGGACCGAGACCGGCGCCGGCGAGGTCGCCGTGTGCTCCACCGGACTCATCGGCGATCGCCTGCCGATGGACAAGGTGCTCGCCGGGGTCACCGAGATCGTGCACGAGATGGGCGGCGGCCTCACCGGCGGCACCGATGCCGCGCACGCCATCATGACGACGGACACCGTGCCCAAGGAGGCCGCGCTGCACCACGCCGACGGCTGGAACGTCGGGGGGATGGCGAAGGGCGCCGGGATGATGGCGCCCTCGCTCGCGACCATGCTCGTGGTACTCACGACCGACGTCCACGCCACCCCGGAACAACTGGACGAGGCGCTGCGGTTCGCCACGGCCTACACCTTCGACCGGCTCGACGTGGACGGCGCCACCTCGACCAACGACACCGTGCTCCTGCTGAGCAGCGGCGCGAGCGAGAAGACCTGCACGCAGGAGGAACTGAACGCGGCCGTGCGCGAGGTCTGCGACGACCTCGCCGCCCAGCTGCAGGGCGACGCCGAGGGGGTCACCAAGCGGATCCTCATCACCGTGACCGGCGCGGTCTCCGAGGAGGAGGCCCTGATCGGCGCCCGCGCCATCGCCCGCGACAGCCTGGTCAAGACCGCGCTGTTCGGCAGCGACCCCAACTGGGGCCGCGTCATGGCGGCGATCGGGATCGCCCCGATCGAGCTGATCCACGACAAGCTCACCGTGTCCTTCAACGGGCAGCCCATCGCCGAGAACGGCTGCGGCGTACCGGGAGCGCGCGACGTGGACCTCTCCGGACCGGAGATCACGGTCACCGTCGACCTGGGCCTCGGGCGCGGTACGGCGACGATCCGCACCACGGACCTCTCGCACGCCTACGTCGAAGAGAACTCGGCGTACTCCTCATGAGCGCACCGGATCAGGCACCGCAGCTCACGCCGCTCGACAAGGCCGGCGTACTCGCCGAGGCACTGCCCTGGCTCCTGGACTTCCACGGGAAGACGGTGGTGGTCAAGTACGGCGGCAACGCCATGATCGACGACGAGCTCAAGCGCTCCTTCGCGCAGGACATGGTCTTCCTGCGGACCTGCGGTCTGCACCCCGTCGTGGTGCACGGCGGCGGCCCGCAGATCAACGCCATGCTGAAGCGGCTCGGTATGGAGGGCGAGTTCCGCGGCGGCTTCCGGGTGACGACGCCCGAGGTCATGGACGTCGTGCGCATGGTGCTGTTCGGGCAGGTCGGGCGTGAGCTCGTGGGCCTGATCAACTCGTACGGTCCCTTCGCGGTCGGGATGTCGGGCGAGGACGCGCATCTGTTCACCGCGACGCGGCGGCAGGTCGTGGTCGACGGTGCGCCCACCGACATCGGTCTCGTCGGCGACGTGACCGCGGTGAGCCCGGAGGCGGTCAACGACCTCATCGCGGCCGGCAGGATCCCTGTCATCTCGACGATCGCGCCGGACGCCGACGGGGTGGTGCACAACATCAACGCCGATACCGCCGCCGCCGCGCTGGCGGAGGCGCTGGGCGCCGAGAAGCTGGTGGTGCTCACCGATGTCGAGGGCCTGTACACGAACTGGCCGGATCGCTCGTCGCTCACGTCCGAGATCGATACGGACGCGCTGACCGCGTTGCTGCCGAGCCTGGACTCCGGCATGGTCCCGAAGATGGAGGCGTGTCTGCGAGCCGTGCACGGGGGCGTTCCCACCGCGCACGTCATCGACGGGCGGGTGCCGCACTCCGTGCTCCTCGAACTGTTCACGAGCAGGGGCATCGGCACGATGGTGACCCCGCCGAAACCTTCTTCATAGACTGGGATCCGACACACATGACGAACGAATCGATGCAGTCGCGGTGGAACGCCGCCGTGATGGACACCTACGGCACGCCTCCCATCGCGCTGGCGAAAGGTCGCGGCGCCGCGGTGACCGACGCCGACGGCAAGGAGTACGTCGATCTGCTCGGCGGCATCGCCGTCAACGCGCTCGGCCACGCCCACCCGAAGATCATCGAGGCGGTGACGCACCAGGTCTCGACCCTGGGGCACGTCTCGAACCTGTACATCAGCGAGCCCGTCGTGCGCCTCGCCGAGCGGCTCACCGAGGCCGTCGGCGTCCCCGGAACGCGGGTCTTCTTCAGCAATTCGGGCGCCGAGGCCAACGAGGCAGCCATCAAGATCGGACGGCGCACCGGCCGCACGCGGATGGTCGCCGCCGAGGGCGCCTTCCACGGCCGCACCATGGGCTCGCTCGCGCTGACCGGTCAGCCCGCCAAGCGGGAACCCTTCGCGCCCCTCATCGAATCGGTCACCCACGTGCCCTACGGCGACGGTGCCGCCCTCCGTGCCGCCGCGGAGGGAGCCGCCGCGATCTTCCTGGAGCCGATCATGGGGGAGGGCGGCGTCGTCGTCCCGCCCGCGGGCTACCTCGCTGAGGCCCGTGCCGCCGCGACCGAGGCCGGCGCGCTCCTCGTCCTCGACGAGGTGCAGACCGGGATCGCCCGCACCGGAACGCTCTTCGCGTACCAGCGGGCCGGCGTCACGCCCGACGTCTTCACCCTCGCCAAGGGACTCGGCGGCGGCCTGCCCATCGGCGCGACGGTCGCCGTCGGTGCCGCCGGCGAGCTGCTCACTCCCGGACAGCACGGCACCACCTTCGGCGGCAACCCCATCGCCGCGGCCGCCGCGAACGCCGTCCTCGACGTGATCGAGGCGGAGGGCCTGGCCGAGCGCGCCGACGCCCTCGGCAAGCACATCGCCGCGACGATCGAGGGATTCGGCCATCCGCTCGTCACCGGCGTCCGGGGCTCCGGCCTGCTCCTCGGGATCACCCTGTCCCGCGGCGTCGCCAAGGCGATCGAGACCGGCGCGCGCGACGCCGGGTTCCTGATCAACGCCGCCCAGCCCGACGTGGTCCGCCTGGCACCGCCCCTCGTCCTCACCGACGAGCAGGCCGACCGCTTCCTCACCGCGCTTCCCGCCCTGCTCGACTCAGCCCAGGAGACCCCATGACCCGCCACTTCCTCCGCGACGACGATCTCAGCCCGGCCGAACAGCGCGAGGTGCTCGCGCTCGCCGCGGAGCTGAAGGCGGCGCCGTTCTCGCGGCGCCCGCTGGAGGGCCCGAAGGGTGTTGCGGTGCTGTTCGACAAGAACTCCACGCGGACCCGGTTCAGCTTCGACGTCGGCATCGCGCAGCTCGGCGGCCATGCCGTCGTGGTGGACACCAAGTCCACCCAGATGGGCCGCGACGAGTCCCTCGCCGACACCGCCCGCGTGTTGTCGCGGTTCGTCGACGCCATCGTCTGGCGCACCTACGCCCAGGAGGGGCTCGAGGAACTCGCCCGGTACTCGACGGTGCCCGTCGTCAACGCACTCTCCGACGACTTCCACCCCTGCCAGATCCTCGCGGACCTGCAGACCATCGCGGAGCGCAAGGGCGCCGAGGGTACCGGGTCCGTCGCCGGCCTCAAGCTGACCTACCTCGGCGACGGCGCCAACAACATGGCCCACAGCTACATGCTGGGTTGCGTGACGGCCGGCATGGACGTGACCATCAGCGCGCCGTCCGGCTTCCAGCCGGACGAGCGATTCGTGGAGGCGGCGCGGGCGCGGGCGAAGGAGACCGGCGCGGAGGTCAGCATCATCTCCGACCCCGTCCTCGCCGTCGCGGGTGTCGACGTGGTGGTCACCGACACCTGGGTGTCGATGGGGCAGGAGGGCGACGGCGTCGACCGCAACGCGCCGTTCCGGCCGTACCAGATCAACGCCGAGCTGCTCGCCCACGCCGATCCGGCAGCGATCGTGCTGCACTGCCTGCCCGCGCACCGCGGCGACGAGATCACCGACGACGTGATCGACGGGCCGCAGTCCGCGGTGTTCGACGAGGCCGAGAACCGCTTGCACGCGCAGAAGGCGCTGCTCACCTGGCTGCTGGAGCGGTCGTGAGCGAGCAGCCGCTCGCCACCCGCGCCGGGCGGCAGGCGGCCATCGTCGAGATCCTGGCGAACCACCAGGTGCGCAGCCAGGCCGAGCTGCAGGCGCTGCTCGTCCAGGGCGGGTACGAGGCGACGCAGGCGACGATCTCGCGCGACCTCGACGAGCTCGGTGCGGTGAAGCTGCGCGGCGCCGACGGCGGCACCGGGGTGTATGTGGTGCCCGAGGACGGCTCGCCCGTCCGTGGGGTGTCCGGTGGCACCGAGCGGCTCTCCCGCCTGCTCGGTGAGCTGCTCGTCTCCACCGATCACAGCGGCAACATCTGTGTGCTGCGTACGCCGCCGGGCGCCGCCAACTTCCTCGCCAGCGCGCTCGACCGGTCGTCGCTGCCCGAGGTCGTCGGCACCGTCGCCGGTGACGACACCGTGCTCGTCATCGCCCGCGAGCCCCTGACCGGTAAAGACCTCGCCGAGCGCCTCGTGGCGCTCGCCTGAATCCGCACACTCACCACCAGATAGGCTTATCGACCATGTCCAAGGTCCTCTCCACCCTGCCCATCGGCGAGCGCGTCGGCATCGCCTTCTCCGGCGGCCTCGACACCTCCGTGGCCGTCGCGTGGATGCGCGACAAGGGCGCCGTGCCCTGCACCTACACCGCCAACATCGGCCAGCCGGACGAGCCGGACATCGACGCGGTCCCCGGCCGCGCCACGGAGTACGGCGCCGAGATCGCGCGCCTGGTGGACGTGCAGCCGCTGCTGGTGCAGGAGGGCATCGCCGCGCTGCAGACCGGCGCCTTCCACATCCGTTCCGGCGGCAAGACCTACTTCAACACCACCCCGATCGGCCGCGTCGTGACCGGCACCATGCTGGTGCGGGCCATGAAGGAGGACGGCGTCGAGATCTGGGGCGACGGCTCCACCTACAAGGGCAACGACATCGAGCGGTTCTACCGCTACGGCCTGATGGCGAACCCGAACCTGCGCATCTACAAGCCGTGGCTCGATTCGCAGTTCGTCACCGAACTCGGCGGTCGCAAGGAGATGAGCGAGTGGCTCGTCGCCCACGGCTTCCCGTACCGCGACTCCACCGAGAAGGCCTATTCGACGGACGCCAACATCTGGGGCGCCACGCATGAGGCGAAGGACCTGGAGTTCCTCAACACCGGCGTCGAGATCGTCGAGCCGATCATGGGTGTCGCGCCGTGGGACGAGTCCGTCGCGATCGCGACCGAGGACGTGACCGTGACCTACGAGGCCGGCGTCCCGGTCGCGATCAACGGCGTCGAGTACTCCGACCCGGTCGAGCTGGTGCGCGAGGCGAACCGCATCGGCGGCCGTCACGGCCTGGGCATCTCGGACCAGATCGAGAACCGCATCATCGAGGCCAAGTCGCGCGGCATCTACGAGGCGCCCGGCATGGCGCTGCTGCACGCCACCTACGAGCGCCTGGTGAACGCGATCCACAACGAGGACACCATCGCCACGTACCACAACGAGGGCCGCCGCCTGGGCCGACTGATGTACGAGGGCCGCTGGCTGGACCCGCAGTCGCTCATGCAGCGCGAGGCCATCATCCGCTGGGTCGCCTCCGCAGTCACCGGCTCCGTCACGCTGCGCCTGCGCCGCGGCGACGACTACTCGATCATCGACACCACCGGCCCCAACCTCTCGTACCACCCCGAGAAGCTCTCGATGGAGCGCGTGGGCGACGCCGCCTTCGGCCCGGACGAGCGCATCGGCCAGCTGACCATGCGCAACCTCGACATCGCGGACTCGCGCTCGCGGCTCGAGCAGTACGCGGCGCAGGGCATCGTCGCGGGTGAGACGGCCGCGCTGGTCGGGGAGCTCGAGCAGGGCGGCGCCGATGCCATCGTCGCGGGCGGGGAGAAGACCCCGTCGAACTTCGACGAGGTCGGCAACCACGCCGCGTTCGACCTCGGCACCGACTAGGAGATCCGTTGAGCGAGAACGCGGGTAACGCCGAGAAGCACGGCACCAACGAGGGCAGCCTCTGGGGCGGACGGTTCGCGTCGGGCCCGGCCGAGGCGATGGCCGCGCTGAGCAAGTCCACGCACTTCGACTGGGCGCTCGCCCCGTACGACGTGCGCGCGTCGCAGGCGCACGCCCGCGTACTGAACCGCGCGGGGCTGCTGTCCGACGCGGACCTCGAGGCCATGCTCGCGGCGTTGACCCGTCTCGGGGAGGACGTGGCGTCCGGGGCCTTCCAGCCGGCCGAGTCCGACGAGGACGTGCACGGCGCGCTGGAGCGCGGTCTCATCGAGCGCGCCGGGCCCGAGATCGGCGGCCGACTGCGCGCGGGCCGGTCGCGGAACGACCAGGTGGCCACCCTCTTCCGGATGTGGCTGCGCGACGCGGTGCGGCTCGTGGCCGTCGGCGTGCTCGACGTGGTGGACGCCTTCGTCGCGCAGGCGCAGGCGAACCCGGACGTGATCCTGCCGGGCAAGACGCACCTGCAGGCAGCGCAGCCGATCCTCCTGTCGCACCACCTGCTCGCCTACACGCACCCGCTGCTGCGCGACGTGCAGCGGCTGCAGGACCTGGACAATCGGATCGCGGTCTCGCCGTACGGGTCCGGCGCGCTCGCCGGATCGTCGCTGGGGCTCGACCCCGACGCCATCGCCGCCGATCTAGGCTTCGAATCCGCGGCGGACAACAGCCTCGACGCCACGGCGTCGCGCGACTTCGCGGCGGAGGCCGCCTACGTGTTCGCGCAGATCGCCGTCGACCTGTCGCGCTGGTCCGAGGACGTGATCCTGTGGAGCACGGCCGAGTTCGGCTACGTGACCCTCGCGGACGCGTGGTCCACGGGCAGCTCGATCATGCCGCAGAAGAAGAACCCCGACGTCGCCGAGCTCTCCCGCGGCAAGGCCGGCCGGCTCATCGGCAACCTGTCGGGCCTGCTGGCGACGCTCAAGGCGCAGCCGCTCGCGTACAACCGCGACCTGCAGGAGGACAAGGAGCCGGTCTTCGACTCGGTGGAGCAACTGCGGCTGCTACTGCCCGCCGTCGCCGGGCTCACCGCGACGCTCACCTTCCACCCGGAGCGCATGGGCGCGCTGGCCCCGGCCGGCTTCACCCTCGCGACGGACGTCGCGGAGTGGATGGTGCGGCAGGGCGTGCCCTTCCGCGTCGCGCACGAGGCGGCGGGCGAGTGCGTCCGCGCGGCCGAGTCCCGTGGCGTCGGCCTCGACGGCCTCACCGACGAGGAGTTCGCCGCGATCCACCCCGCGCTCACCCCGCAGGTCCGCGAGGTGCTGACGGTGCGCGGCTCCGTCTCCTCCCGCAGCGCCCGCGGCGGCACCGCCCCGTCGGCCGTCGCCCGCCAGCTGGCCACCGTCACCGCCGCCGTCCCGCCCCTGCGCACCTGGGCCACCACCACCGCCTGACCTCGAATTGAACACCGTTTCTGACACGGAAACCGCAGGTCGTCGTGAACAGAAACGGTGTTCAATCGCAGGCGGGCGGATGCAGCGGGCCGGTGATGACCCGCTGCAGCGGGGGCGCGGCGAGGTCGACGACCGCATCGGCGCTGAGTGAGGCGAGTGGCTCGAAGCCGACCACGTAGCGGGAGACGAGCAGGCCGAAGACCTGCGCCACCACGAGGTTCGCACGCAGCAGGCCGTCGCCGGGGCCGTCGTCCATCCGGCCGATGAGCTCCGCCAGGGCGATCTCCAGCAGGAAACCGCGGACGATGGCGGGGTCGCCGTCGCCGCCGAGGTTCGTCCGGATCACGGCGACACCCACGTCGCGCAGGGGCCCGTCCCACATCGTCAGCAGGGCGCGCAGCAGAGCCCGGGCGGCGTCGTCGAGCGGCGCCTCCCGCAGGGGCGCCCGGACGACTTCGGGATCCACCGGGATCGCCAGCGCCGCGAGGTACAGCTGCTGCTTCGTGCCGAAGTAGTGGTGCACCAGAGCGGAATCCACGCCCGCGGCCTCGGCGACGGCGCGCACCGTCGTCCCCGCCATGCCGCCGCGGGCGAACGCGGTCCGCGCGGCGGCGAGGATCTCGGCCTTCGTATCGGGGCTACCGGTGCGCCGGCCGGGCCTGCGGGCGGGCCCGCTCACGCGACCTTGCGCGGCAGGGTGGCCGCGGCGAGCGCGAGCGCGGCGACGGCGAATCCGGCGACCACGGCGAGCGAGGTCCACATCGTGGAGGTGGGGGCGCCGTGGGCGCCCACTTCCTGCAGCGCGCGGACGGCGTAGGTCATCGGCAAGACGTCGGCGATGCCCTGCAACCAGCCCGGCATCGCGTCGTGCGGGACCAGCAGACCGCACAGGAAGATCTGCGGCACCACGACGATCGGCATGAACTGCACCGCCTGGAACTCGGTGCGGGCGAAGGCGCTGAACAGCAGGCCCAGGGCGACGCCGAGCCAGGCGTCGACGACGGCGATGAGCACCACCAGCCACACGCTGCCGGCCGTCTCCATGCCGAGCAGGTACGCCGCCACCGTGGTGGCGACCACGGCCTGCGCGGTCGCCGCGACCGAGAAGGCGACGGCGTAGCCGAGCAGCAGGTCGGCCTTGGCGAGCGGTGTGGTGAGTAACCGCTCGAGCGTGCCCGAGACGCGTTCGCGTTGCATGGCGATGGAGGTGACGATGAACATCAGCGCGAAGGGCAGGACGCCCAGCAGGACCAGCGCGATGCGGCTGAACAGCGCTGTGCCGCCGGGGGAGTCGCGGTAGAGGAAGTACATCAGGGTCAGCAGGGCGGTCGGCACCACCACGATCATGGCGATGGTGCGCGGGTCGGCGCGGAGCTGACGGAGCACGCGCAGCGTCGTCGCGCGGGTGATGCTCGGGTTCAGGACGGTGCTCATGCGGTCGCCTCCTGTTCGCGGACGAGCGCGAGGAAGGCGTCGTCCAGGGTGGGTGCACCGGTGCGGGTCAGGAGGTCCGACGGTGCGAGCTCGGCGACCAGGCGCCCCTCGCGCAGCAGGAGGAGCCGGGCGCAGTGCGCCGCCTCGTCCATGACGTGGCTCGAGACGAGGAGCGTGGTGCCGCCGGCGGCCATGGCGGTGAACCGCTCCCACAGCTCGGCGCGGAGCAGCGGGTCGAGGCCGACGGTCGGCTCGTCCAGGATGAGCAGTTCGGGGTGCGCGACGAGCGCGCAGGCGATGCTGACCCGCGACCGCTGGCCGCCCGAGAGGGCGTCGGCCCGGCGGTCGGCGAAGGCGCCCAGCCCGACGGCGTCGATCGCCTCCGCGGCATCCGCCGTCGCGGAGGCGCGCCGGGCGGGGTAGAGGGCGCCGAAGTACTCGACGTTCTGCGTCACGGTGAGATCGCCGTACACCGCGGGGGACTGCGTCGTGTACCCGACGCGGTCGCGCAGGTCGGGGCTCCCCGCCGGACGGCCGAGCACCGTCGCGGAGCCGGCGGTGATGCGCTGCGCGCCGACGATCACGCGCATCAGGGTGGTCTTGCCGGATCCCGAGGGGCCGAGGAGCCCGGTGATGGCGCCGGCGGGAATGTCGGCATCGAGGTGATCGAGGACGGTGGTGCCCGAGCGCACGACGGTGAGTCCGGACAGGTTTATCGCGCTGGTCATGGCGCCTCCAAGAAATTCACTCGACGATGAATTCATCGTCGAGTGAATTGTGCGCCCGTCGGCTCGGGAGTGTCAAGTACGGCTCAGTCGCGCTGCTTGCGATCCCCGAGTCGGCGCATCGCGCTCAGCACGGGCAACCCCACGGAGGGGGCCAGGTCCGACGCGCGGGCGAGAACCCCGCGCCATCGCGGCACGACGCGGAAGATCTGGCGCGACTCCAGGAGTCGCAATCCCTCCCGGGCCACGGCGTCCGCGTCGAGCGGCGCGGGGCCGGCGAAGAGAAGGGCGGCACCGGGGTCCTTCTGCCGGTCCGCCACCATCGCGGTGCTCACCACGTCGGGGCACAGTGCTCGCGCGCGGATCGGCAACCCGGCGTGGTCGAGATCCCCCTGGAGCGACGTCGTGTAGGAGAGGACGGCCGCCTTGGTCGCCGCGTAGAGCGCGAGGCCGGGAACCGGTGCCAGCGCCGAGATCGACGCGACGTTGAGGATGGCGCCGCCGGTCTCGCCCATCGCGCTGACCGCCGCCGTCGACCCGCCGACCGGCCCGCGGAGGTTGATGTCGAGGATCGCCGCGACCTCGTCGTCGGCATGGGTCCATGCGTCCCCGGCGAGGAGGATCCCGGCGTTGTTCACCCACACCGCGAGGCGTCCCATGTCCTGGGCGCGGTCCGCGATCCGGCGGTGCGATGCCAGGTCACGCACGTCCTGGTCGACGCCGACGGCGTCCCGCCCGACCTGCGCCGCCGCGGCGCGGGCGGCGTCGCCGTCGATGTCGGTGAGGAGGACGCGATGGCCCTGGTCGGCGAGACGGTGGGCGAATCGCAGGCCGATGCCGCGGCCCGCTCCGGTCACTACTGCGATCGATGTCATACCCGGAGAACCTAGCCACCCGGCATCGGCCGGGCCCGGGCATCGGCGCCGGCCGAGGTTGGAACGTGTTCCCGTTTCGGGTCGTGCCGCGGAGAACGTCGGATAACATTCCGGAGTATGACCGCAGAACGCACCGTCCGGGAGCTCATCGACGAGCCGCGCCACTCCGAGCCCACCGAACTCGCTGCGCTGTTCGCGCAGCTCGAGCCCGTCTCGATCGAGTTCCTCCTCGGCGATTGGCGCGGCGGGGAGCTGCCGTCGGGTCACCCGATGGACGGTGCCCTCGGCAAGGCGCGGTGGTACGGGAAGAGTTTCGTCTCGGCGAACGACGTCCAGCCGCTGGTGTGCCTGGACGAGCAGGGCCGGAAGTTCTCGAACGTCGCGCTCGGCAAGGGCGAGGCCACACTGCGGCTCATCGATTTCGGTGGGACCGTGACCGCGTCGATGGTCTACGACGGACAGCCGGTGATCGATCACTTCGCGAAGGTCGACGAGGACACCGTGATGGGCGTGATGACCGGGAAGAAGCTGGCCGAACCGTACTTCTACTTCTACCTCGAACGCGACGGTCGCCCGGCCGCGTCCGGCGGATGCTTGGCGGACCGGTGACCGCCACCGTCGCGCGGGTCATCGCCGCGCCGGGCGCGGCACCGTCGCCCCTCGAAGTGCAGGTGCCGGAGCCCGTCGGCAACCAGGTCCTGGTGCGGATCCACGCGGTGGGCGTCTGCCACACCGACCTGACGCTCGCCGCGCAGTGGCCCGAACAGGGACTGCCCGTCATTCTCGGTCACGAGGGCGCCGGCGTCGTCGAGGCGCTCGGCCCGGACGCGCAGGGCCTCGCGGTGGGCGACCGAGTGTCGCTCACCTTCGACAGCTGCGGCGCCTGCGAGTTCTGCGCGGTGGGTACGCCCGGCTACTGCGAGCAGTCCATCACCCGCAACTACCTCGGTCTGCCCGGCATCCGATCGGGGGAGACGGCCGTGACCGGCGGCTTCTTCGGCCAGTCGAGCTTCGCGGGCCTCGCGCTCGCGACCGACCGCAACACCGTGCGCATCGGCGACCTACCCTTCGAGCTCGCCGCCCCACTCGGGTGCAGTGTTCAGACCGGGGTCGGCACCGTGACCCGCGCGCTGCAGGTCCGGCCCGGGCAGTCCGTGGTGGTGTTCGGTACCGGCGCCGTCGGCCTCGCCGCGATCATGGGCGCGAAACTCGCGGGCGCCACCACCATCGTCGCGGTCGACCCGCGGGAGGATCGGCGCGCGCTCGCTCTCGAACTGGGCGCCACGCACGCCGTCGAGGCGGGGCCGCAGGCGGCACAGCAGACCATCGAGGCGACCGACGGCGGCGCGCACGCCGCCGTCGACACCACGGCCCGGGCCGACGTGCTCGGCCAGGCCGTCCTCGCACTCCGCCCGCGCGGCACCCTCGCAGTGGTCGGTCTCGGGGCACCGTCGGCAGAGTTGCCCGTCATGCTCATCATGGCGCGCGGGCTGCGGGTGATCGGCGTGATCGAAGGGGACAGCGAACCGTCGGAGTTCCTTCCCGACCTCGCCGCCGCCGCGGCGGAGGGACGCCTGCCCGTCGACCGGCTCGTCACCGTCTTCACCGACTTCGACGAGGCCTGGGCCGCGGCCCGCGAGGGCACCGCGGTCAAGCCGGTGTGGCTCCCGGCTGGGTAGCATGGCGCCATGCCCATCGACGCGACGCTGCTGAAGATCCTCGCCTGCCCGCAGGACAAGGGGCCGCTGCTGTACGTGCCGGACGAGCTCTTCTACAACCCGCGGCTGCGCCGCGCCTACCCGATCGAGGACGGCCTGCCCGTGCTCCTCATCGGGGAGGCGCGCGATGTGGACGAGGCCGAGCACGAGTCGATCCTGGCCCGCGCCGAGCAGTGATCCGCCTCGGGTGACCGCGACCGCGCGGGACCGGCTCGCGGCCCATCCGCTCAAGGCCGCCCGGTTGGTCCTCGGCTCCGTCCTCGTCGTCGGCGAGGTGCGCGCCCGCATCGTCGAGGTCGAGGCGTACGGCTCGCCGGAGTCCGGCCCCTGGCCCGACCCGGCCGCGCACACCTATCCGGGGCCGACGCCGCGCAACGACGTGATGTTCGGACCGGCGGGCCACCTCTACGTGTACCTCTCCTACGGCATCCACCAGTGCGTCAACATCACCGCGGGACCCGACGGTGTCGGTGCTGGGGTGCTGCTCCGCGCCGCCTCGATCGAATCCGGACTCGATGTGGTTCGCGAACGTCGCGCCGTGCGCGATCCGGACGCCCGGCTCGCCGCCGGGCCGGGCCGGCTCGGTCAGTCCCTCGGGATCACTGTGGCCGACAAGGGGATCGACGTGCTCGACCCCGGCGCGCACGTCGCGCTCGAGATCGCAACCCGACGGGGCCCCGTCGCCGCCGGGCCCCGGATCGGGATCAGCAAGGCCGTCGACCTGCCGTGGCGGCTCTGGCTGGAGGGACATCCCTCCGTGAGCCGGTGACGCGCCCAGCGGAATCCAACCGCGCACCAAGAGGGACCGGGTGCACTACCGCGCGTGACCGACATCGACCAGCTCGCCCGTGACCGTGGCCTCAACGCCCTGAACGCGCGGGCGTTCGCGCACCCCGACGAGGAGACGGCGGCCCGCGCACTGATGTCGGTGCCCCTCCCGGTGACGACCATCGGCCTGTTCGAGGCGGGCTGGGCGCTGGTGCCGATCCTGCAGGCACGATCGGGCACGGCCCTGGCGACGGCCGCCGAGGCCAGGCTGACCACGATCCTCGGTCTGCTCGACCTGCGGCGGCTCGAGCCCTCGGCGGCGCGGGCCCGGGCCGAACTCGAGGGGCACCGCCGCACCGCGCATCGCGCGCAGATCCCCTTGGAGCTCGCCGCGGCCTGCGTGATCGGGCTGGCGCTCACCGCGGCCGGCACCGTCGTGGTGTGGCTGCTGTCGCTGCTCGGCACCGCCTTCGCGCTCGGCGCGGTCGTGGCGCTCGTGGTCCTGGTCGCAGCGGTGTTCGTCAGCCTGCGCGCGATGACGCGCACTGAGCTCGCGCTGGGAGCGGGCGTGGTCCACGCGCTGCGCATCGCGCCGTGGCTCGAGGACCTGCCGCCCACGTCCGCCGCCGCGGTGCAGTCGCTGTTCGACCTGCCGCACGGCCTCGGTGACCTCTTCTACGTCGGGGATCGCGACCTCATCGCACTGGACGACGGTGCCGGCGCCGCCGCGATCGTCGCCCGTGCCCGGTTCCTCGCCGACGTGGAACGCTCGGCACCGTCGACCTGCGACGACGTGCGGGACCTGCTGCGCGGCTACCTGCGGCCGGGGGCGCGGGGCGCCTTGGCCCTGCGCCGGCCGGTGCCGGATCCCGCGTGGCTCCGCGGCCCCTTCGACGGGTGGGAGCGCCTGTTCGACCGATTCGGCTCCATCGGCCCGATCTCCGCTCGGTGGACGGTGCGCGGGCGGGCGCTCGTCGGCGAGCTGTCGCGCGAGTACGACGACGAACCCGCTGCGGTGCTGGTCGCGGACCTGGCGGGGCTCGCGGAGGCGTCGGGGGCGGCCCGCCTCCTCGGCGCCGATGAGGCCGCGCGGGCCGTCGCCGGCGTGCTGGTGGATCAGTTGGTGCACGGGGAGCTGGTGATGTTCACGCGGGGCGGCGGCCCCGCGGACCGGGAACTGTTCGTCACCGCTCTGCAGGGCGGCGACCTCGGCGAGGCGGCGGTTCGTTCACAATGGACCGGTGAGCACTGACATTCTCGAGGAACTGTCCTGGCGCGGCCTGATCGCGCAGTCCACCGATCTCGACGCGCTGCGCGAGCGGCTCGCCGCGGGGCCGATCACGCTCTATGCCGGGTTCGACCCCACCGCGTCCTCGCTGCACGCCGGTCACCTCGTCCAGTTGCTCACGCTGCGGCGGTTCCAGGAGGCGGGGCACCGCCCGATCGTGCTGGGCGGCGGCGCGACGGGACAGGTGGGCGATCCGCGCGACGTCGGCGAGCGCGTCATGAACTCCGTGGACACCGTCGCGGAGTGGGCGGCGAAGATCGACACCCAACTGCAGCGCTTCGTCGCCTTCGACGGGGACAACGCGGCGATCCTCGTCAACAACCTCGACTGGCACGGGAAGATGAACGTCCCCACCTTCCTCCGGGACGTGGGCAAGCACTTCTCCATCAACGTGATGCTGGCGCGCGAGACGGTCAAGCGCCGCCTCGAATCGGACGGGATCAGCTACACCGAGTTCAGCTACATGCTGCTCCAGGCGTACGACTACGTGGAACTCGCGCGCCGTTACGACGCCGCACTGCAGATCGGCGGGTCGGACCAGTGGGGCAACATCGTCGCCGGGGTGGATCTGAACCGCAAGATCGACGGCCGGCACGTCCACGCCCTGACCACCCAACTGGTGACCTCGTCGGACGGGAAGAAGTTCGGCAAGTCCACGGGCGGCGGTTCCCTGTGGCTCGACCCGGAGCTGACCAGCCCCTACGCCTGGTACCAGTACTTCGTGAACACGGCGGACGCCGACGTGATCCGGTACCTGCGCTGGTTCACCTTCCTCGCGCAGGAGGAGATCGCGGAGTTGGAGCGCGAGACGGCGGAGGCCCCGCACAAGCGGGCGGCCCAGAAGCGGCTCGCCGCGGAGATGACCACGCTGGTGCACGGCGAGGAGCACACCCGGGCCGCGGAACTGGCCGCCCAGGCGCTGTTCGGACGCGGCGAACTGGCGGATCTCCCCGAGCGAACACTCGCGGCCGCGCTCGAGGAGGCATCGGTGGTCGCGGTGACGGCGGGGGAGCCGCGGACCATTGTGGATCTGCTGACCGCGTCCGGACTGTGCGAATCGAAGGGGGCTGCGCGCCGCGCCGTGAAGGAGGGCGGGGCGTACGCGAACAACGTCAAGGTCGAGTCCGAGGAGTGGGAGCCGACGGACTCGGACCTGCTCCACGGCCGCTGGTTGGTCCTCCGCCGCGGCAAGAAGACCTTCGCGGGCGTTCGATTCGTCTGAAAACACAGGTCACAGCCACAAAGGCCGCCCCGCCATCGTCCGCGGGGCGGCCTTTGTGCCGCAGCTCACACGAACGCGATTCGGCGGACGCGGGCGGGTGCCACCGCGCTGACCTGGGCAGATGAACGGCATGTTTCGCGTTGACCTGGGGATTTGTGCTTCCGTTCGTCGGTGCGTAACTTATTCGAAGTCAGCGCGACACCGACCAGGACGGGGCCGAAAAGCCCAGGTCAGACGGTAGAAACGCAGACGCTTTGACAACAGGGAGCCGAGCCCCGGTTTGACACCGAGATCGACTCCGACATAAGCTGGAACGGTTGCTCCGAGCAGCCAGCCACTACGAAGAGACTTCCTCTCGAGCGTGTCACACGGTCGAGATAGTTGACACGTGCGGTTGAGCGGTTCGAGGCAGTTCCGAGAGCGGCCCGCGAGAGCGAGTTGCACACGGAAATCCGCTCTGCTAAGCTTGAACGGTTGCTTCGAGCGGGTCGCCTTGACAGGCGAGGCGCGAGAATGTAACCTGGAACGGTTGCCTGCGAAGGTTTCCACTCCGCCGTTAAGGTCCCGTCGTACGGGATCGTGGTGAAGTGAGCCGCGTTTGGCGTGTTCTTTGAGAACTCAACAGTGTGTCGATGAAATTGTCAGTGCCAAAATTTTTGGCACGCATGGACAATCATTATTTGGTTGTTTGTGTTGTGGCTTTTCTCGTTTATTTCTTTGCGAGATGTATTTCTGGAATCATTGATTTTTGTCAGTGGTTTCGTTTTGTTCAGGATTTCCTGGATTATGCTGAAACTTTGTGTTTCTAGTGTTTTTTATGGAGAGTTTGATCCTGGCTCAGGACGAACGCTGGCGGCGTGCTTAACACATGCAAGTCGAACGGTAAGGCCCTTTCGGGGGTACACGAGTGGCGAACGGGTGAGTAACACGTGGGTGACCTGCCCTGTACTTCGGGATAAGCCTGGGAAACTGGGTCTAATACCGGATATGACCTTCTCCTGCATGGGGGTTGGTGGAAAGCTTTTGCGGTACAGGATGGGCCCGCGGCCTATCAGCTTGTTGGTGGGGTAATGGCCTACCAAGGCGACGACGGGTAGCCGGCCTGAGAGGGCGACCGGCCACACTGGGACTGAGACACGGCCCAGACTCCTACGGGAGGCAGCAGTGGGGAATATTGCACAATGGGCGCAAGCCTGATGCAGCGACGCCGCGTGAGGGATGACGGCCTTCGGGTTGTAAACCTCTTTCAGTAGGGACGAAGCGCAAGTGACGGTACCTACAGAAGAAGCACCGGCCAACTACGTGCCAGCAGCCGCGGTAATACGTAGGGTGCGAGCGTTGTCCGGATTTACTGGGCGTAAAGAGCTCGTAGGCGGTTTGTCGCGTCGTCTGTGAAAACCCGAGGCTTAACCTCGGGCCTGCAGGCGATACGGGCAGACTTGAGTACTGTAGGGGAGACTGGAATTCCTGGTGTAGCGGTGGAATGCGCAGATATCAGGAGGAACACCGGTGGCGAAGGCGGGTCTCTGGGCAGTAACTGACGCTGAGGAGCGAAAGCGTGGGTAGCGAACAGGATTAGATACCCTGGTAGTCCACGCCGTAAACGGTGGGTACTAGGTGTGGGTTTCCTTCCACGGGATCCGTGCCGTAGCTAACGCATTAAGTACCCCGCCTGGGGAGTACGGCCGCAAGGCTAAAACTCAAAGGAATTGACGGGGGCCCGCACAAGCGGCGGAGCATGTGGATTAATTCGATGCAACGCGAAGAACCTTACCTGGGTTTGACATATAGAGGATCGCCGCAGAGATGTGGTTTGCCTTGTGCCTTCTATACAGGTGGTGCATGGCTGTCGTCAGCTCGTGTCGTGAGATGTTGGGTTAAGTCCCGCAACGAGCGCAACCCTTGTCTCATGTTGCCAGCACGTTATGGTGGGGACTCGTGAGAGACTGCCGGGGTCAACTCGGAGGAAGGTGGGGATGACGTCAAGTCATCATGCCCCTTATGTCCAGGGCTTCACACATGCTACAATGGCGCGTACAGAGGGCTGCGATACCGTGAGGTGGAGCGAATCCCTTAAAGCGCGTCTCAGTTCGGATTGGGGTCTGCAACTCGACCCCATGAAGTCGGAGTCGCTAGTAATCGCAGATCAGCAACGCTGCGGTGAATACGTTCCCGGGCCTTGTACACACCGCCCGTCACGTCATGAAAGTCGGTAACACCCGAAGCCGGTGGCCTAACCCCTTGTGGGAGGGAGCTGTCGAAGGTGGGATTGGCGATTGGGACGAAGTCGTAACAAGGTAGCCGTACCGGAAGGTGCGGCTGGATCACCTCCTTTCTAAGGAGCATGTAGTACCGTTGATCGGCTCGAATGTGGCTGATGCGGTTGCTCATATTATTGGGTGGAACACTGACACGGTAATTGTTATTGCCTGCTGGGCCGGCCTTCGGGTTGGTTGGTGGGGTTTCGTCGGCACACTGTTGGGTGTCTGAGAGGACACGTCTTCTCTGTTTGCTGCTGGATGTCTGCGCCGGCGTACTGGTTCCTTTGGGGCCGGGCTGGTGGCGGTGTGGTGGTGTGTGTTGTTTGAGAATTGTATAGTGGACGCGAGCATCAACCATGATGCCGGATCGTTTGTGTCTGGTTGTCGTGGTTTTTGTTTCTGTAATTTTACATGTTTCTGTGTAAGCATTTTGTTGTGTTTTTTTGGCGCTTGATGTCATGAAGGGCGCACCGGAATTTGTGATGGCTTGATGTTGTCTCGGGTTTGGTGTGTGTTTTGTGTGTTGTAAGTGTCTAAGGGCGCACGGTGGATGCCTTGGCGCAAGGAGCCGATGAAGGACGTGGGAGGCTGCGATATGCCTCGGGGAGCTGTCAACCGAGCTGTGATCCGAGGATTTCCGAATGGGGAAACCCAGCACCAGTCATGTGGTGTTACCCGCCGTTGAATATATAGACGGTGTGGAGGGAACGAGGGGAAGTGAAACATCTCAGTACCCTCAGGAAGAGAAAACAATAGTGATTCCGTGAGTAGTGGCGAGCGAAAGCGGATGAGGCTAAACCATGCACATGTGATACCGGGTAGGGGTTGTGTGTGTGGTGTTGTGGGGTTCATCTTTCCAGTTCTACCTGGCTGGACAGCAGTAAGAAAGCATCGTGTTAGGTGAAGTGGCCTGGAATGGTCTGCCGGAGAGGGTGAGAGTCCTGTAACCGAAAACGTGGTGCCTGTTGTGATGGATTCCCGAGTAGCAGCGAGCCCGTGGAATTTGCTGTGAATCTGCCGGGACCACCCGGTAAGCCTGAATACTACCTTGCGACCGATAGCGGACAAGTACCGTGAGGGAAAGGTGAAAAGTACCCCGGGAGGGGAGTGAAATAGTACCTGAAACCGTGTGCTTACAATCCGTCAGAGCCCTCGTTGTGGGGTGATGGCGTGCCTTTTGAAGAATGAGCCTGCGAGTCAGTGCTCGGTGGCGAGGTTAACCCGATGGGGGTAGCCGTAGCGAAAGCGAGTCCGAATAGGGCGTGTGAGTCGCCGGGTCTGGACCCGAAGCGGAGTGATCTACCCATGGCCAGGGTGAAGCAGCAGTAAGATGTTGTGGAGGCCCGAACCCACTTAGGTTGAAAACTGAGGGGATGAGCTGTGGGTAGGGGTGAAAGGCCAATCAAACTCCGTGATAGCTGGTTCTCCCCGAAATGCATTTAGGTGCAGCGTCACGTGTTTCTTGCCGGAGGTAGAGCTACTGGATGGCCGATGGGCCCTCACAGGTTACTGACGTCAGCCAAACTCCGAATGCCGGTAAGTGAGAGCGTGGCAGTGAGACTGCGGGGGATAAGCTTCGTAGTCGAGAGGGAAACAGCCCAGATCGCCGGCTAAGGCCCCTAAGCGTGTACTAAGTGGAAAAGGATGTCCGGTCGCGAAGACAACCAGGAGGTTGGCTTAGAAGCAGCCACCCTTGAAAGAGTGCGTAATAGCTCACTGGTCTAGTGGCTGGGCGCCGACAATGTAGCGGGGCTCAAGTACACCGCCGAAGCCGCGGCACTCACGGTTTTGACTGTGGGTGGGTAGGGGAGCGTCGTGCAGCCGTAGAAGCAGCAGGGTGACCTAGTTGTGGAGGCTGCGCGAGTGAGAATGCAGGCATGAGTAGCGAATGACAAGTGAGAAACTTGTCCTCCGGATGACCAAGGGTTCCTGGGCTAGGTTAATCCTCCCAGGGTGAGTCGGGACCTAAGGCGAGGCCGACAGGCGTAGTCGATGGACAACGGGTTGATATTCCCGTACCCGTGTCAGATCGCCCCTGATGAATCAGTTGTACTAACCGTCCTGAAGCCGCGAGATCACCTTCGGGTGACGAGCTGGTGGATGCACGGGACCTCGGCTGGTAGTAGTCAAGCGATGGGGTGACGCAGGAAGGTAGTGGGGCCAGTCAGTGGTTGTACTGGTGTAAGCCTGTAGGGCGAGATCTAGGCAAATCCGGATCTCATGCAGCCTGAGAGGTGATGCGTAGCCGTTGCGGTGAATTCCATGATCCTATGCTGCCGAGAAAAGCCTCTAGCGAGATCTGATGTGGCCCGTACCCCAAACCAACACAGGTGGTCAGGTAGAGAATACCAAGGAGATCGAGAGAACTGTGGTTAAGGAACTCGGCAAAATGCCCCCGTAACTTCGGGAGAAGGGGGACCTCGCATGGTGACCGGACTTGCTCCGTGAGCTGTGTGGGGTCGCAGAGACCAGAGAGAAGCGACTGTTTACTAAAAACACAGGTCCATGCGAAGTCGTAAGACGATGTATATGGACTGACGCCTGCCCGGTGCTGGAAGGTTAAGAGGACCGGTTAGCCGTAAGGCGAAGCTGAGAATTTAAGCCCCAGTAAACGGCGGTGGTAACTATAACCATCCTAAGGTAGCGAAATTCCTTGTCGGGTAAGTTCCGACCTGCACGAATGGCGTAACGACTTCTCTGCTGTCTCAACCACAGACTCGGCGAAATTGCAGTACGAGTAAAGATGCTCGTTACGCGCGGCAGGACGAAAAGACCCCGGGACCTTCACTATAGCTTGGTATTGGTGTTCGGTTCGGTTTGTGTAGGATAGGTGGGAGACTGTGAAGCGGGCACGCCAGTGTTCGTGGAGTCGTTGTTGAAATACCACTCTGATCGTATTGGATACCTCAACCTCGGACCATGATCTGGTTCAGGGACAGTGCCTGGTGGGTAGTTTAACTGGGGCGGTTGCCTCCCAAAATGTAACGGAGGCGCCCAAAGGTTCCCTCAGCCTGGTTGGCAATCAGGTGTTGAGTGCAAGTGCACAAGGGAGCTTGACTGTGAGACTGACAGGTCGAGCAGGGACGAAAGTCGGGACTAGTGATCCGGCACCGGCAAGTGGAAGCGGTGTCGCTCAACGGATAAAAGGTACCCCGGGGATAACAGGCTGATCTTCCCCAAGAGTCCATATCGACGGGATGGTTTGGCACCTCGATGTCGGCTCGTCGCATCCTGGGGCTGGAGTAGGTCCCAAGGGTTGGGCTGTTCGCCCATTAAAGCGGCACGCGAGCTGGGTTTAGAACGTCGTGAGACAGTTCGGTCTCTATCCGCCGCGCGCGTTAGAAACTTGAGGAAGGCTGTCCCTAGTACGAGAGGACCGGGACGGACGAACCTCTGGTGTGCCAGTTGTTCCACCAGGAGCACGGCTGGTTGGCTACGTTCGGAAGGGATAACCGCTGAAAGCATCTAAGCGGGAAGCCTGTTCCAAGATTAGGTTTCTCACCACCTTGAGTGGGTAAGACCCCCTACAGACTATGGGGTTGATAGGCCAGAACTGGAAGCGCAGTAATGCGTGTAGGTGACTGGTACTAATCGGTCGAGGGCTTACCACACACATAACATTCGCCAAAACGAGCACAAGCTCACAGGTGAAAGCGTGTAACAACAACAGAAATCAGAACAGTGTTCTGGTTCGCGTCCACTATGCAATGTCTGAGACAGCACACGAGTGTTGTTTCGCAGTGTTACGGCGGCCATAGCGGAGGGGAAACGCCCGGCTCCATTCCGAACCCGGAAGCTAAGCCCTCCAGCGCCGATGGTACTGCACTCGCGAGGGTGTGGGAGAGTAGGACACCGCCGGACTAAAATTAGATACAGGATGAAGGCCCTTGGGGATCGTGTCGAACACTTTCGTGTTCCACTCCTCAGGGGCCTTCGCCATGTCCAAGTACAGTAAGAACGTGTGTCGCCGCGGGGGCGACGGGAAGTGGGTGCAACGTGGCGGCTGAGTCGAACGGCGAGCGGCGGCAGCGCGCGGGGTTCACCAACCCGGCGGACCGAGCCGAGCGCGGCACCGGCGGAGATTCGTCACGTGGCGCGACGCGCGGCAACGACCGTGGTCGCGGCGAGGACCGGCGGGGCGGTGGCGATCGTGCCGACGGCCGGCGGGGCGGTGGCGATCGTGCCGACGGTCGGCGCGGCGGCTTCCAGAGCCGCGGAGGCGAGCGACGATCCGAGGGCGCCCGGAGTGAGCGGCGCGACACCGGCGGCCACCGCGGCGGTGACCGTCGCGACTTCCGCGGCGAGCGCGGCGACAACCGGGGCGGCGACGCACGCGGTGGGGACCGTCGCGAGTACCGCGGTGGTGAGTCCCGCGGCGGCGACCGGCGCGAGTACGGGGGCCGCCCGTCGGGTGATCGACGGTCCTCCGCTCCCGGTGATCGCCGGGACTTCGGCGGCAGGCCGTCCGGTGACCGCCGGTCCGGCGGAGGCACGGCGGACCGGCGAGGCGGGGCGCCGGGTGGGGACCGTCGCGGTGGCGACCGACGCGGGGGTAACTCCTTCAGCCGCAACGGCTCCGGCTCACGGCCGGGGCACGGGAGCCGGAGCGGTTTCCAGCGCGAGGATCAGCGCTCGGAACGGCCGCGGACCCGGGCCGGCGAACCGTCGATCCCGAACGACGTCGATCCGAAGGAACTGGATCCGGCGATCCGGCGCGACCTGCTCAGCCTCGACAAGAACAACGCCGAACTCGTCTCCTCCCATCTGGTGATGGCGGGACGGCTCCTCGACACGGACCCGGCGGCCGCGCTCGCCCATGCGCGGGCCGCGCGGGAGCGTGCCGGCCGCATCGCCGCGGTCCGTGAGGCCTGCGGCATCGCGGCGTACATGAACGGCGAGTGGTCCGAAGCGCTGAGCGAGCTGCGCGCTGCGAAGCGGATGGGCGGCACCGTCAACCTGCTCCCGATGATCGCGGACAGCGAGCGCGGTCTCGGCCGGCCCGAGAAGGCCATCGAGACGGCCCGCGGCGACGAGGCGGCCCAGCTCACCGGCGATGATCGCACGGAGCTGCGGATGGTCGAGGCCGGCGCTCGGATGGACCTGGGCGAGTACGACAAGGCCGTCGTCACTCTCCAGGCGGAGGACCTCGATCCCTCGCGCCGCGGCTTCCACGCGGCCCGCCTGTTCTACGTCTACGCCGAGGCATTGCTCGGCGCCGAGCGACGCGACGACGCGCTCACCTGGTTCCTGAACGCGGCCGCCGCGGACGAGGACGAGTTCACGGACGCGGAGGAGCGCGTCGCAGAGCTCTCCGCGGACAACGCGGAATGAGCACTGCGCTCGCGGCCGCCTACGATCGGTTGCTCGTCGACCTGGACGGCACCGTGTACGCGGGCGCCGTCGCGATCCCCGGCGCGGCCGACGCACTCGACGGCCTGCCCGTCACCTACGTGACCAACAACGCGAGCCGGGGGCCGGGCGAGGTCGCGCAGCACCTGCGCGACCTCGGCTTCGAGGCCCCGGACGCGTCCGTCGTCACCAGTGCCCAGGCCGGTGCCGGCCTGCTGTCGTCCCTCGTCCCCACCGGCACCCCGGTGCTCGTCGTCGGTGCCCCGGCACTGCGCGCCGAGGTCGAAGCGCGCGGACTGACGCTCGTGGAGTCGGCGGAGGACGCCCGCGCCGTGATTCAGGGGCACAGCCCGGACACCGGGTGGGCGCGCCTGTCCGAGGCGGCGCTCGCGATCCGTGCGGGCGCGGAGTGGGTGGCGACGAACACGGACGCCACGCTCCCCACCGAGCGGGGGCTGCTCGTCGGCAACGGTTCGATGGTGGCGGCCGTGCGCAACGCCACCGGGCGTGAGCCGCAGGTCGCGGGCAAGCCGTACACGCCGATCTTCGTCGACGCGATGCGGGCCTCGGGCGCCCATACGGCGCTCGTAGTGGGAGATCGTCTCGACACCGATATCGAGGGCGGCAACGCCTTCGGCGCCGACACCTACCTCGTACTCACCGGCGTCAACGACGTGCAGGACGTCGTCAGCGCGCCGGACCGGCACCAGCCGACGTTCGTCGCGGACACCCTCGCGGGCCTCCGCGTGCCCCGTGGGGCGACGCTGCCGGGGCCGCGGGACGGGTGGACCGCCACCGTCGACGGCGACGCCCTGACCGTGACCGGGGACCCGGGTGCGGACCCCGCCGACGCGAAGTACGCCGCGATCGCCGCCGCCCGGGACGTCCCCGAGGAGCGTCGCTCGGGCCTGCGCCTGACCATCCGATAGCGTGGACGTGATGGAAGACCCCGCTGACGTCCGCACGGCCGTCGAGGATTTGATGCACCGCGTCGACGAGCTCGACGGGGCGCCCGTCGTCGACCCCGGCGCGGTGGCCGGTGTCGGCGAACTCGCGACCCTCGGACGCCAGGCGGCCCTCTTCGAGCAGGCGCATCAGCTCCTCGTGGACGCCCTCGACACCGTGGACCGCGCCTGATGGCTCGGAGGGTGCGGCTCGACGCCGAGCTGGTCCGCCGCGGCATGGCCCGCTCGCGCGAGCACGCCCGGGAGCTCATCGAGTCCGGGCGGGTCACCGTCAACAAGCAGGTCGCGCGCAAGGCCGCCAACCAGATCGACCCCGCCGACCCCGTGCACGTGACGGCGGTCGCCGGCGAGATCGAGTGGGCCTCCCGCGGCGCCCACAAGCTGATCGGGGCCCTCGACGCCTTCCCCGATGTCACGGTCGACGGACGCCGGTGCCTCGACGCCGGCGCCTCGACCGGCGGCTTCACCGACGTGCTCCTGCATCGCGGCGCCGAGCGGGTGTACGCCGTCGACGTGGGGTACGGCGAGCTGATCTGGCGGCTCCGCGACGATCACCGCGTGACGGTTCTCGACCGGACGAACGTGCGCTTCCTCGAACCGGAGGCCCTCGGCGGCCCCGTCGACCTGGTGGTCGGCGACCTCTCCTTCATCTCCCTCGGCCTGGTACTACCCGCGCTCGCGCGGTGCGCGGCACCCGGCTCCGACCTGCTCCCCATGGTCAAGCCGCAGTTCGAAGTGGGCAAGGAGCGGCTGGGGTCCGGCGGCGTGGTCCGCGATCCCGCCCTGCGCGCCGGCGCCGTCCGCGCGGTCGCCGAGGCCGCCGCCGCGGTCGGACTCGCCACGCGCGGCGTGACCTTCAGCCCGCTGCCCGGACCGTCGGGCAACGTCGAGTACTTCCTGTGGCTGCGCAGAGAGTCCGACGGGGACGGCCCCGTGGCCCTCCCCGACGAGGTGGACGACATGATCGGCACGGCTGTGACGGAAGGACCGCAGTGACCGCACCGCACGACCGCACGTTCCTGGTGGTGGTCCACACGCTCCGCAGCGACGTGGGCCGCACGGTGGACGAGATCCGCCGGCGGCTCGACGCGGCGGGCGTGCGGATGAAGCTCGAGAGCGACGTCCGTGAGGCCCCCGACGATGCCGCCGTCGGCTGCGAGGTCGTCGTGGTGCTCGGCGGTGACGGCGGATTCCTCCGCGGTGCCGAGCTGGCGCGTCGCGCGGACGTCCCCATCATCGGCATCAACCTCGGCCACGTCGGCTTCCTCGCCGAATCCGAGGTCGACACCGTTCCCGACACCATCGACGACCTCGTGCACCGCCGCTACACGGTGCACCCGAGGATGACCCTCGACGTCGAGATCCACGACGGCGACCGGCGCGTCTCCGAGGGCTGGGCCCTCAACGAGGTCTCCGTGGAGAACCGCTCCCGGCAGGGCCTCCTCGAACTCGTCACCGAGGTCGACGGCCGCCCCGTCTCGCGCTTCGCGTGCGACGGGCTGCTCGTCGCGACGCCCACCGGATCCACGGCGTACGCGTTCTCCGCGGGCGGCCCCGTCATGTGGCCCGACCTGGAGGCCCTCCTCATCGTGCCGAGCAACGCGCACGCCCTGTTCGCGCGCCCCATGGTCACGAGCCCGCGGTCCGTGATCGCGATCGAGGTCGAGGGCAGCCGACACGAGGCGATCGCCTTCTGCGACGGCCGCCGCACCCTGGAGGTACCGCAGCGCGGGCGCATCGAGATCCGCCGCGGCGCCGAGCCGGTGCGGTTCATCAAGTTGGGTGCCGCGCCGTTCACCGACCGCCTGGTGCACAAGTTCCAACTGCCCATCAGCGGCTGGCGCGGCCGCCGCGACGGCGACAGCGGTGCCGCCGACAACAGCACGGGAATCGGGGGATAGCGAAGTGCTCGAGGAGATCCGCATCTCGTCGCTCGGCGTGATCGAGCAGGCCGCGGCGGAGTTCGCGCCCGGCCTCACGGTGCTCACCGGCGAGACCGGCGCGGGTAAGACGATGGTCGTGACGAGCCTGCACCTCCTGGCGGGGGCGCGGGCGGACCCCGGACGCATCCGCGCCGGCGCCGACAAGGCGATCGTCGAGGGCCGGTTCTCGCTGGCGGGCGCCAGCTCCGCCGACCTGGTCCGCGCGACGGTCGACGACGCCGGGGGCGAGCTCGACGACGACGCCGTCATCGCGGTGCGCAGTGTCGCCGCCGACGGCCGTTCCCGCGCCTACCTCGGCGGGCGCAGCGTGCCCGTCGGCACCCTGTCCGAGTTCGCGGGGCCCCTGCTCACCGTCCACGGCCAGAACGACCAGCTGCGCCTGCTGCGGCCCGAACGGCAGCGCGATCTCCTCGACGCCTTCGCGGGTGCTCCGGCGACCAAGGCGCTGCGCACCTACCAGGCCGTCCGCGAGGAGTGGCTCGCCGCGCGCGCCGAACTCGCCGACCGCACGACCCGCTCGCGCGAGCTCGCCCTCGAACAGGACCACCTCACCGCGTCGCTCGCCGAGATCGACGGGGTCGCGCCGGTCTCCGGTGAGGACGTCGACACCGTCGAGAAGATCAAACGGCTGTCGGACCTCGACACCCTCCGCGAGGCCGCCGACACCTCGTACGCCGCGCTCACCGGCGCGGGCTACGGCGGCGACGGTGAGGGCGCCGGGGCGGTGCTGGACCTGCTCGGCACCGTGCGCGCCGCGCTCGCCGGTTCGGACGACGCCGCGCTGCGCGCGCTCGCCGAGCGCATCGACGAGGCGGCGACCGTCGCGGGCGACGTGGCGACCGAGCTGGGCGCCTACCTCACGGATCTGCCCAGCGACCCGTCGGAACTCGAGTCGCTGCTGCTGCGCCAGTCCGAGCTGAAGACCCTCACCCGCAAGTACGCCCCCGACATCGACGGCGTCCTCGCGTGGGCCGACGAGGCCCGCGAGCGGCTGGCGGGGATCGACACGTCCGCCGAGGGGCTCGCCGCCCTGCAGGCTCGCGTCACGTCGCTCGAGGCGGACCTCGCCGGTGCCGCCGCCGCGCTGACCGCCGCCCGGGTCAAGGCCGCCGGCTCGCTCGGCAAGAAGGTCACCGGCGAGCTGCGCAAGCTCGCCATGGGCGGCGCCTCGATCACGGTCGACGTCGCGCCCGACACCTCCGAGCCCGACGGCGTCGTGGTCGACGGTGCGCGGCGCCGCGCCGGTGCGCACGGCACGGACGTGGTCGAGTTCCGGCTCGTCGCGCACGACGGCGCGAACCCGTTGCCCATCGGCAAGTCCGCCTCGGGCGGCGAGTTGTCCCGCGTGATGCTCGCCCTCGAAGTGGTCCTCGCGGCCACCGAGCAGGGTCTGACGATGGTGTTCGACGAGGTCGACGCCGGCGTCGGCGGTAAGGCGGCGGTGGAGATCGGCCGGCGGCTCGCCGCCCTCGCACAGCGCCACCAGGTGATCGTCGTGACGCACCTCCCGCAGGTCGCCGCCTTCGCGGACACCCACCTGACGGTCGGGAAGCAGACCGGTAAGGGCTCGGTGACCTCGACGCTGACCGCACTGTCGCGCGAGGAGCGCATCGCCGAACTGGCTCGCATGCTCGCCGGACTGGGCGACTCCGACACCGGCCGCGCGCATGCGGAGGAGCTGCTCGAGGCCGCCGACGCGGACAAGGTCGCGCAGTCGGGGGCCCACGCCAGCCGCTGAGCGCCAGAAGCCGGGCCGGAGATGAGTCGCGGCGACGTCTGTGCATCGTGATCGCGCTGAGGGGCGGTTTCAGTATCCCGTCCGGCGCACGGTGGGGCGGGTGGGACTGAAAGTTTCCAGTGTTGTCGGCGCGCCTCACGTGACTTCTGTGACTCACGGGGCAGTATGTGCGGCATGAAGCTCACTGGCCTGCTGTCCCGCAACACGTCGAACCTGCCCGGCGTCACCGGCACCGCCCGGGTCGACAAGGACACCACCCGTCTGCTCGGCCGGATCGGCGCGGGCGACATCGTGGTGTGCGATGAGCTCGACCTCGACCGCACGACCGCCGACCTCATGGTCGAGGCGGGGGTCGCGGCGGTGGTCAACGCCTCGCCGTTCATCTCCGGCCGGTACCCCAACCTCGGTCCCGAGGTGCTGGCCGCCGCCGGTATCGAACTCGTCGACGATGCGGGCAAGGAGGTCTTCTCCCGCATCAAGGACGGCGCGAAGGTGCGCGTCCACGAGGGCGTCGTCTACACCGGTGAGCGCGAGCTGGCCCAGGGCGAGGCGCTCACCGACACCGACGTGACCTCGCGCATGCTCGCTGCGCGTTCCGGTGTCGTCGACCACTTGGAGGCCTTCGCCGGCAACACCGTCGAGTTCATCCGCGTCGAGTCGCCGCTGCTCATCGACGGCGTCGGCATCCCCGACGTGGAGGTCAACCTCAACGAGCGGCACGTGCTCGTCGTCTCCGACGGACCCGATCACGCCGAGGACCTCAAGCGGCTCAAGCCCTTCATCAAGGAGTACGCGCCGGTGCTCATCGGCGTGAACCGCGGCGCCGACGCGCTGGTCAAGGCCGGCTACCGCCCCGATCTCATCGTCGGCGATCCGGAGATGATCACGACCAACACCCTGCGCTCCGGCGCGCAGGTCGTGCTGCCCGCCGCCCCCGACGGGCACGCGCCCGGCCTCGAGCGGATCCAGGACCTCGGGATCGGCGCGATGACCTTCCCGGCGACCGGTTCGGCCGCCGACCTCGCGCTCATCATCGCCGATCACCACGGCGCCTCGCTCATCGTCTCGGTCGGCCACTCCGCCTCGCTGGAGGAGTTCTTCGACGCGGGGCGCCGCGAGTCCAACCCGTCGACGTTCCTCACCCGGCTCAAGGTGGGCACCAAGCTGGTCGACGGCAAGGCCGTCGCGACCCTGTACCGCAGCCGTGGACACGGCGGTGCCATCGCCCTGTTCATCCTCGCCGCGCTGGTCGCCGTCGTCGCCGCCGTGCTCGTCTCCAACCAGGGGCACGACCTGCTGCAGTGGGTCATCGACCAGTGGAACCGCTTCGCGCTCTGGGTTCAGGGCCAGTTCCGGGCACTCTAGGTGCGCGGCCCGTCGCGCCGCCTCCGCACGCCCGGCGCTCGCCGGCCCGCGCTGTTCTGGGCGGCGGTCCTGCTCGCCTTCGCGCTCGGCGTCGCCCTGGGCGGGGGAGTGCTCTCCCGGTTCACGACCGACGGCGACCTCAAGGATCTGCGCACCAAGGTCGATCAGCTCGAGCAGAGCAACGCCGCGCTCACGGACCGCGCCCGGGCGGCGGACGCTTTCGCCGACGCGGCGGCACCGTCGTCGCTGGGGCGGAGCCTGGCGGGGGTGCCCGTCCTGATGGTCGTCGCTCCGTCGGCCGACCGCGGTGACGTCGCGCAGATCAGCAGGCGCGTCACGCAGGGCGGCGGCACCGTCGCGGGCACGCTGGAGCTGACCGACGATCTCTACGCCGAGGACAAGGCCGAACGCCTGCGCGGGGTCGTCGACAACGCCGTCCCGAACGGCGTCACCCTCGACTCCTCCCTCGTCGACCCGCGCGCCCGCGCCGGCGACCTGATCGGCGCGGTGCTCCTCTCCGAGGGCGCGGTCACGCCGCCGTCGAACGGGCGCACCGACGCCCTCGCCGCCCTGAAGCAGGCGGGCTTCGTCGGCTTCTCCGGCCCGACGGTGCCCGGCGCGCGCGCCACGGTGATCGTGACGGGCGGAACAGTGCCCGGGGAACGAGCCGGCGAGGGGCAGGGGATCGGGCGCCTCGCGGCCGCGCTGTCGCGCCACGGCGACGGTGCCGTCCTCGCCGGCCGCACCGGATCGTCGCAGGGTGCGGGCCCTGTCGTGGTCGTGCGGCAGGACAAGGGCCTCGGTGAGCGGCTCGCCACCGTCGACGACGCGGACACCGTGGTGGGGCAGGTCTCGACCGCGCTCGCGCTCGCGCAGGCGACGCGCGACGACGTCCGCGCCTACGGAACGGGCGTCCGCTGACTCCTGGTGATAGGCTGGAGTCCCGTAGTAGAAGCAGGTCTGTCCGCTCGAATACGGGAGTCTCGTTGCCCTCTCCTCGCGTTGGCGCGCGTGTCGCCACGAAGCACATTTTCGTCTCCGGAGGCGTTGCGTCCTCCCTGGGTAAGGGCCTGACGGCCTCCAGCTTGGGACAGCTCCTCACCGCGCGCGGCCTGCGCGTGACGATGCAGAAGCTCGATCCCTACCTCAACGTGGATCCGGGCACGATGAACCCGTTCCAGCACGGCGAGGTGTTCGTCACCGAGGACGGCGCCGAGACCGACCTCGACGTCGGCCACTACGAGCGCTTCCTGGACCGCGACCTCTCGGGCATCGCGAACGTCACCACCGGCCAGGTGTACTCGACGGTCATCGCCAAGGAGCGCCGCGGCGAGTACCTGGGCGACACCGTGCAGGTCATCCCGCACATCACCGACGAGATCAAGGCCCGCATCCTCGCGATGCAGGCGCCCGACTCCGAGGGCATCGTCCCCGACGTCGTGATCACCGAGATCGGCGGCACCGTCGGTGACATCGAGTCCCAGCCCTTCCTCGAGGCCGCCCGACAGGTGCGCCACGACGTGGGCCGCGACAACGTCTTCTTCCTGCACGTCTCGCTGGTGCCGTACCTCGCCGCGTCGGGGGAGCTCAAGACCAAGCCCACGCAGCACTCCGTCGCCGCGCTGCGCAGCATCGGTATCACGCCCGACGCGCTGATCCTGCGCTGCGACCGCGACGTCCCGGAGGGACAGCGGAACAAGATCGCGCTCATGTGCGACGTCGACATCGACGGTGTCATCTCCTGCCCCGACGCCGGCTCGATCTACGACGTGCCGAAGGTGCTGCACCAGAACCAGCTCGACGCCTATGTGGTGCGCAAGCTCGGCCTGCCCTTCCGCGACGTCGACTGGACCGTGTGGGGCGACCTGCTGCGCCGCGTCCACGAGCCGCGCGAGACCGTGCACATCGCGCTGGTGGGCAAGTACATCGACCTGCCCGACGCCTACCTCTCGGTCACCGAGGCGCTGCGCGCCGGTGGCTTCGCGAACTGGGCGAAGGTGCAGATCTCCTGGGTCCCGTCCGACGACTGCGAGACGGATGCGGGCGCGTCCGCCGCGCTGCGCGACGTCGACGGCATCCTCATCCCCGGCGGCTTCGGCATCCGCGGTATCGAGGGCAAGCTCGGCGCGATCCGCTACGCCCGCAAGCGCGGCGTGCCGCTGCTCGGCCTTTGCCTGGGCCTGCAGTGCATCGTGATCGAGGCCGCGCGCTCCGTCGGCCTCGAGGGCGCGAGCTCCACCGAGTTCGACGGTGACACCCAGCACCCCGTGATCTCCACCATGGCGGATCAGGAGCAGGCCGTCGCCGGCGAGGCCGACCTGGGCGGCACGATGCGCCTGGGCGCGTACCCGGCGGCCCTCGAACGCGGCTCGATCGTGGCGAACGCGTACGGCGCGACCGAGGTCTCGGAGCGGCACCGCCACCGCTTCGAGGTCAACAACGCCTACCGGGACAAGGTCGCCGAGTCGGGCCTGCGGTTCTCGGGTGTTTCGCCCGACGGCCACCTCGTCGAGTTCGTCGAGTACCCGAAGGAGGTGCACCCGTTCCTCGTCGGCACGCAGGCGCACCCCGAGCTGAAGTCGCGCCCCACCCGCCCGCACCCGCTGTTCGCGGCGTTCATCGGTGCCGCGCTGAAGTACCGCTCGGAACTGGAACTGCCGGTCGGCGTGCGCACCGCCCCGGAGGAGGTACCGTCGGAGGATGACCGCGCAGATGACTGAGCAGCTCGAATCGCTCGGTTCCGTGCAGCAGCACGATTTCCAGACGCTCAGCAGTGACACCGTCTACGAGGGGCCGATCTTCGCGGTCCGGCGCGACGAGGTGACCATGCCGGGTGGCGGGACGGCCGTCCGGGACGTCGTCGAGCACGACGGTGCCGTGGCCGTCGTCGCCATGAACGCCGACGGCGCCATCGCCATGGTGAACCAGTACCGCCACCCCATGGGGCGTCGGATGCTGGAGATCCCGGCGGGCCTGCTCGACCACACCGGCGAGGAGGAGCCCGTGTGCGCCGCGCAGCGCGAGCTGGCGGAGGAGACGGGCCTCGGCGCCCGCGACTGGCACGTACTGGTGGATCTCGCCCCGTCGCCCGGCTTCACCGACGAGATGGTGCGCGTCTACCTCGCCACGGATCTGCGGTACTGCGAGATGGCCGAGCAGGAGGACGAGGAGCTCGACATGACGGTCGAGTGGATCGCCATGCCCGACGCCGTCCGCATGGTCCTCTCGGGCGAGATCGTGAACTCGACCTCCGTGAGCGCCATCCTCGCGGCCACGATGGTCACCGACGACGACACGCCGCTGCGCTGTTCCGACGCGCCGTGGCCGGGTCGCCCGACGGCCCTGGCCGCCCGGAAGGGGCGGCCCGTGGAGGACGGTCGGTAACTGTGTCGGTCGGGGTTGCGCTCGACGATCAACTGCGGACCTACCTCGACCACCTCACCGTCGAACGGGGCGCCGCGGCGAACACCCTGAGCAGCTATCGGCGCGATCTCGGCCGGTACCGCGAGTACCTCGCCGGGCTCGGGGTGGACGACCTCGCCGAGGTCACCCAGGAGCAGGTGAGCGGATTCCTGGTGGCACTGCGCGAAGGCGGCGACGATCATCCGCCGCTCGCCGCCAGCTCCGCCGCCCGGTCCTTGATCGCGGTCCGCGGGCTGCACCGATTCGCGGCGGCCGAGGGCGTGACGGCCGCGGACGTGGCCCGCGAGGTGCGGCCGCCGGCCCCCGCGAAGCGGCTGCCCAAGGCACTGCCCGTGGAGCAGGTCATCGCGTTGCTCGAGGCGGCCGGGGGCGACTCCGACGCCGACACCCCGTCGCGGTTGCGCGACCGCGCGATGCTCGAACTCCTGTACTCGTGCGGCGCCCGCATCTCCGAAGTGACCGCGCTCGACGTGGACGACATCGACGCGGAGTCCCGGTCCGTGGTGCTGCTCGGCAAGGGCGGTAAGCAGCGCGTCGTGCCCATCGGCCGCCCGGCGCTCGCCGCGCTCGACGCCTACCTGGTGCGGGGACGACCGGCGCTGGTGAAGCGCTCGAACCCGGCGCTGTTCCTCAACGTGCGCGGCGGCCGGCTGTCGCGGCAGTCCGCGTGGCAGGTGCTGGCCGCCGCAGCGGAACGCGCCGGGATCGACACCGCCACCACGCACGTCTCGCCGCACACCCTGCGCCACTCCTTCGCCACGCACCTGCTCGAGGGCGGGGCCGACGTGCGTGTCGTGCAGGAACTGCTCGGCCACGCATCGGTCACCACGACGCAGGTCTACACGCTCGTGACGGTGAGCGCACTGCGCGAGGTGTACGCCCAGGCACACCCGCGGGCGCTCGGCTGACGACCGAGTCGTCGCCGTTCCGGTCCGTAGAATCGGCGCTCGCGCGCGCCGCTGCATCCGTGACTGCACAGCGCGCATTAGGGTGTGAGGGAAGGACGAAGGAGGTGGGCTAGTGGCGGCAGCGCCGGATGCGGAGAACCCGGGCCTGGACCTGGGGGAGCTGGATCATCACCACGCGCCGAAGCCCACGGCCGAAGACGGCCTCGACGCCACCGGCCGGCCCCGCGTCGACTTCCCCGAGCCGACGCCCAAGGCCACCCACGGCCCGGCCCGCGTCATCGCGGTGTGCAACCAGAAGGGCGGCGTCGGCAAGACGACGACCACCATCAACCTCGGCGCCTCGCTCGCGTCGTACGGGCGGCGGGTCCTGCTCGTCGACCTCGATCCCCAGGGCGCCCTCTCCGCGGGGCTCGGTGTGGCCCACCACGAGCTGGAGCTCACCGTGCACAACCTGCTCATGGAGTCCCGGATCTCCGCGGACGACGTGCTGCTGCGCACCCGCATCGACGGCCTCGACCTGCTCCCGTCGAACATCGACCTCTCCGCCGCGGAGATCCAGCTGGTCAACGAGGTCGGGCGCGAGCAGACCCTCGGCCGCGCGCTGTACCCGGTGCTGGACCGCTACGACTACATCCTCATCGACTGCCAACCCTCGCTGGGGCTGCTCACCGTGAACGCGCTCGCCTGCGCCGACCAGGTGCTCATCCCGATGGAGTGCGAGTACTTCGCGCTCCGCGGCCTCGCGCTGCTCACCGACACCGTGGACAAGGTGAAGGACCGACTCAACCCGCGGCTCGACCTCGCCGGGATCGTGGTCACCATGTTCGACGCGCGCACGCTGCACTCGCGCGACGTGATGGCCCGCGTGGTCGAGGTCTTCGGCGACGCCGTGTACCACTCGGTCATCTCGCGTACGGTGCGCTTCCCCGAGACCTCCGTCGCGGGCGAGCCCATCACGTCGTGGGCACCGAAGTCCTCCGGCGCCACCGCTTATCGCGCGCTCGCGCGCGAGGTGATCGCGCAGGAGAAGTGAGCCCCACCGACGCCGAGCCGATCGAGGCGGTCGCGGAGCCGGAGCCGTCCGAGTCCGCCGGCCCCGCGCCCGACGGTGCGCCGGAGGCACCGTCGGGCTTCACGGTCAAGCTCGCGAACTTCGAGGGCCCGTTCGACCTCCTGCTGCAGCTGATCGGTGGGCACCGCCTGGATGTCACCGAGGTGGCGCTGCACGTCGTCACCGACGAGTTCATCGCCTACACCAAGGAACTCGGTGCCCGGGCCGACCTCGACCAGACCACGGAGTTCCTCGTGGTCGCCGCGACGCTGCTCGACCTCAAGGCCGCCCGGTTGCTGCCCGCCGGCGAGGTCGAGGACGCCGAGGACCTGGCGCTGCTGGAGGCGCGCGACCTCCTGTTCGCGCGCCTGCTCCAGTACCGCGCCTACAAGCAGGTGGCCGAGCTGATGGCCCAGCTCGAGGCGAAGGCGAACCGTCGGTACCCGCGGGCCGTGGGCCTGGAGCCCCGGTTCGAGGAGCTCGTGCCCCCGGTCCAGCTGGGCGTCACCCCGGAACAGTTCGCGCTGGTCGCGGCGTCCGCGTTCACCCCGAAGCCGAAGCCGACGGTGGGCCTGGGGCACCTCCACGTGCCCAAGGTGTCGGTGCCCGAGCAGGCCCGGCTCATCGCGGCGCGGCTGCGCGAGCGGCCCGACCACTGGTCCGGTTTCGCCGAGCTGGTCGCCGACTGCGATTCGGGCATCGCCGTCATCGCGCGCTTCCTCGCGCTGCTCGAGTTGTACCGCGAACGCGCCGTGCTGTTCGACCAGCCCGAGGCGCTCGGCGACCTCAAGGTGCGGTGGTCGGGGGAGAACGATGGCACCGTGGTGGGTGGGACCCGCGACGAATACGACGACGCACCCGACGATGGGCAGGAGGAACGATGAGCGAGCAGGCCGAGGATTTCGCCCTGGTCGAGGGCATGGAGCCGGACGAGCTGCGGTCGGCGCTCGAGGCGCTGCTCCTGGTGGTCGACGCGCCCGCGACCGCGGAGCAGCTGGGGACCGCGCTCGAGGAGCCGGAGGAAAGGATCACCGCGGACCTGCGTGCCTGGGCGGGGGAACTCGCCGACCGGCGCTCGGGTATGGAGCTGCGCGAGTCCGCCGAGGGCTGGCGGCTCTACAGCCGGGCCGAGTACGCGCCCTACGTCGAGCGGCTGCTGCTCGACGGGGTGCGGTCCAAGCTGACCCGTGCCGCGCTGGAGACCCTCGCGGTGATCGCCTACAAGCAGCCGGTGAGCCGGTCGCAGGTGAGCGCGGTACGCGGCGTCAACGTCGACGGTGTGATGCGCACGCTCGCCGCCCGCGGCCTCATCGCCGAGGCCGGCAGCGACGGCGGGGCCACCACCTACGCGACCACCGACCTCTTCCTCGAACGGCTCGGCCTGAGCTCGCTCGACGAGTTGCCGCCGCTCGCACCCCTCCTGCCCGAGGTCGACGTGATCGAGGACCTCAGCAGTCATCTCGATGAGGAACCGCGGTTCGCCAGGCTCGGGCGCAAGAGTGCCGACGTGATCGGATTCGATCCCGATGCCTGACCTCTCCGCCGTTCTCCGCGAAGCGTTTCCGCTCGGCGCCGCCGGTCCGACGGTGCGCCGCTGGTGGCCGCTCGTCCTCACCGGGGCCGTGGCGGCGCTGACCGTGTGGGCGGCGACGGCCACGTGGTTCGGGCTGACCATCGGCCGCGTCACCGTCCCGTTCGCCTTCACCGGCACCGGCCGGACGGTCGTCACCGGACCCGAGGTGGAAGGGCCGGTCCGCGGCGTCGCCACGGACGGGGTGCTCCCGTGGGGCTACGCCACCGCGGGGCTCGCGGTCGTGGCCCTGGTCCTGGTGATCGTCGCCACCGTCCGCCCGTCGTTCGCCGTGCGCGGACGCGCGATCGCGAGCGGACTGCTGGGGCTGGCCGCGATGCTGTCCATCCTGGTGTGGATCTTTCCCTCCATGATGATGAGCGGTCTCGAAGACCTGACCGGCGGCGATGCGGGCGGCGACCCGCTGTTCTTCCCAGCCAGGCCCGGGTTGGTGAGCACCATCGCCGTCACGTCCGTCGGCGCCGCCGTGCTGTTCATGGGCCGCCGGAACCGCCCGCTGAGCGCCTCGCGCGCCGCGCCGCGCTGACGAATACCGCTTTCGCCCGCGACCTGCGATCATGGAGGGATCATGAACAGACCCGCTCGCCGTGATGGCACACCGGACAGAAATCGAACCAGCAAGCCCAAGCAGCCCTCGAAGCAGGGCGGCGTCCCGCGCCTCTCCAACGCCAAGCCCGCTCGCACGCAGAACGTCGCGGCGCGCAGGGCGGATCGCGCGTCCTCGGATCACGCGCCGGCGGCCGCCGCCGAGGGGGAGGGCATCCGCCTGCAGAAGGTACTCGCCCAGGCCGGCGTCGCCTCGCGGCGCGTGGCCGAGGAGATGATCGCCGACGGTCGCGTCGAGGTCGACGGCGAGATCGTCACGGAACAAGGACGTCGCGTCGACCCCAACGTCGCGGTGGTCCGCGTCGACGGCGTGCGCGTGGTGGTCAACGAGAACCTCGTGCACCTCGCGCTGAACAAGCCGCGCGGTTGGCAGTCGACGATGAGCGACGACATGGGCCGTCCCTGTGTGGGCGACATCGTCGCCGAGCGGGTCGCCGCGGGCCAGCGTCTCTTCCACGTCGGCCGTCTCGACGCCGACACCGAGGGTCTGCTGCTCGTCACCAACGACGGTGAGCTCGCGCACCGCCTCATGCA
Source organism: Tsukamurella paurometabola (assembly GCF_900631615.1). Taxonomy (NCBI): domain Bacteria; kingdom Bacillati; phylum Actinomycetota; class Actinomycetes; order Mycobacteriales; family Tsukamurellaceae; genus Tsukamurella; species Tsukamurella paurometabola. Next base: position 3,668,538 of record NZ_LR131273.1, read on the forward strand.
CCCGTCCTACGAGGTGCCCAAGACGTACCTCGCGTGGGTGCAGGGCGAGGTGCCGCGTCGGCTCGGTAACACGCTGCGGTCGGGCGTCGAGCTCGAGGACGGCCCCGTGAAGGCCGACAAGTTCTCGGTGCTGGAGGCGTCCGAGGGGCGCTCGATGGTGCGGATCGTGCTGCACGAGGGCCGCAAGCACATCGTGCGGCGGCTGCTGGCCGAGGTCGGGCATCCCGTCGAGCGTCTCGTGCGCACGCACGTCGGGTCGGTGGCCCTCGGCGACCAGCGCCCGGGCTCGCTGCGCGTGCTCGGCCGCGACGAAGTGACTGCTCTCTACAAGGCGGTGGGACTGTGACGCTCGTGATCGCCATGGACGGCCCGTCGGGGACCGGCAAGTCGACGGTGGCCCGGCGCATCGCCGAGAACCTCGGCGCGCGGTACCTCGACACCGGCGCGATGTACCGCGCCGCTACCGTGTGGGCGCTGGAGCAGGACGTGGACCTCACCGACCCCGCCGCGATCGCCGCGGTGACGGCCGACCTGCCACTGGCGATGGGATGCGATCCGCTGTCGGAACAGGTGGAGCTGGACGGGATCTCGATCACCCGCCGGATCCGCGAGGACGACGTGACGGCGGCGGTCTCGGCGGTGTCGGCGGTGCCCGAGGTGCGCGAGCAGCTCGTGGACTACCAGCGGGCCATCGCCGCCGACGACGAATCGCCGATCGTGGTGGAGGGCCGCGACATCGGCACCGTCGTCTTCCCCGATGCGCCGGTGAAGATCTACCTGACCGCATCGGCGCAGGCGCGTGCCGAGCGCCGGCACGCGCAGAACATCGAGCTGGGTCTGCCCAGCGACTTCGACGAGGTGCTCGCGTCCGTGCAGCGCCGCGACGGGCTGGACTCGACGCGGAAGATCTCACCGCTGCGCCCGGCCGACGACGCGATCGAGTTGGACTCGTCGGAGATGAACCTGGAGGAGACCGTCGCCGCGGTGGCCGAGACGGCCGACCGTGCACTGAGCGCCTCCCGCGACAAGGAGGCCACCCGATGAGTGACAACGAGTTCGAGTACGCCGTCGAGGACGGTACGTGGGACGACGAGGGCGACTTCGCCGACTACGAGGGCGATTTCGCCGATCTCGAGGCCGAGGCGGCCGAGGCCGCCGCCAAGCTGCCGACGGTCGCCATCGTCGGCCGCCCCAACGTGGGTAAGTCGACGCTGGTCAACCGCATCCTCGGGCGCCGCGAGGCCGTCGTCGAGGACATTCCCGGCGTCACTCGCGACCGGATCAGTTACGAGGCCAACTGGGCCGGGCGACGGTTCCTGGTGCAGGACACGGGTGGTTGGGAGCCGGACGCCAAGGGACTGCAGCAGTCCGTCGCGGCGCAGGCGGAGGTCGCCATGCGCACCGCGGACGCGATCGTCGTGGTCGTGGACGCGACCGTCGGCGCCACCGCGACGGACGAGGCAGTCGCGCGGGTGCTGCGCCGGTCGAAGGCCCCCGTCATCCTCGCGGCGAACAAGGTCGACGATCAGCGCACCGAGGCCGAGGCCGCGGCGTTGTGGTCCCTGGGGCTCGGTGAGCCGCACACCATCTCCGCCGCGCACGGTCGTGGCACGGGCGATCTGCTGGACGTCATCCTGGAGAAACTCCCGGAGACGCCGCGTGAGGGCACCGGCGGCAGCGGACCGCGCCGCATCGCGCTGATCGGCAAGCCGAACGTCGGCAAGAGTTCGCTGTTGAACAAGCTCACCGGCGAGACCCGCTCCGTCGTCGACAACGTCGCGGGCACCACCGTCGATCCCGTGGACTCGCTCGTCGAGCTCGGCGGCAAGACCTGGAAGTTCATCGACACCGCAGGGTTGCGCAAGAAGGTGAACCAGGCCAGCGGGCACGAGTTCTACGCCTCGCTGCGCACCAAGGGAGCGATCGAGGCCGCCGAGGTCGCGATCGTGCTCATCGACGCCTCGCAGCCGATCACCGAGCAGGATCTGCGGGTGCTGTCGATGGTGATCGATTCGGGCCGGGCGCTGGTGATCGCCTACAACAAGTGGGACTTGGTCGACGAGGACCGCCGGTACCAGCTGGAGAAGGAGATCGACCGGGAACTCGTGCAGTTGCCGTGGGCGCTGCGGGTGAACATCTCCGCGCAGACCGGCCGCGCGTTGCAGAAGCTGGTGCCCGCCATCGAGACCTCGCTCGAGTCCTGGGACAAGCGGATCCCGACGGGCCGCCTCAACAATTGGCTGCGCGAGGTGATGGCCGCGACCCCGCCGCCCCTGCGCGGCGGCAAACTGCCCAAGGTGCTGTTCGCGACGCAGGCCGCGACGCGGCCGCCGACGTTCGTGCTGTTCACGACGGGCTTCCTCGAGGCGGGGTATCGACGGTTCCTCGAGCGCCGGCTCCGCGAGGAGTTCGGATTCGACGGCTCGCCGGTGCGGGTGAACGTCCGGGTCCGCGAGAAGCGCGCAAAGAAGTAGCGCCGTGACGGCGGTGGAGGTGCCGGCCGCTCCCGTGCCGCGCCGGCAGGTGGCGGCGTGGTGCGCATGGGACTGGGGGAGCGCCGCGTTCAACGCGGTGATGACCACGTTCATCTTCACCGTGTACCTCACCGGTGCGGTCGGCGAGGATCTCCCGGGCTCGATCAGTGCCACCAGCTGGCTGTCGTGGGCGATGGCCGCGGCCGGGGTGGTCGTCGCGCTGTCGGCGCCGGTGCTGGGCGGGCGCGCCGACGCCGCCGGTCGGCGGAAGTTCTCCCTCGCCGTGTGGAGCGCAGTCGTCACGCTGTGTACCGCCGGTTGTTTCTTCGTCCGTGACGAGTACCAGTACCTGTGGCTCGGCCTGCTGTTGCTCGCGGTGGGGACGGCGGCCTTCGAGCTGGCGAACGTGCCGTACTACGCGATGCTCCGGCAGGTCTCGACTCCGCGGACCATAGGGCGGGTGTCCGGGATCGGCTGGGCCTGCGGCTACTTCGGCGGCATCGTCCTGCTGCTGCTCTGCAACTTCGGCTTCATCGCGGGTGACGGCCCGACCCGCGGGTTCCTGAACGTGCCCACCGAGGGCGGGCTCAACATCCGGCTCGTCGCGCTGCTCGCGGCCGTATGGTTCGCGATATCGGCGCTGCCGGTGCTGTTCCTCGTGCCCGAGCTCCCCGCGGACCCGACCGCGGTGCCCCGGCGCGGGATCGTCGGGGCCTACCGGGATCTGTTCGCGACGATCGGCTCGCTGTGGCGCGCGGACCGCAACGTCGTGTGGTTCCTGGTCTCGTCGGCGGTGTTCCGCGACGGGCTCGCGGCGACCTTCACCTTCGGCGCGGTGCTGGCGCACAGCGTGTACGGGATGAGCGAATCGACGGTGCTGCTGTTCGGCGTGGCCGCGAACGTCGTGGCGGCGTTGGGTGCGGTGGTCGCTGGCCGGTTCGACGATCGCGTCGGCCCGAAGCCGGTGATCGTGACGTGTCTCGTGGGCATGCTGATGGCCGGGACGGTGCTGCTGTTCGTGCGCGGCGAGGCCATGTTCTGGATCTTCGGGCTGATGCTCACGGTGTTCGTGGGCCCGGCCCAGTCGTCGGCGCGCAGTATGCTCGCGCGGATGACGGTGCCCGGCCGTGAGGGCCAGATGTTCGGGCTCTACCAGACGACCGGCCGCGCGGCGTCGTTCCTCGGTCCGCTGTTGTTCGGGATCTTCGTTGCGGCGTTCGGCACCGATCGGGCCGGTATCGGCGGCATTCTCGTCGTCCTCGCGCTGGGATTGCTCCTGCTCCTGCAGGTTCGCCCCGCCCGCGATCGCGCGCTCGCCTGAGCGGGCTCGTCGTGCGCCGGGCGCCGGCGGCCGGGCTCGACGGAGGCGGGGCGCACAGTCCGGACCGGTGCACTCTCGGATTCTGTCCGGAACGGACACGGTGTCCGGGGTGGACGGAATCCGAGAGTCGCTCCGTTTCTGTCGGTTCATCGGCGGGCGCCGTTGCTCAGCGGTGCACGGCGTCGACGGCCTGCTGGTGCGTGAACCCCAGTTCCATGGCGGCGGCGAGATAGTTGCGAGCCAGGCGGTGCAGGTCCTCCGTCGGCGGCGCGACGGTGGCGGTGGGCGGCGAGAGCACGTGCGTGCCACGTCCGCGCCGCGACTCCACCCACCCCTGCGCCTCCAGGTCCCGGTACGCCCGACCGACGGTGCCGACGGCCACGTCGAGGTCCCGCGCCAGCTGTCGCAGTGGGGGCAGCCGGTCGCCGGGCTGGAGTCCGCCCGAGGCGATCACGCCCGCGATCTGCCGCCGGATCTGCTCGTACGGAGGCAGCGGATCGTCGGCGCGCACCACGATCGCTGGACCGGTCACGGCCGCACCTCCTGCAAGCGAATCGGTGCGGTCGCTGCCTTCCTGACGCGTGCCGGAACCAGGAAGGCGATGAATGCCCAGATCCCGAGGGCGAAGCCGAACGCCGCGCCGAGCGGAAAGCCGAAACGGCCGATCGACCACCAGGCCGAATCATCTGGCGAGTGTGCGACCTGCAGTGATGCTTCGATGAGAGACCAACCCATCACGACGAGGAGGAATGCGGTCGTCATCGCGGTCGCGGCGATCGTGCGGGTAGTGATCGCGACGCGAAGAGCGATATCCAATTCGGCCTGGTTCAGGGCTCCCCACCGCCGGGCCCCGATCACTGTCGAGACAGTGAGCACCGTCGACACCGTGATCGCGAGCGCCGCTGGGACGGCGTAGAACGAGCCGACGAACGGCGTCGTGATCTCGATGCCGCCGTACTCGCCGGGGGAGGCGAAGGCGCGGCTCAGACCATTGTCATCGGCGGCTGCGGTGGCGCATCCGATCGCGGCGAACGACAAGGCGCCCAGGACGCCCACTGCGGTGGCGACGAGGAGCTTGCGGGGCGCTGTGACACCGATCGTCCGTGGCGAGAGCGAAGCGACCCGCACCGACTCGCGAACGCGAACCGCTGAACCGATGATGCGTGTGGCGACGGCCAGCCCGATCTGTAGGACGACGAGCAGGGATGGAAAGGCGAGGAGGAGCCCTCGACCGAGGCGGTCGTTGGCGATCAGAACCATCGCAGTGGCGACGGCGAGAACGGAGGAGACGCCGAGTACCCCGGCCACCCAACGAGATGCGCGTCGTGCCTCCGGGGTGCGTGCCGTGGCTGTGTCAGTGGTCGCCAGCACGTAGACCAACCGGACGATCACGGCGGCGATCGCCAGCGGGATGAGGGGCAGAAGGAGGATTGCTCCGAGCATCGGTCACTTCTCCTTGGGGGCGTCGCGCCACTCGGACCGGAGGTCGGCCACAGGGGTGTCGGTGTCGAATCGTTCCTTGTCGAACAGGGAGGTTTCGATGCGGATTCCGTTGTCGCTGTTGATGACCAGAATGCTGCCCAACTTGTCACGGAGGCCCTCGGTGCGAGCGAAGGATCGTGCGAGTGTGGTGGCACCGTCCCGTGTTTCGTCAGGGCCGGCGCCCGGTCCGCACATCTCGATCGTGAGCGCGAGTCGCCCGTCCGCTGCCTGGTCTGCACGGAAGGAGCCGCTGAAGTTGACTGGGTGCTCCAGTTCGGCGAGCCCTTGGCTCGCCCGCTTGATGGCTGGACCGATTCCCTCGTTGAACACGATGAAGTCCTCGCCCGGGCACTCCGGCAGGGCGACTAGCGTGCCCGACACCGGGTACTTCGTCACCGTCGTACTCATGCCGCAGCCGGTGAGCAGGACGGCGAGAACAACCGCCGGAGCGGCGATCACGGAGCAACGCATTTTGACTCCTTGTGTCGTGTGTTTGATACAAGGAGTTGATCACGACACCCGTAATGTGTCAACTGTTTGAAACAAATGAGGGGTTGGGGGTATCCGAGAGCCTCTCGGCGGGCGCGTTCCGTGTCTGTGGGTGCCCGTGTCAGCGCGGGGCCGACGCGGAGGTGGTGGGGGAGGCGGGCTTCGACGGAGAGGCCGGCTTCGCCGGGGACCCGGAACCGGGCTTGGCCGGAGTGCCGGGCTTCGCGGCGTCAGCGCCGGGAGGGAGCAGGGCGGCGATGGCGGGGTAGTCCACGGACAGGCGAAGGTTCAGCACCGGGCCGTTGGGGGTGTTGGGCATGGCCCGACGGACGTTCTCGATGAGCTGCGACAGCTGCACGCCGACGCCGCTCGCGCTGCCGTTCGGGAACGCCTTGAGCAGCGGTTGCAGCAGGCTGACGAGCATCGGTGTCGCGGTTCGGAGGCCGTTGAGGGCCTCCGGCGTAAGGATGGCCTCGAGGCCCGCGAGCATACCGGTGCGCTCGTTGTTGATCCCATCGAGCATCGCGATCGTCCGCGCGCTCGATCCGTCGTGCAGCGGCTTGTGCTCGAAGTTCGTGCGGAACGCCGGGATGAACGCCGCCAGGGACGAGTCGGCCGCTCGCAGCGACGCGGTCACCGTGGGGAAGGTCTGCGACGTCGACAGGCGCTGCGTGTCCTGTACGGCCTGCGTCAGACTGCCCACCGCGGTCAGCAGCGGCAGCATCGCCTCCGACGACGCGTTGAGGTTGAGCAGCAGCTGGCTCATGTGGGGGCGCAGCGCGTCCTTGTTCACGTCGCCGAGCGTGGTGATCATGTTGGAGATGGTGTTGTCGGTGATCCGCCGAGTCGGGGCGAGCTCTGCGCCGTTCTGCAGCGCGGCACCTCCCTCGTGGGGCGTGAGGATCACCTCGGAGACGCCGAACAGATTGCCCGCCGAGAACGCGGCCTCCACCTTGGTCGTGAGGGAGCGGCCCTGGGGACCGTCGATGCGCAGGGTGACGCCCTGCTGGGCGTTCCCCAGCGCCCGGATCTCGGAGACGGTGCCCACCTCGACGCCCTGAATCCGGACCTTGGCGCCCTCGACGATGCCGGCGGCGACCGACGGAGTGCGCAGGGTGAACGTGAAGACGTCCTGCGGTCGCAGAGCGTTCACGCCCCACGCCACGGCGGCGATCAGTACCAGGCACAGGCTGAACGCGACGCCGCGCCGCCGGAGCTGGGCGGGCGACGGGGAGAAGCCGGGCACCGGTGCAAGATCCACAGATAGACAAATTATCCGTAGCTGTCTGAAATCCATGCTCCGGCGGGGCCTTTTGTGCCCACACTCACGTCGCCGGCGTTGCTGTGACGACAGACACGTCCGCGTCCGATCGGACCCCGGGAGGCGTCAGTCGATCTGCCCCACGGCGGTGCGCTTCTCCGCCTGGAAGGCGTCCTCCGCGCGGCCCCGCGCCCAGTACCCGGAGATGGAGATGCGTTCGCGGGGCACCTCGAGTTCGCGCAGCACCTTGCGGATCGCCTTGATCGACTCACGCTCGCCGTGGGCGAAGACGTGTGCGGTGCTGCGATCCGCGGGCCAGTCCGCGACGGCCACCTGGCGTGCCAGGAAATCGACGTCGGCCACATCGGGGTTCACGGCCCATCGCACGTCCACGCCCGACGGTGCCGTGAGCGCGACCCGGTCGGCGTCGCTCTCGACCTCGATGAGCGCGGCGCCCCGAGCGTCCCCGGGCAGCGCCTCGAGGGCCGACGCGATCGCCGGCACCGCGGACAGGTCGCCGGCCAGGAGGTGCCATGCCGCCGCCGGGTCCGGGGTGTAGGCGCCGCCCGGGCCCATGAGGGTCAGCGTGTCGCCCGCCCGGGCGCGCTGTGCCCAGGGGCCGGCGAGCCCCTCGTCGCCGTGCACCACGAAGTCGATCGCGATCGTGCGCTCGGCGCGGTCGAAGAACCGCACCGTGTACGTGCGCGTCGCATCGCCGAAGGCGAGTTTGACGTACGCGTCGGTGCTCGGCAGGCCGGGAAGGTCGGGGTCGCCGAAGGTCGCGAGGGATTCGCCCTCGGCGATCACGCGGACCAGGTGGGCGCCGATCGTCTCGGTGCGCACGACCGTGAGTTCGTACGTCGGCCGCGGGCGCCGGGCGGGTGGAGTTTCAGTACGCGAATCAGTCACGACTCCACCGTACGCCTCGAAAGTTAGGGTCTCCTAATCAATCGGTCGGGGGTGGGGTTTGCTACTCAGAACGGTCCGTCCCGGGGTGGGCCGGGACTAGCATCTCCCACCATGAGTGCAGATGCCCCGAACGGCAAGGATCTTCGCAAGCGCGTCCCCCGATCCGCGCAGGCGGCCTTCACTCCGGACGGCCGCGATCCCGTCGACATCATCCGCGAGCAGAACAGCACCCGCATCCAGGAACTGGTGCCCGTGCGGATCTCGCGCATGCTGCACTCGCCGTTCTCCTTCTACCGCGGTGGCGCGGCACTCATGGCGCACGACCTCGCGGGCGAAGCCGACACCGGCGTCACGGTCATGAGTTGCGGCGACGCCCACATCTCCAACTTCGGTCTGTTCGCCTCCCCGGAGCGCCGGCAGCTGTTCGACGTCAACGACTTCGACGAGGCGGGCAACGCTCCCTGGGAATGGGACGTCAAGCGCCTCGCGGCGAGCGTGATGATCGCCGCCCGCGAGAACGGGTACACCGAGGACCAGGCGCGCGGCGCCGTCGTCAGCGCCGCAGGCGCCTACCGGACCACGCTCGCCGGCCTCGTCGGACAGAGTGCCGTCGACCGCTACTACCTGTCCGTCGACGTGGACCGGCTCACCGCACAGGCCGCGGACGACCAGTCGCTGAGGGACCTCATCGAGCAGACGGCCAAGAAGGCGCGTAAACGCACGTCGGCGCGCATGGTCGAGAAGATCACCGCGACGAGCGCGGACGGCGAGCCGCACATCGTCGCCGACCCGCCCACCCTCGTGCCCGCACCGGCGAAGCTCGTCGAGGGCTTCGAGGGCCTCTACGCGAAGTACCTCGACTCGATCCGCGCCGACGCCGCGCAACTACTGGGGCAGTTCCGCGTGCTCGACTGGGCGCTGCGGGTCGTCGGCGTCGGCAGCGTCGGCACCCGCTGCTTCATCGTCCTGCTCGGGCGCGACGTCCCCGGTGGCGGTACCGAGACCCTCTTCCTCCAGGTCAAGGAGGCGACGCAATCGGTCCTGCAGACCTACGGCAAGCTCGGCCCGTCGACGATGCCCCCGCGCGCACCGTCGAGCGGGGCGCAGGCCTGGCGCGTCGTCGCCGGACAGCAGATCCTGCAGGCGCAGTCCGATTCCTTCCTCGGCTACACGCCGACGATCCGAGGCAAGGACTTCTACTGGCGACAGTTCCGCGACATGAAGGGCTCCGTCGTCCCCGAATTGCTGACCCACGACCAGTTCGAGCGGTACGGCCAGGCGTGCGCCGCGGTCCTGGCGCGCGCCCACGCGCAATCGCCGGGATCCGCCACCGCCTCGGCCTACCTCGGGAAGTCGGCGGAGTTCGAGGAGGCCGTCGCGAAGTTCGCCACGGCGTACGCCGATCAGAACGAAAAGGACTACGCCGCAGTGCAGGCCGCCGTCAAGGCCGGAGTTCTGCCGTGCGCCGAGCCGGGCGTCTGACGGTCTTAGCGCGACCTTGACGCCGCCGGATCTTCCGTCCGCCGCGCGGTCCGCGTAGACCGGTAGGCGTGACTCTGATGGAGGTACTTCCCTCGCTCGCCCGCGCCGGCGTCGCCCGCTCGTTCGACCCCACGATCTGGCCCGAAGGGACCGCGATGGACGGCGACGACGTCCTCATCGCCGGCACCCCGGCAGCCGCACTGGCGGACGGCGCACCGTCGGCCTACCCCGTGGTGGTGAGCCGGATCAGCCGGCTCGTGCGATCCGGCCCGGTGGTTATCTGCGACGTCGCCGGCGAGCTCCCGCCGCACGCGCGCCTGGCCGACGTCGCCTGGCCCGGCGCTCGGCTCGCAGGTGCCCGCATGCGGCAGCTGCTGGTCCGCGGCGCCGACGGTGCGCGTCTCGCCGCCCGCGTCGAGGTTCCCGTCGACGTGCCGGTGGATGCGCCGATCGCCCTCGCACTGACGCTGCCGCACGGCCTCGCGACCCCCGGGGCCCGAGCGTGGTGGCCCGCTGCCTGCGCCCGTCGCGGCCTCGAACGCCTGGCCTGAGCGGCGCTGCGGGTGGAGGCGCGGGCCCGGTGGATTAGGCTCGGCCCGTGCACAACTTCCGCGACGTGGCAGGTGTCGACGGCTACGCGGCCGACGGTGGTCGGATGCGCCGCGGCCTGCTCTTCCGCTCCAGCGCCCTGGACGCCGACGCCATCGACCCCGCCCGGCTCGCCGAGGCCCGCCTGGCGGACGTGTTCGACCTCCGCATGACGGCCGAGGTGACCCCCAAGCCCGATGTCGTGCCCGACGGTGCCCGGTACGTGCGCCTCAACGTGATCGGCGACGACGTGGAGCTCGGCGCGCTGGATCCGAAGTCGCTCAAGGACGCCGCGGGTGCCCGCGGCCTGCTCACCGATGTCTACCGGATGTTCGTGAGCGAGGACAACGCGCGCGCCCAGTTCGCGACGTTGGTGCGCGCCGTCGCCGGCGAGGATCGCCCGCAGGTCTTCCACTGCACCGCGGGCAAGGACCGCACGGGATGGGCCGCGGCGATCGTGCAGCGGATCGTGGGGGTCTCGCCCGACGACGTGATGGCCGACTACCTGCTGACCAACGACTACTCCGCCGCCGTGATCGACAAGATCGCCGCCGGAGCGGCGGCCGAGCGCGGCGAGGCGATCGGCGAAGCGGCGCGGGTGCTCGCCGGCGTCTTCCCCGAGGCCCTGACCGCGGCGTTCGACGAGGCCGATGCCCGATACGGTGACTTCGCCGGGTACGTCCGCGCGGGGCTGGGGCTCGACGACGCCGTCATCGAGCGTCTGCACGCGAAACTGGTCGGCTGAGCAGGCGCCGGCGCTCCGAGCCGCCTAGCCCAGCTTCCGGCCGCGCGTCGAGAACCGCCCGTCCTCCTGGGTGAAGCCTGCCGCGTCGACGGAGCAGTCCAAGCCGCCGTCGCGCAGCGCGGTGCACGAAGCACCGTGCACCGAGAGCCGGGCCCCTTCGGGCAGCGCCCGCGGACGCTCCTGCACGGAGAGTTTGTCGAGGTAGCGCCAGCCGCGCTCGGTGATCTCCACGGCCTCGGGCCGGACGCTGCGATTCTTCACCGTGATCCGCGTGCCCGCCGGCGCGGAGATCCCGCATCGCACGGTGGTCGGGTCCGCCTCGATGGTGCAGACCCGCTTGCCGCCGTCGTAGCGGTAGAGGAAGGCGTAGCCGCCGCCCTCGGCGCGGTAGCGGTCGCCGTCGACGGCCGGCTCGGCCATGGCGGGCAGCGCGACCACGCAGGAGGCGGCGACGATCGCCGACACCAGGAGAGCACGCTTCATGCACGCCACTGTACCGCGCGTACACCGCAGGTAGCTGGGCTAACGCGGACCCACCCGCACGATCCGGTCGTCGCCGGGCCTCGGGTCGCCGCGACCGTCGGTGTTGTTGGTGAGGATCCAGGCCGAGCCGTCGGGCGCCCGCACCACATCGCGGAGGCGACCCAGGGCCTCGCGGTACTGCTCTGTGGCCGTACCGGTGGCGGCCAGCGGTACCGTCCGGAGCCGCTCGCCCCGGAGGTTCGCGATGAGCAGATCCGTGCCCACCACGGCGATCCCGCTGGGACTCGCCGACGAGGTGTCCCACTGCTGCAGCGGGTCGGCGAAGCCCTCGCGTCGCCCGATGCCCTCGACCACCGGCCAGCCGTAGTTCGCGCCCGCGCGGATGAGGTTGAGTTCGTCCCAGGTGTTCTGGCCGAACTCGCTGGCGTAGAGCGCACCGTCGGGTGCCCAGGCCAGTCCCTGGGCGTTCCGGTGGCCGAGGCTGAAGACGAGCGAATCGGGGAACGGGTTGTCCGCGGGGCGGGTCCCGTCGGCCGTCATCCGTAGGATCTTGCCGCCGAGTGCTCGGGGATCCTGCGCGTCGTCCGGGCGCCCCGCGTCGCCGACGGTGGCGTACAGCATGCCGTCGGGCCCGAACGCGATGCGACCGCCGTTGTGGATCGACGCGGCGGGCAGCCCCGTGAGGATCGTGCGAGCGGGGCCGAGGGTGCGCGCACCCGGCGTGCCCAGTAGGGGCATGCGGGCGATCCGGTTGTCGGTCGCGGTCGTGAAGTACGCGAAGAGATCGCCGGCGTGGACCGCGATGCCGAGCAGCCCACCCTCGCCGCGCGCCGCGACGCCCTCGATCCGGCCGACCTCCCGCGGCTTCCCGTCGACGATCTCCACGACCCTGCCGCGGTCGCGCTCGCTGACCAGGGGAGCGCCGTCGGCGAAGGCGATCGACCAGGGTGCGTCGAGGCCCGTCGCGATCGTGGTCTCCGCGGTTGGGGCCGCGCTCGAGCGCGGTTCCGGGATGTCCGACGGTGCGCCGCCCCCGCACGCCGTGACGGTCAGCGCCGCGAGGAGTGCGACCGCCACGCCTCGGTGCCGGATCGGGGTGCGCATGCGTCCACACTAGGGCGGAACGTCCGATTCCACCGGCTTGCGCCTGCGATCGATGCTTGACTGAGCGCGATGCTCGCCGCCTTCGAGGCGCGACACGGGCGGGCGTCTGCCGTTCGCGAACGCGCGGCACTGACTCCGCGTCCAGGCGATTTCTCCTCCACGTGACCCATGGGGTAATCTCCTACAGCACCGCGAGAGCGGGCCACGGGCTGTGGCGCAGCTTGGTAGCGCACTTGACTGGGGGTCAAGTGGTCGCAGGTTCAAATCCTGTCAGCCCGACCAGAAGTCCCGAGACACACAGTGTCTCGGGACTTCTCTGGTTTCCGGGCTGCTGATCCGGATGCCCGATGGAATCCTCGACGCCGCTGCGGGGTTGGCTCTGACATGGGCGGTGAACGAGTGAACGCGCACGCATTGTGGGTCTACGCGCATCCGCGGCCGGGTTCGCTCAACGCGACCCTCCGGGAAGCGGGGGGAGCGCGGCTCCGGGCCGACGGGTGGTCGGTGGACGTGGCCGACCTGTACGCGGAGGGCTTCGACCCGATCCTGGTCGAGGAGGGCGGCGCGGACGTCCGGGCGGAACAACGCCGCCTCCTCGCCGCGGATCTCGTTGTCCTCCAGTTCCCTCTGTGGTGGTACGGCCCGCCGGCGATGCTCAAGGGCTGGATCGACCGGGTCTTCGAACGGGGGTTCGCCTACGACGTCCCGGACCCGGTCACCGGGCGCAACCGCAAGTACGGCGATGGTGGCCTCGCCGGCCGCCGTGCACTGGCCGTCGTCACCGCCGGCGACCGGGCGAATTCGATCTCGCCGCGCGGGATCAGCGGCGACGTCGAGGACCTGTTCTGGACCCTCCTGCACGGCACGTTCTGGTACACGGGCATGGAGGCGCTGGCGCCGCACCTCATCACGGACGTGCACGGCATCGACGCCGTGGGCGCGCGCCGCCTCGCCGCGAACCTCGCGGAGCGGCTCGGCACCGTCGCGACCGAGGCGCCGATCCCGTATCTGCCGATGACGGACGAGTTCTACGACCACTCCATCGCCCTGCACCCGCACGTGGCCGCGGGGCTGTCCGGAGGTCCGGCGCATCGGCACCCGTCATAGGCCGTGCAGCGCCGCGAAAGGGTCCTCGGTCGAGTCGGTCCGGTAGTCGAGTTCGGCCCTACCCGTCGCGGTCGCGGCCACGTCGTCCCGTCGAAGAGGACGATCTGGACGGAGCGCGGGGCCATACCCCGACCGTACGGCAGTCGCAGGCGGGCGGGTGGGCGTCGCGGCGTGCATGATGGGCGCATGAGTCTTTCTGACAAGGTGACGGAGCTCGGCGCGTGGGGTCTCGAGAACGGGCACCGCGCCCTGCTCGCGATCACCGGCGGTCGCTTCCCCAAGCGCGTGCTGGGCATGCAGACGCTGGAACTGCACACGATCGGACGCAAGTCCGGCCAACGTCGGTCGACGATGCTCACCGCGCCGATCTACGGACCGGATCGCGTCGTGGTGGTCGCGTCCAAGGGCGGACACTCGGACAACCCGGACTGGTTCAAGAACCTCGCGGCGAACCCCGACGTCGAGATCACGGTCGACGACGTCACCACCCCGTGGACCGCGAAAGCCGCCACGCCCGAGGAGAAGGCGCGGCTCTGGCCGCAGATCACCCGGGCCTACAGCGGATACGAGGGCTACCAGAAGCGCACCGACCGCGACATCCCGGTCGTGGTCCTCACTCCGCGGTGACGGACGGGCCGCGGATCACGGCGTGAGCCCGAGCTCCTCCAACAGGCCGCGGTAGGCCGCCACCTCGTCGGGGCCGTCGCCGTGGGGGCCGCTGAACCCGTCGAGGTACTCGGCGATCTCGGTCAGGCGCCATTCGAGCGCGAACAGCTCGACGGCCCAGTCCCGTGCGCCGAACGCCGGGCGGAGCGGGGCGGGCACGTCGAGCAGATCGCGTTCGGGCGGTGCCAGGCGCAGCGACTCCCAGTCGACGAACACCAGCTCATCGCCGATGAGCATCTGGTTGGCGTGGTGCGGCTCCCCGTGCGTCGGCACCCACCCGGCGCCGGTGCCCGCGCGGGCCACCAGTGCGGCGTGCCGCACCACCCAGTCTCCGATCGCGTCGAGCCGGCTCGCGACGGCGGCCCGCGCGGCCTCGCCGTACGGTCCCTGGTCCCAGGGCTTCGCCGTCATCCGCCCCGCCCGCGTCGCGAGGTCGGCGGGTACGCGCGTCGACCAGCGGGGGATCCCGGCGGGCGGCGTCGCGGCGTGCAGCTCGAGCAGGAGGCCGACGGTTCGCTCAGCCGCGGCGCGTGCCTCGTCCTCGGACGGGGTGCGGCCGTCGAGCCACGGGGTCAGACTCAGGCCGTCCGGACCGAGCGGGACGAGGTACCGGCCGTCGGCGGCAGGGACCGGCGCGACGACGCCCGGCACCCCGTCGGCCTGCAGCCGGGCGGCCGAGCGGTAGGCGGCAGCGGTCAGTTCCAGAGGCCGGATCTCGGTGTCGAGGTCGACGGTGGCGAACGCCGCGGCCCCGGCGGCACCGTCGACCCGCCAGTGGTGGGCGCCGAAGCCGAGCGGCAGGTGAACGGCCGCGGTCACCTCCATCGACCAGGCGTCCCGCACCGCGGCGAGCACGTCGGCGGCGGTGGGCCGGTCCGGGGGCGTCAACACGTCGAGGGCCTCCCGGTCACTTCCCGAACGACGGATCCCGCCCGATGAAGGCCATCAGAGCGGTGACCTCGTCCGTCCCGTCCGGCACCGGGATCGGCGCGCCGAACTGCCCCGATTCCTGCAGCATCGGCCCCATCGACGCCAGGCCGCCGTGCAGGGCCCGCGCGAACGCCGGATCGAGGTCGGGCGTGATGCCGTTCGACCGGGCCAGGTCCCAGGTGTGCATGAACACGTCGGCGGTGTAGAACTGGTCGATCAGCGCGTCGAGCGGCTTCTCCCCGAACATCTGCGTGGTGAGCACCCGTGCGGCGTCCGGCGCGTCGAGCAGCGCCTGCACCGCTTCGCTGAGCTGGCCGAACGCCGCCGCCGGCTCCGCCGCGTCCGAGGGTGCGCCGGGCAGCTCGACCCCGTTCGCCCCGAGGAACCCGGGGAGCCACGCGACGAGATGCCCGACCACGTCGCGGGCCTTCCACTCGGGGACCGGGGTCTGGGCGTCCCAGTCGGTGATCGCGCCGGCGACGCCGGCGAACGTGGCCGCCGCCGCACGGTGGCGCTCGGCGGGGGAGAGCGTGCTGAGTTCGGTCATGGCGCCACTCTGGCACGGGCCACCGACAGGTGCGTGGCCTACCGTGACATCCGTGACCGAACACCTCAGCATCCCCACCGCCGCCGGCACCTTCGACGCGATCGCCGCCGGCCCCGTGGACGGGCGTCCCGTGCTCCTGCTGCACGGCTTTCCCGAGGCGGCGATCGCGTGGCGATTCCAGGTGGCGGCGCTGGGGGAGAAGGGATTCCGTGCCGTCGCCGTCGACCAGCGGGGCTACTCGCCCGGCGTGCGCCCCGAACGGCCCGCCGAGTACGGGATCTCCGAGCTGGTCGCCGACGTGGTGGCCATCGCCGACACGCTCGGCTGGTCGCGGTTCGACCTCGTGGGGCACGACTGGGGCGGCGCCGTCGCCTGGTGGACCGCGACCGATCACCCGCACCGGCTGCGCTCTCTCACCGTCGTGTCCACACCTCACCCGGCCGCCCTCGCCACCGCGTTGAAGACGGACGAGGATCAGGCGAACCGCTCGCGCTACATGACCGAATGGCGCGCCACCCCCGCCACCGAGAAGGCCATGCTCGCGGACGACGCCCACGCGCTGCGCCGGATCTTCGGGCGCGACGTCCCACGGGACGCGGTGGACGACTACATCCTGCGGCTGCAGGAACCGGGTGCGCTCACGGCCGCCCTGAACTGGTACCGCAGCGGGCGCCCGCCCGCAGCGCTCGGCACCGTCGACACCCCGGTCCTGTACGTCTGGCCGACCGAGGACGCGGCCTTCGGCGACGTCGCCGCCCTCGCGACCGCCGCCCACTGCAGCGGGCCGTACCGGTTCGAGATGCTCGAGGACGTGTCGCACTGGGCGCCCGAACAGGCCCCGGAGGCGGTCACGGGCCTGCTGCTGGAGCATCTCGCCGCGACCTGAGCCGCGGTGCGCTAGCCCGGGACGATCTGCGGGGCGTGCGTGACGGGGCAGCTGAGCGACGCCGCGATGTAGCACTGCTCGGCGGCCTCGTGGTGCAGAGCGAGCGCCAGTTCGGCGTCCGAACCCGGCGCGAGGACCACCCGCGGCCGCAGGTCGATGGAGGTGAACCGCCCACCGGCGCCGGGCGTCTCGACCATCGTCCCGACGGCGGCATCCACGTAATCGACCACCACGACGCCGCGCCGCGCGCACAGCGCGAGGTAGGAGAGCATGTGGCAGTTCGCCGCCGCCGCGACGAGCAACTGCTCGGGGTTCCACAGCGCGGGGTCGCCGCGGAACTGCGGATCGGCCGAGGCGTCGATCGACATCTCGGCGGCGGAGCTGAGCCGGTGTTCGCGCGGGTAGGAGCGGTAATCGGCGGTGCCCGCAGGCGAGGACCATTCGACGTCGACCGAATAAGTGTGCTCGTTCACCCCGCAATCGTCCCCCGTTGTGTATCTAATGGGGAGCATGTTGCACAGGCGAAAGAAGTCCACCACCGTCCGGGCCGTCAGCGTGCTGGCGGCCGTGAGTCTCGTCGCGGCCGGCTGCGGCTCGTCCGGCGACGACGCGGCACCGTCGAGCACGGCCGCCGGCTCGTCGTCGAAGGCCGCGCCCAGCAGCGTCGACCGGCCCGCCCCGGCGGGCGCCGCCGACGACGCGGGCGCCACGGAGAAGGCCCGCGCGCTCGCCGACGCCGTCACCCTCGACGGCGCGATCAAGCACCTGGAGACGTTCCAGGACATCGCGAACCGCAACGGTGGCAACCGCGCGCTGGGCTCGCCCGGCTATCAGCAGAGCGTCGAGTACGCGGAGAAGGTCCTCCGCGACGCCGGCTACAACCCGGTGCGCCAGGAGTTCTCGACGGCCGTGTGGTCGGCGTCCAAGGTCGACGTGCAGGCCGCAGGCGCGCCGGTGAAGGCCGCCGCGCTGTCCTTCTCGGGCGCCACGGAGGGCACCGTCACCGCCAAGGCGGTGGTCACCGGGACGCAGGGCTGCACCGCCGCCGACCTGGAGAAGGTCACCGCCGGTTCGATCGCGGTCGTGCAGCGCGGCAAGTGCACGTTCGGCGAGAAGTACAAGGCCGCTGCCGCGAAGGGCGTCAAGGCGCTCGTCATCACGAACAACCAGGCGGGGGACTGGAAGGGCGGAACGCTCGGCCTCGACGACGGTGCCTCCATCGCCGTCGTCGGCGTCGCGCAGGACGCGCCGATCACCGACGGCCAGGACCTCACGCTCACCGTCGACGCGAAGACCGAGAAGGCCAAGACCTGGAACATCCTCGCGGAGACCACGAAGGGCGACGACGCCAACGTGCAGATGGTCGGCGCGCACCTCGACGGCGTGACCGAGGGGCCCGGCATCAACGACAACGGCACCGGCTCGGCCGCGGTCCTGGAGACCGCCGCGAAGCTCGGCGCGAACGCGGACGTCAAGAACAAGGTCCGGTTCGCGCTGTGGGGCGCCGAGGAGGAGGGCCTCGTGGGATCGGAGCACTACGTCAAGGAGCTGAGCGAGGAGCAGGCCTCGAAGATCAAGCGCTACCTGAACTTCGACATGCTCGGCTCGCCCAACGGCGGCTACTTCACCTTCGACGGCGACGGCTCCTCCAAGCTCGAGGGCGGCGCCGGGCCCGCCGGCTCCGGCGTGATCGAGCAGGTCTTCCGGAACTACTTCGCGTGGCGCAACGTGCCCGTCGAGGCGTCCGCCTTCGACGGCCGCTCGGACTACGGGCCCTTCAAGGACGTGGGCATCGCCTCCGGCGGCATGGACACCGGCGCCGACGCCGAGAAGACCGCGGAGCAGCAGCGGCAGTGGGGCGGCACCGTCGGCGACATCTTCGACCCGAACTACCACAGCCCGCGCGACACGATCGAGAACGTGAACCGCGACATGTACCGCATCTCGCTCGGCTCGGTGGGTTGGTCGACGGCGTACTTCGCGGCGCTCTGAACCGGCGGGCGCGGCACCGGTAGTCTCGACTGCGCAAGCGGTCGAGTGTCGAGTGCGGAGGTCACGTGGGCAGGTTCAGCAACAAGATGTGGAAGGTGCTCGGCGCGCAGAGCACACGGAACCAGTCCCGGTCCGTCGCGCTGATCGAGCAGTCGGCCGCATTCGACGAGTGGGCGCACGGGCTCTCCGACGACGAGTTCCCCGACGCCGCGCTGGCGCTGGACGTCTACGCCGCCAAGTCGGACGATCGGGCGAAGTTCATCGCGATCGCCCGCGAGGGTGCCCAGCGCGCCCTGGGGCTGCGCCCCTTCGACGTCCAGTTGCAGGGCGCCGACCGGCTCCTCGAGGGCGACGTCGTCGAGATGGCCACCGGCGAGGGCAAGACCCTCGCCGGGGCCGTCGCCGCCGCCGGCATGGCGCTCGCCGGGCGCAGCGTCCACGTGATCTCGCCGAACGACTACCTCGCCCGCCGCGACGCCGAGTGGATGAAGCCGTTCTTCGACCTGCTCGACGTGACAGTCGGGTACGTCGCGGAGTCGTCCACCCGGGACGAACGGCGCGAGGCCTACGGGAAGGACGTCGTCTACGGCTCGGTGAACGAGATCGGCTTCGACGTCCTCCGCGACCAGCTCGCCACCCGCGCCGAGGACCTGCTCTCCCCGACGCCCGACGTGGCGATCGTCGACGAGGCCGATTCGGTGCTGGTCGACGAGGCCCTCATCCCGCTGGTGTTGGCGGGCTCCGTCAAGGGCGACGTGCCGCAGGCCGCGATCATGGAGGTCGTGGCCCGGCTCCGCGAGGGCAAGCACTACGAGATCGACGCCGACGGCAAGTCCGCCTTCCTCACCGACGACGGCGCGAAACTGGTCGAGGAGGAGCTGGGCGGCATCGACCTGTACTCCGACGCGCACGTGGCGTCGACGCTGCCGCAGGTGAACATCGCGCTGCACGCCTACGCGCTCGTGGAGCGGGACGTGCACTACATCGTGCGCGACGGCCAGGTGAAGCTCATCAACTCCTCCCGCGGCCGCGTCGCCGAGCTGCAGCGCTGGCCGGACGGCCTGCAGGCGGCCGTCGAGGCCAAGGAGGGGCTCTCGCAGACCGATTCGGGCGAGGTCATCGACACCATCACCGTGCAGGCGCTGCTGCAGCGCTACGCGCTGGTGTGCGGCATGACCGGCACCGCGATCGCGGCCGGTGAGCAGCTGCGCCAGTTCTACGACCTGGGCGTCTCGCAGATCCCGCCGAACACGCCGAACATCCGGGTCGACCAGCCCATGCGCGTCTACGACAACAAGGGCAACAAGGTCGCGGGCATCGTCGACTACGTGCGTGAGGTGCACGAGACCGGCCAGCCGGTGCTGATCGGCACCCATGACGTGGCCGAGTCCGAGGAACTCGCCCACATGCTCAAGATCTCGGGCGTGATCGCGACGGTCCTCAACGCCAAGAACGATGCCGACGAGGCGCGGATCATCGCCGACGCGGGCACCAAGGGCGCCGTGACCGTCTCCACCCAGATGGCGGGCCGCGGCACCGACATCAAGCTCGGCGGCCACGACGCGGGCGACGAGAGTCCCGAGCACGACGAGGTCGCCGCCCTCGGAGGCCTGGCCGTCGTCGGCACGGGCCTGCACGACACCGAGCGCCTGGACCAGCAGTTGCGCGGTCGCGCGGGCCGGCAGGGCGATCCCGGTACGTCGGTGATCTTCGCGTCGGTGGAGGACCCGATCGTGGAGCGGCACCTGCCGCTCAAGCGCCCGCCGGGCGGTGCGGACCCCGAGACGGGGGAGTTCCCGCGCGGCAAGGCCGCCGACATGCTCGAGTCGGCGCAGCGGGTCGCGGAGGGCGGGATGCTCGAGACGCACGCCAACACGTGGCGCTACAACCAGCTGGTCAACCAGCAGCGCGACCTGGTGATGGCGCGCCGCCACACCCTGCTCACCACCGATCGGCCGCTCACCGACTTCGCCGATCTCGAGCCGGAGCGGCTCGCCGAGCTGCGCGAGGCGGGCGTCGCCGACGACGTGATCGAGCAGGCGGCCCGCGAGGCCTTCCTGTTCCACCTCGACCGGACGTGGGCCGAGCATCTCGCGTTCGTCTCCGAGGTGCAGACCACGATCCACCTGCGTGCGCTGGGCCGTCAGTCGCCGCTCGACGAGTTCCACCGCCTCGTGATCGAGGAGTTCCGCAAGCTTCCCGAGGAGGCGGTCCGCCGCGCCCGGGAGACGCTGCGGGAGGCCGAGATCACCGACGAGGGAATCGACCTCGACGGTGCCGACCTCGGCCGGAACACCCTGACCTGGACCTACATGGTCCACGACAACCCGTTCGCCACGAAGGGGATGGCGAACATGTTCGGGATGATCTGAGCGGACCGTGAGCGAACCCGGGCGGTCCACACCCGAGGCCGGCGGCGCACCGTCGGCCCCGGGAGAGCCCCCGAACCCGCTGAACGTGCCCAACGCCCTGAGCGTTCTCCGTCTGCTCGGCGTGCCGCTGTTCCTGTGGCTGCTGCTCGTGGAGCACGCCGACGGCTGGGCGCTGGCGGTGCTCATGGCCTCGGGCTTCACCGACTGGCTCGACGGCAAGCTCGCGCGCCTGCTGAACCAGCAGACGCGGCTGGGCGAGCTGCTGGATCCGGCCGCCGACCGGCTCTACATGATCGCGATCCCGATCGCGTTCGGTATCCGCGGGATCCTGCCCTGGTGGGTGATCGGACTCCTCATCGGCCGGGAGGTCGTGCTCGCCGGCACGGTGCCGCTGCTGCGCAGCCGGGGCCTGACCGCGCTGCCGACGCTGTACCTCGGCAAGGCCGCGACGATGGCCCTGATGTACGCGCTCCCGATGCTCCTGGCGGGCACCTTCGACAACGGGTTCGGCGCGGCGATGCACCCACTGGGCTGGGCGTTCCTGATCTGGGGCCTGGGCATGTACTGGTGGACCCTGGTGCTGTACTGGTGGCAGACGGTGCTGGTGGTACGTGACCTGCCCCGGGTGCGGTAACCGGGGGGTGTGTTGCTCAATCATCATGCCGCCCACTAAGTTGTAACCCGCTGCGCGCCCCGCACAGCCCTCGCGAAAGGACGTCCACGTTGAGTGCCAGCTTCCCCGGAGAACTGCTGTACACCCCCGATCACGAGTGGCTGCTGAAGAAGAGCGAGACGGTGGTGCGGATCGGGATCACCGACTACGCGCAGGATCAGCTGGGCGACGTGGTCTTCGTGCAGCTGCCCGAGGACGACGCCGAGGTCGCCTCCGGTGACTCGTTCGCCGAGGTGGAGTCCACCAAGAGCGTCTCCGACATCTACGCGCCGCTGTCCGGGACCGTCGTCGCGATCAACGGAGAACTCGACTCCAGCCCCGACCTGATCAACTCGGACCCGTACGGCGAGGGCTGGATCGTGGAGATCGAGGCCGCGTCTCCCGAGGACCTGGAGACCGCTCTGGGTGAACTGCTCGACGCAGATGCGTACAAGGCGCTGACCGCCGAGGCGTGAACGCCATTCCTTAGAACGGCTTTAGAGCCGACGAATCCGGCCGCCCTCCGGGCGCCGGGCGCGGTACCGTGGACCGTACGTCCATCAGGTGTCGTGAACTACAGACCTGTGCAGTAATCACTGACGAAGGAGCGATGTGAGCGAGAACGACAAGGGCAACGAATCGGCCCCCGTTGAGACCACTTCGGTGTTCCGCGCCGACATCATCCGCGAGATGGACGCCTCCGGCGGCCCCGAGAACGATGCGCCCGTCCAGGGCCTCGAGAACCTCCCGGCCGGCGCCGCCCTGCTCGTGGTGAAGCGCGGCCCGAACGCGGGTTCCCGCTTCCTGCTGGACCAGGAGACGACCTCCGCCGGTCGCCATCCCGACAGCGACATCTTCCTCGACGACGTGACCGTGTCGCGTCGGCACGCCGAGTTCCGCTCGGTCGAGGGCGGCTTCACCGTCGTGGACGTGGGCAGCCTGAACGGTACGTACGTCAATCGCGAGCCGGTGGACGCCTCGCCGCTCGCGCACGGCGACGAGGTCCAGATCGGCAAGTTCCGCCTGGTCTTCTTCGTCCCGGCGGCCGGCTGACCCCAGTGACGGCCCCACGCCAGGAATCGGCGGCCCCGAGCGCGATGTCGATCGGGGCCGTCCTCGAGCGCCTTCGTGACGAGTTCCCGGACGTGACCATCTCCAAGATCCGATTCCTCGAGTCGGAGGGGCTGGTCACACCCGACCGGTCCCCGTCGGGGTACCGGCGGTTCTCGCCGAAGGACTGTGAGCGGCTCAGGTACGTGCTCACCGCGCAGCGCGACTACTACCTGCCGCTGAAGATCATCAAGGAGCAGCTGGACGCGCACGACCGCGGCGAGACCGTCGAGGGTCCCGCGCCGCGTGCGCCCCGGGCGCTCGCCTCGGTGTCGTCGAAGACGGCGCCCGCCACGGACTTCTCGGCGCGCCGGCAGACCCGGATCAGCCGCGCCGATCTGCTCGCCCGGTCCGGGGCCGACGAGGCCTTCCTCCGGGAGCTCGAGCGCTCGGCACTGCTCACCTCCGGCAAGGCCGGCTTCTTCGACGAGGACGCGGTCGCCCTGGTGCAGGCCGCTAAGGCGCTCGCCGAGTACGGCCTGGAGGCGCGGCACCTGCGCGCCTTCAAGACCTCCGCCGACCGCGAGGCCGGCCTCATCGCGCAGATCGCCAATCCCGTCGCTCGCGGCGGAGACGCCGGTGCCGCGGAGCGCGCGGCCGAGCTGGTGCGCGAGCTCGCCGCGCTCTCGGTCACCTTCCACACCCAGTTGGTCAAGGCCGCCGTCAAGGACGCGGTGCGCTGACGCCCCGCCTCGGGGCCGCTTCGCTCCGGCAACGGGGTCTCGGGCTCCGGGCAACCGGGCGTCGGCGCTCGGTCCGGCCGTCGCGCCGGTAAGCTGGAACCATGATCGAGATGACCGTCGCGGGCATCCGGATGGACCCGCCGCAGAACGATCCCGTGCTGCTCCTGCGGGAGGTCTCGGGACCCCGGTACCTGCCCATCTGGATCGGTCAGGGCGAGGCCACCGCGATCGCGATCAAGCTGCAGGGCGTCGAGCCGCGGCGCCCGCTGACGCACGATCTCATCGCCGACCTGCTCGAGACTCTGGGGCGTTCCCTCACCGAGGTGCGCATCACCGGGCTGCAGGAGGGCACGTTCTTCGCGGACCTGGTGCTCGACGGTGACCAGACCGTCTCGGCCCGCCCGTCGGACTCGGTCGCCATGGCCGTGCGGCTGGAGGTCCCCATCTTCGCGGAGGAGGAGGTGCTCGCCGAGGCGGGCCTCCTGCTGCCCGACGAGGAGATCGACGCGGAGACAACCGATTCCGGTGAGGAGCCGCCCGCCGACGAGGAGGTCGAGGCGTTCAAGGAGTTCCTCGATTCGATCTCCGCCGACGACTTCAAGGCGCCGGGCGACTCCTGAATCGGGCGGCGGCCCGAGGTCACGATTCGATCTCGACCTCAACTTCAACTTGAGGGTGTCGGTGTGTCGCGTTGATTCGGCGCTCTCCGCCCCCTAGCGTTCACGCCGAACACCGCGAATGGCACCGAGGGAATTACACCGACGGCCTCCACGCGGGAGGCGTACTCTCAGGAGTGCGCACGGACCTCACGAGGGAGACGGCAGTGACCGATCAGGACGGCACCGGGCAGAACGCGCCGCAGGCGGAGACCGCCGCGGGGACGCAGGGCACGCTCGAGGACATCGCCCCGGGGCTGTTCCCGAACGACACCATCCCGGACGAACTCCTCGGCTATCGCGGCCCCAGCGCCTGCCAGATCGCCGGCATCACGTACCGGCAGCTCGACTACTGGGCCCGCACCTCGCTCGTCGTGCCCTCCATCCGCAGCGCGGGCGGCTCCGGCACCCAGCGGCTGTACTCCTTCAAGGACGTCCTCGTCCTGAAGATCGTCAAGCGCCTGCTCGACACCGGCATCTCCCTGCAGAACATCCGCGTCGCCGTCGACCACCTCCGCCAGCGCGGCGTCGAGGACCTGGCGCGCATCACGCTCTTCTCCGACGGCACCACGGTCTATGAGTGCACGAGCGCCGAGGAGGTCGTCGACCTCCTGCAACACGGCCAGGGCGTCTTCGGTATCGCCGTCTCCGGCGCCATGCGTGAGCTCACCGGCACCATCGCCGACTTCCCGGGTGAGCGCGCCGACGGCGTGGCGGCCGAGGCCGCTCCCGAGGACGAGCTGGCCTCACGGCGTCGCAACCGCGCCCGCGCCACCGGATAATTCGTTCGACGCCCCCCGGGCCGCCGCCTAGTTTGGGCGGTATGGCCCACATCGCGATGTTCTCCATCCCCGCGCCGGGGCACGTGTTCCCGTCGTTGGATCTGCTCGCGGAGCTGGTGCGCCGCGGGCACCGGGTGACCTACGCGAACGACCCGCTCATGCGGACGTCGATCGAAGCCACCGGTGCCGAGCTCAAGCCCTACCGCTCGTCGCTGCCCGCGCTCGGTGAGGCGGCGGGCGCGGAGCACCAGGAGGCGTTCGCCGGCGACGTCATCGACCAGCTGCGGATCTTCGCCGACGAGTACGAGACGCAGCTCCCGCAGTGGTTCGACCTGTACGAGGACGACCGCCCCGACCTGATCCTCTACGACATCGCCGGTGCGATGAGCGTCGTCCTCGCCCGGACCTGGGGGATCCCCACCCTGCAGGTCTCGCCGACCTACGTGGCGTGGGAGGGCTACGACGAGGACATGGCGGACTTCCACACCATGCTCCGGACCGACCCGCGCGGCGTCGCGATGCTCGAGCAGGAGCGCGCGCTGCTCGCGCGGTACGGCGTCGAGGAGGACCCGCTGCGATTCCTCGGCAGCCCCGAGCGGTCGCTCGTGCTGATCGCTCCGTCGATGCAGCCGAACGCCGACCGCGTGGACCGCGCCGTCTACACCTTCACCGGACCGGCCCGGCGGGTGCCCGAGGCACCGTCGGGCGACGCCGACCGCAGGACGACGCTCCTGGTGTCCTTCGGCTCCGCGTTCACCGACCAGCCGGAGGTCTACCGGGCCGCGTGCGATCTCGCCGCATTGCGGCCCGACTGGCGGGTGATCCTCCAGGTGGGCGGCCGGACCGACCGGGAATCCGTCGTCGGGGCCGACGGTGCCCGCGCCGCGAACGTCGAGGTCCATCCGTGGGTGCGGCAGTTCGAGCTGCTGGCCGAGACGGACGTCTTCCTCACCCACGCCGGGATGGGCGGCAGCACGGAGGCGCTGCTCACGGGGACGCCGGTGATCACCGCGCCGCAGGCCGTCGACCAGTTCGACAACGCGTCGATGCTCGAGACGGCCGGGATCGCGGTCCCGATCCCCGACGAGGTGTCGGGCGAGGCGCTGGGCGCCGCCTGTGACGCAGCGCTCGCGCTCACCGGGCGGGCGCGAGAACTCGCGGCCGAGCTCGCCGAGCTGGGCGGACTCCCGCGGGCCGTCGAGGTCGTCGAGGCGCGCCTCCCCGCCTGACGTCACCGTACGGGCGTCTTGTTGAAATGCGTTAGAATCTCCGTGCGTCGCAACACCGCGTGGGAGAGCCCAGCGGGCACCGTCGAGCACGGGCCCAGGGCGCCGAAGGAGCAACACCTCTCCGTCAATCTCTCAGGCACCAGGACCGCGTGGGTTGGGCGCCTCTGGAGCCGCCGGCGACTGAGGGAGAGGGCACCCGGCCCGGAGGTCCCCAGTGTCCGACACCAGTCCCGTGAGCAACTTCCCCGCGCGCCACATCGGCCCGGACGCGAGCGAGCTCGAGCAGATCCTGCGCGTCATCGGCGTCGACAGCCTCGACGACCTGGCCCGCGCGGCGGTCCCGTCGGCGATCCTCGACCCGGAGGGCGACAACGGCCTCGGTGCCCTGCCCGCCCCCGTCGACGAGCACGAGGCCCTCGCCGAGCTGCGCGCCCTCGCCGACCGCAACACCGTGGACCGCTCCATGATCGGTCTCGGCTACTACGACACGCTGACCCCGCCGGTGCTGCTGCGCAACATCATCGAGAACCCGGCCTGGTACACCGCCTACACGCCGTACCAGCCGGAGATCAGCCAGGGCCGCCTCGAGGCCCTCCTCAACTTCCAGACCATGGTCTCCGACCTCACCGGCATGGAGATCGCGAACAGCTCCATGCTCGACGAGGCCACCGCCGCCGCCGAGGCCATGACCCTGCTGCGCCGCGCCGGCAAGTCCAAGAGCCCGCGGCTCGTCGTCGACCGCGATGTCTTCCCGCAGACCCTCGCGGTGATCGAGACCCGCGCCGAACCGCTCGGCATCGAGGTGCTCGTCCACGACCTGAGCGCTGGGCTGCCCGAGGGCGAGTTCTTCGGCGTGATCCTGCAGACCCCCGGCGCGTCGGGCCGGATCGCCGATGTCCGGGCCGTCATCGACGGTGCCCACGAGCGGGGCGCGCTCGTGGCCGTCGGCGCCGACCTGCTGGCGATGACCCTGCTGACGCCTCCCGGCGAGCAGGGCGCCGATGCCTGCTTCGGCACGACGCAGCGCTTCGGCGTGCCGCTCGGCTTCGGCGGTCCCCACGCCGGCTACCTCGCGGTGCATGCCAAGCACGCCCGCCAGATCCCCGGCCGTCTCGTGGGCGTCTCCGTCGACGCGGACGGCAACCTCGCCTACCGGCTGGCACTGCAGACGCGCGAGCAGCACATCCGCCGCGAGAAGGCCACCAGCAACATCTGTACCGCGCAGGTGCTCCTGGCCGTCCTCGCCGCGATGTACGCGAGCTACCACGGCCCCGAGGGGCTGAAGGCCATCGCGCGCCGCGTGCACAATCGCGCGAAGCTGTTCGCCGAGGCCCTGGGCGACGCCGTGGTGCACACGGCGTTCTTCGACACCGTGCTCGTGAACGTTCCCGGCCGCGCGGACGACGTGCTCGCCGCCGCCAAGGCCGCCGGTTACAACCTGTGGCGCGTCGACGACGACCACGTCTCCGTCGCCTTCGACGAGACCAGCACGATCATGGACGTCGCCCAGCTCGGCGTCGCGTTCGGCATCACGAATGCCGGTGGACTGTACGACGACGGCGCACCGTCGAACATCGAGAACCGGACCTCCGAGTTCCTGACGCACCCGGCGTTCCACGCCTACCGCACCGAGACGGCGATGCTGCGCTACCTGCGCAAACTGTCCGACAAGGACATCGCGCTCGACCGCTCGATGATCCCGCTGGGCTCGTGCACCATGAAGCTCAATGCGACCGCCGAGATGGAGTCCATCACCTGGCCCGAGTTCTCGCGGCTGCACCCGTTCGCGCCCGCCGCGGACAGCGAGGGCATCCGCGCACTGATCGCGCAGCTCGAGGAGTGGCTGGTCGCGATCACCGGCTACGACAACGTCTCGCTGCAGCCGAACGCCGGCTCGCAGGGCGAGTACGCGGGCCTGCTCGCGATCCGCAACTACCACCTCTCGCGCGGAGATGCGCACCGCACCGTCTGCCTGATCCCGTCGTCGGCGCACGGCACGAACGCGGCGTCGGCCGTGATGGCGGGCCTCAAGGTCGTCGTGGTCGCCTCGCGCGAGTCCGGCGACGTGGACACCGCGGACCTCAAGGAGAAGATCGCCAAGCACGCCGACGAGCTCGCGGCGATCATGATCACCTACCCGTCCACACACGGCGTGTACGAGCACGAGGTGCGCGAGATCTGCGGCGCGGTCCACGAGGCCGGCGGGCAGGTCTACGTCGACGGTGCCAATATGAATGCCCTGGTCGGGCTCGCCCGGCCCGGCAAGTTCGGCGGCGACGTCTCGCACCTGAACCTGCACAAGACCTTCTGCATCCCGCACGGCGGAGGCGGCCCCGGCGTGGGCCCGATCGGCGTCCGCAGCCACCTCGCGCCGTTCCTGCCGGGGCACCCGCTCGAGCCGTCGCTCGGCACCGGACCCACGATCTCCGCGGCCCCCTTCGGCAGCGCCTCGATCCTCCCGATCACCTGGGCGTACATCCGCATGATGGGCGCCTCGGGCCTGCGTCGCGCGACGCTGACCGCCATCGCGTCGGCGAACTACATCGCGGCGCGCCTGAACGACTCCTTCCCGGTGCTCTACACCGGCGAGAACGGTCGCGTGGCGCACGAGTGCATCCTCGACGTGCGCGGCATCTCGAAGGAGACCGGCGTCTCCATCGACGACGTCGCGAAGCGCCTGGCCGACTACGGTTTCCACGCGCCGACGATGAGCTTCCCCGTCGCGGGCACGCTCATGGTCGAGCCCACGGAGAGCGAGTCGCTCGGCGAGATCGACGAGTTCTGCGACGCGATGATCGCCATCCGCGCCGAGATCGCCCGCGTGGCGTCGGGGGAGTGGCCGGTCGACGACAACCCGCTGCGCGGCGCCCCGCACACCGCGGAGTGCCTGGTGGGCGAGTGGGAGCATCCGTACTCGCGGGAGGTCGCGGTGTATCCGCAGGGCCTGCCGTCCGGCGGCGCCCGCGCCAAGGTGTGGCCGTCCGTGCGACGGATCGACGGTGTGTACGGCGACCGCAACCTGGTCTGCTCGTGCCCGCCGATCGAGGCGTTCGCGGAGTAGCGCGCAACCGCGACCTCGTTCCGGTATTTGATGATCTAAACTCGTGATCATGGATCACCGGTTCGTTCTGGGCTCGCATGCGGCGCGGCGCCGCCGGCCGGTGCCGGCATGATCGACTTCCTGTGGGGTCTCGCCGGCTCGATGGTCGGCATGATCGTGACGTCGGTGATCCTGGCGTGCGTGCTGGCCGCGGTACCGGGCAGCGACACCGCCGCCCCGACCCGGGGTGACAAGGTCATCGGGTTCATCGTGGGCGTGGTCGCCATCGTCGTGTTCACCGGCGTGGTGAGGAGCCTGGTCGGCGATCCGTCGGAGTTCGTCGACAAACTGGGATTCGGTGCCGGCCTCGCCGTCGTGTTCGGCGCCGAGACGCTGATCGCGCGCATTCGCGGGCACGAGGCCGCCCCGTCGGGGTCGACCCCGCTGGTGACGCGAGCCGGCCGCGGGGAGCGGCCGGGGTGGTTCGTGGTGCCGGCGGTCTTCTCGGAGGCGGTGCATCGCCGCATGTCGGCTCCCGAGGCCCGAGCTCGGTACGTCGTCGCGGCGTACCGTCGGGGCCTGCTGCCCGCGCGGTACGTGCCGGGCCTCGCGGCGGAGTTGGCGCCGCTCCTGCCCTTCTACGGCGCGCCCGCCTGGCGTGCGCTCGCCGAGCACGACGGTGACGGACTGGACGACGAACTCGTCGACCGCGCGGCGCGCGCGATCGATTACATCGTCACCCCGGAACAGGAGTGGGCCGACGCGGTCGAGCGGCTGGTCTACATGGCGATGAGCGGCTCGGACCCCGCGGCCCGACGGGCGACGGCCGAGCTTCTGACACCACCACTGGGGCCGCTCGTGGCCGCGCTCGGCGAGGCGGACCCGCGTCGGTACGACCGCTGGGAACGTGCGGTGGAGCTCCGGGCCACGATCGCGGACGCGTACAACGCGCGCTACGAGGCCCCGGTCGCGGAGGCGGTGCGCCGGCGGTTCGAGGATCCGACGGTGCGCGCCCGGCACCTCATCGCCGGCTACCGGCACGAGCTGATCCGCGCCGGCGACATGCCGAGCGCTGCGGCGGAGTTCTTCGTCGACCTGCCCGGTGCGGGGGAGGCCTGGACGGAACTCGCGATGGCACCGAACGACGTGTGGCGCTCGGACCTCGACCCGATCGTGGACCGGGCCGCCGCCGAGATCGGCTACGACGCGGACGAGAGCGACGAGTCGGTCGCGATCGTCGAGATGGCCGCGTATCGCGCGGTCGTCGACGACGACGTGAAGGGGCAGGGCGGTCCCTTGTGGGAGAAGGGGCTCGACGATCGGGTACCCGCTGTGTTCCGGGAGTTCCTCGACGTGCACGCGATCTACGGATTCGACGTTCCCGAGCAACTCGCCTGCATCCGCTCCGACCTGGCGACGTATCTGAACGACCGGTACGCGTGATCGTGCCGGGGAACGAGCGTGCCCACCCCGGGCTAGCGGAGTGGGCACGTCGTTTCGTCGGGGTATCAGCCCTGAGGGTTCGGGGGCGGCGTGCCGGGGTTCGCCTCACCGCCGGCGGGCGGGGTCTCGCCGGAGGCCTGACCGCCGCCCGTGACGTCCTTGACCTTGTTCACGGCCAGATCGATCTTGTCCTCGTGCCCGGCGAACTTGCCCTTCGCCGCACTGCCGGCCTTGTCGATCACCTTGTTCACCTGATCGGGGTTCTTGCCGAGCAGTTCCTTGATCTTGTCGAGAAGCGCCATGATGCAACCTTCCGGTGGACTCTTCGCTGACCGCCGTCGCTTCTGCTTCACCGCGACGGCCCGCGGCTGTGTTCCTCGTTCACCGTATCCGAGATCGGGGCCGCCGCCGAGATCCCGATCGGGCCGATTCCGGATCGTGCCGGACGAATGCGGCAAATGTGCTTCGCCGCGGGGGCGCCCTGCACAGGCCTTGAGTGTATTCGAACAACCCTGGTGAGATGTATCGAACACGTGTATCGTCATGGTATGGGGCTACCGAGCGCGATCTGCGATCTACCGGGGGAGTTGCTCCCTCCCGGGCTCGTCGGCGCCGGTGGTCAGGAGCGTGCGATCGCGGCGATTCTATTCGAACAACGACGGTGTGAGGGGCTTGCGTATTGCAGGACGATGACTGCGGTCTACGCGCTGCACAGGGTGATGTACGCCGACGATGAGGCCGAGTATCTGGCCCGGCCGGGCGATCTGGCGGGGGCGGTCGAGGCGCGACGAAGCCTCACGGCGGCGGGTGCGGCGTTGGAGGCGCAGGTGTCCACGCTGCTCCGGTTGGGGTCGACGGCCGCGCGGCTCGCGATCGAGACCGCGATCGGATTCGTGGAGCGACTGCCGAGGGTGTTCGCCTTGATCGGCGAGAACGTGATCTCGCCGAAGGCGGGGGAGGTGGCGCTGCACCGTTCCCGAGCGCTCGACGGGGAGCAGGCGCGTCGGTTCGATGCCCTCCTCGCCGAACGACTGACGGTGGAGTACGAGGTGCTGTCACTGCCCGCGCTGCGGGAGGCGGCGGACGAGATCGTCGGGCGGATCGATGCGGAGGCGGCGGAGCGACGGCGGCGAGCCGCGGTCGAGGATCGGCGGGTCACGTTCCGCCCGGAGCAGGACGGCATGGCCGCGGTGTTCGCCCTGATGCCGGCTGAAGACGTGTCTGAGGTACAGGCGCGGGTCGAGCACATGGCGGGCACGGTCTGTGACGCGGATCCGCGGACGCCGCCGCAGCGTCGTGCGGATGGTTGGTTGCAGCTGGCTCGCGGATTCAGCACCCTCGGTTGCCGGTGCGAGGCGCCGGACTGCCGGTACCGCGAGGCACGCTGCCAGGGCGAGCCGGATGCGGACGGGGTGATCACTCGCTTCGTCACGCTGGTCAACGTGGTGATCAACGAGCGGGACATGGTCCGCGACGGCGGCGATCAGCCCACGTGCTCTGCGCGGTCGTCGACCGAGTTCGATCCGCCCTCAGCGGACGATGCGGAGGCGGACATCGAGGTCGCGTCGGGAACGGACACGCGTGATCTGCCGGCGGATGCGTCGGCTTCGGCGTCGACCGGCGACCGGTCGGGGTGGGGGTACCTGGTCGGGCACGGTCTGATCACCGGCGAGCACGCGCGGGAGCTCGCGGCCCGTGACGATGCGAAGATCCAGCCCTTCGGGCAACGGATCCACGACGACCCCGTGCCGGCAGCCGTTGCCCGCCACTCGGGTATCGGCGGCGCGGAACCTCGCGCGGCAGCGGATGCGGAAGGAGACCGCCGAACGGACCTCGGCGACGGCGACCCGCGGGGGCGACTGGACGTCGCAGCGGTGTGGGCCGAGATCGTGGTCCGTCTCGAAGGGCACGAGGGGCCCGGTGACGGTGGGGCATTCGACGATGTCCCGCCCGGTGACGGTCCGTCCGGTGGTGATCCGACGGATGGTGCGGGTGATGGCCCGCCTGGTGGAGGTCCGACGGATCGTGACCCGACGGGTGGTTGCGCCGCCCACGATGACGGGCGCACCCCCACGAGTAACCCGGCGCGCGCCGACGCGGGCGATCCCGGTGCCGTGGTGACCGCGCGGGGGAGCAGTGGATACCGGCCGTCGGCGGATCTGCGGCGGTACGTGCGCCTGGTGTTTCCGCGGTGCGTGTTTCCGTACTGCACCCGGCCGGCTTCGCGGGCGCAGCTCGACCACCGGCGCGAATACGATCACGCCGACCCGGCGCTGGGCGGGGGCACCACGGTCGAGCAGATCCAACCGCTGTGCGTGGCGCACCATCAGCTCAAGACAGCCGGTGAGTGGATCGACGCGCGGCTGCCCGACGGACGGATCCTCTGGACGTCGCCCGACGGACGGCGCTACATCGTCGATCCCAGTGGCACCGTGTTCGCCCTGTTTCCCGATCTACAACGGGTGCGCTGGATCGTCCCGGAGGCTGCGGCACAGTCGATTCCGTGCCGGGACACCGCGCCTCCGGGCGGCCGAACGCGCCTACAGCGCGAGCATGCGCGCCGCGAACGTCTGCGGCAGCGCAACATCGCCGCGATGGAGGCTGAGCTGGATCGCGCGAGAACCCCTGCCAGCACCGTCGAGGAGCACCTCGCCGCCGCGCTCGCGGCGCCCCGACCCCCGCGCCCCGCACCGTCGTTCGACGGTCCGCCGCCGTTCTGAGCCAGCGTTCAGGTCAGCTTCTCGAAGACCATCGTCGCCTGGATCCGGTCGCCGCCGCCGAGCCCTTTGCTTCCCGACGACGCGGTGGTGATGGTATGGAGCCGGTAGCCGAGGGCGGCCTGCTGATTGATCGCCTTCTCGAGCTCGACAAGGTTGCCCGATCCCGTGCCCCACAGCTTCTCCTTGAGAATCACCTGAAGCACCACGTAGCTCATGTTGTTCGCCGCTGGCCTCGGACGGGCGCCAGCAGTCGCTTCCGCCTCGATTCGGTTCACCAACCCGGTCAGGCCTTGCTGTTGCGGTGGCTGTTGAGTCTGGTCCGTCCAGCGCTGGCCATCCCACCAGCGCTGGGTTCCCGAGCCGTCGTCGTACCAACCGGGGGTCGAGTTCGTCATATCCACCTCGCTACTGGATGTCAGGCACCACACGTTTCGCGCAGTGCACGGATCGTAGCGAGAGGATTTCGTGTGGGAGCCGGCATCGCCCTGGAATCCAGTTGCCGCGCCCGAACTGCGACGGCTAGCGACCCTTCAGCGTGTCCGCGAGGGAGATGACGGTCGCGTTGGAGGCGGGAGCCAGCGGCTCGACCGTGCCGAACGCGACGGACGCCGTCTTCGCCGGAGCGGGTTCACCGACCACCCGGAAACCGGCCTCCGCCAGCGGCTTCGCGTTCCCCTGCTGGGTCACGAAGGAGACGAAGTCCGCGGCTGCACGCTCATGGGCGTCCGTGGTGTCCTCCCGGTCGAGGACCGCGGCGGGGTACGTCGCGGATGCGGTCGGGCCCGCGGGGTACACGGCGACCGGCGCCGCCTCGCCCCGGCCGCGCGCGAACGCGGCGAGCTGCTGCTCCGTGACGGGCACGGCGCGCACGGCGTCGCCTGGCTTGGTCAACGCGTCGAGCGCGGCCCCCGCCGTCGTCGACTTCGGTGCATCCTTCGCCCAGCGCGCGAGCGAGCCGGTGACCACCGGGCTCTTCGCGGCCTCGTCGGACAGCGCGGCCCCCGCGGTACGGGCGACGGCGGCACCCACGGTCTGCGCCGCGAGGTAGGTGCCGTCGGCCTCGGCGCCCGTCGGCAGCGCGATCCGCAGCTGATCCTGACGGGCGGGCAGATCCAGCCAGCGCACCTCGTCGAAGGTCTTCCGCGCGGAGCCGCGCACGGCCAGGACCACGGGCGACGACGCGATCGAGGTCGGCTGCCCCGACAACTCGGCGGGCTTGGCCGCCGCGAGGCGCGCCGTCCACACCGTGCTCTCGGGGATCCACAGCGACGGCGCCGGCCCGAGCTTCGGGTCCCACGCGCCGGAGAGGGCGTCCAGCGCGACGGGGGAGTCGATCCCCGTCACCTCGATCTTCGCGCAGTAGTCCGCGGAGACGGTGCCGCTCGCGTTGAAGCTCTCCGCGATGCGGCGCAGCGGGCCGACGAGTGCGGGCGCCGCCGCCACCTGCACCGCGAGGTCGCCGCGCACGCACGAGGCGGCCGCGTCACGGCCCTCCTGCTCCGAGCGGCCCGACAGCCAGACCATCGCGCCGGCGACCGCGGCCACCACCACGACCACCACGATCGCGGCGATCAGCCAGCGGGCGACGCCGCGGGAACCGGTTCCAGAACGATGTGATCCCATCGAGAGCAACCTACCCGAAGACGCCGCGCGGCGGCATCGGGGAGTCCTGTGTGTTCGCGCTGGTGAAGGGCTTCGCGCCGCCGACGAATCGGGTGGCGTCGGGGCCCGCCAGCAGCGTTCCCGGGAACGGATCGCCGGCCAGCCTGCGCGCCAGCCGGTCCGGCACGGCGCCGGCCACCAGCACCAGGTTGCCGAACCGGCGGCCCTTCAGGACCGCCGGCTCGGCCGC
Source organism: Tsukamurella paurometabola (assembly GCF_900631615.1). Taxonomy (NCBI): domain Bacteria; kingdom Bacillati; phylum Actinomycetota; class Actinomycetes; order Mycobacteriales; family Tsukamurellaceae; genus Tsukamurella; species Tsukamurella paurometabola. The sequence goes on from NZ_LR131273.1 coordinate 3,703,543, forward strand.
GATCGCCACGTCGCCGAAGACCCCGGCGACCGTCGCGGTCACGGACCGGGCGAACGCGAGGGGCGCACCGTCGGCGACGTTGAGCGCCACCACCGCGCCGGCCGCGAGGAGCGGAAGCAGGGAGGCGAAGAACTCCGTGGTGGTCAGTGCGGCCGGGGTGCGCGCGCCGGCGAAGACGTCGACGATCAGCACATCGACGGTGCCGTGCATGCCCGCGGGCAGCACGGATGCGGCCTGCGTGGCGTCGGCGCAGCGGATCTTGATCTGCTCACGCTTCGGCAGCGGGGCGGCGGCGCGGACCGCGTCGATCAGTCCGCGATCGTTCTCCAGCACCTGTTGGCGCGAGCCGGGACGGGTGGCGGCGATGTAGCGGGGCAGCGTGAAGCCGCCGCCGCCGAGGTGCACGGCGGTCACCGGCTCGCCGGCCGGCCGCGCCAGGTCGATGACGTGCCCGATCCGGCGCACGTACTCGAAGACGAGGTTCGTAGGGTCGCCCGTGTCGATGTAGCTCTGCGGCGTCCCGTCGAGCAGGACGGTGAACGCACCGGGCCGGTCGCGATCGGCTTCGACCACGACCGGCCCGGTGTCGGGTTCGGTTGCGCTGCTCAGCTGTTCGCGGCCTTGTACTCGCGACGGCGCGCGTGCAGGATCGGCTCGGTGTAGCCGTTCGGCTGCGTGCCGCCGAGGAGGATCAGGTCCTTCGCGGCCTGGAAGGCGATGTTGGTGTCGAAGTCCGGCGCCAGCGGACGGTAGTCCGGATCACCGGCGTTCTGCTGGTCGACGACCGGCGCCATGCGCTTGAGCGCATCGATGACCTCGTCCTCGGTGACGACCCCGTGGCGCAGCCAGTTCGCGAGCAGCTGCGAGGAGATGCGCAGCGTCGCGCGGTCCTCCATGAGGGCGACGTCGTGGATGTCCGGAACCTTCGAGCAGCCGACGCCGGCGTCGATCCAGCGGACCACGTAGCCGAGGATCGACTGCGCGCTCTCGTCCAGCTCCTCGCGCTTCTCCTCCTCCGACCAGTTCGCGTTCTTCGCGAGCGGGATGGTGAGGATGTCGTCCACCGACGCCGGATCGCGCTTGGCGATCTCGTTCTGCACCTCGAACACGTCCACCAGGTGGTAGTGCAGGGCGTGCAGGGTCGCGGCGGTCGGCGAGGGCACCCACGCGGTGGTCGCGCCGGCCTTGGGCTGCGCGATCTTCTGCTCGAGCATCGCGGCCATCAGGTCGGGCATGGCCCACATGCCCTTGCCGACCTGCGCCTTGTGCTGCAGGCCCGCGTGCAGGCCGATGTCGACGTTGCTGTCCTCGTACGCGGGGTACCAGGTCTGCCCCTTGAGCTGACCCTTGCGGACGAACGGGCCCGCGACCATCGAGGTGTGGATCTCGTCGCCCGTGCGGTCCAGGAAGCCGGTGTTGATGAACACCACCCGGTCGTTCGCCGCGGCGATGGCGGCCTTGAGGTTCACCGACGTGCGGCGCTCCTCGTCCATGATGCCCATCTTGAGCGTGAGCGCGGGCAGGCCCAGGAGCTGCTCGACGCGGGCGAAGATCTCCGCGGCGAAGGCCACCTCCTCGGGGCCGTGCATCTTGGGCTTGACGATGTACACCGAGCCGGTGCGGGAGTTGGTGAGCTCGCCCGACAGGCCGTGGATCGCGATGAGCGAGGTGACGATGCCGTCGAGGATGCCCTCGCCGATCTCGTCGCCGTTCAGCAGGATCGCATCGGTGGTCATCAGGTGGCCCACGTTGCGCACGAACAGCAGCGAGCGGCCGTGCAGCACCAGCTCCGAGCCGTCCGGCGCGGTGTACACGCGGTCCGGGTTCAGGGTGCGGGTGAAGGTCTTGCCGTTCTTGGTGACCTCCTCCGCGAGGTCGCCCTTGTTCAGGCCCAGCCAGTTCCGGTAGCCGACGACCTTGTCGTCCGCGTCGACGGCCGCGACCGAGTCCTCGAAGTCCATGATCGTGGTGACGGCGGACTCGACGAGCACGTCCTTGATGCCTGCGGGGTCGGTCGAGCCGATCGGGGACGCGGGGTCGATCTGGATCTCCAGGTGGAGGCCGTTGTGGCGCAGCAGGACGCCCGACGGTGCACCCTGCTCGCCCGTGTAGCCGGCGAACGCCGCCGGGTCGGCGAGAGCGCAGGTCTTCTCGCCCTCGGTGATCACCAGCTTGCCCTCGGCCACCGACAGTCCCGTGACGTCCGCCCAGGAACCGGCCTCGAGCGGCACGGCCTTGTCGAGGAAGTCCTTGGCGAAGGCGATCACCTTGTCGCCGCGGACCTTGTTGTAGCCCTTGCCCTTCTCGGCGCCGTCGGTCTCCGGGATGGCGTCCGTGCCGTACAGCGCGTCGTACAGCGAGCCCCACCGGGCGTTTGCGGCGTTGATCGCGAAGCGCGCGTTGAGGATCGGCACCACGAGCTGCGGGCCGGCGGTCGAGGTGATCTCGGTGTCCACTCCTGCCGTGGTGATCTCGCGGTCCTCGGGGACCGGCACCAGGTAGCCGATGTCGGTGAGGAACTGCTTGTACGAGGGGAAATCGACCGGGCCGGGCGCGGCGGCGTGGAACTCGTCGATCTTGGCCTGCAGCTCGTCGCGGGTGGCGAGCAGCGCCTTGTTCTTCGGGACCAGGTCGGCGATGAGCTTCGCGGCGCCCTCCCAGAAGGTCTTCTGGTCTACACCGGTCCCCGGAAGCGCCTCGTCGTTGATGAAGTCGTAGAGGACCGTTGCGACCTCGAGGCCGGCGACGGATGTCCGGGCGGTGTCAACCATGAAGTTCTTCAACCCCTTCGTAGCACTGTCTATGTGCCCATCAGGTTACTCCGCGCGTGATCGCCGCCGACGCCGGGACCACCTGGCCGAAGTCCAGTTTGACCAGCTGGTCGGCGCGGTCGAAGTACCGGTCGTCGTGTGTGATCACGACCACGGCCTTCCCGCGCGCCTTGAGGTCGGCGACGATCCGGTCGTAGAAGATCGCGCGGAACCGCGGGTCCTGATCGGCGGCCCACTCGTCGAACAGGTACACGGGCCGGTCCTCGAGCAGCGCGGTCAACAGTGCGAGCCGCTTGCGCTGCCCCGTCGACAGCGCGAGCGTCGAGAGCTTCCCGTCCTCGACCGTGACCGCGTGCGCCAGCTCCAGGTCGTGCAGCAACCCGCGGACGCGGTCGTCGAGATCGTCGGCGGCGAGCCCCAGGTAGTCGTCGAACAGGTGGAAGTCGGAGAACACCGCCGTGGTGTGCTGCCGGAACCACTCGGTGTTGTGCGGGCCGATCGGCTCGCCGCCCGCGCGGATCTCACCGATCCGCGGTGCGTACAGCCCGCAGATCAGCTTCGCCAGCGTCGACTTGCCGCTGCCGTTGCCGCCGACGACGAAGGTCACCTCGCCGGGCCGCAGCGTCAGGTCGACGGGGCCGAGGCGGAAGCCGTGCGGGGCGCCGGGCGGTGGTCCCTGAGGAGGGTGCGGCGGCGGGCCTCCGAGCCCCCCGGGGCCGGGCGGCCGGTGACCGGGCCCGCCGGGTGGGGGCTCGGGGAGGTACTCGTAGCCGACGCCCCGCAGTTCGACGGTGCCGTCGCCGACGGGCCGCCCGTCGTAGGGGAGCACCGACTCGTCGCGCGGGGTCTCCAGCGACAGGTCGAGGCCGCGGATCTTCGCCAGCGCGACATCGCCGCGCAACAGGTCGGGGATGCGATGCATGAGGCTCTGCATGGGCATCGACAGGAACGTCGTGACCAGCACGTAGCCGATCATCGTCTCCCGCGGCAGTTCCAGCGCGCGGGCGAGGACGAACAGGATCAGGACCATCGTCCCGAGCTGCAACACCTGGCCCAGCGCCTGCCCGCCGGCGAACCGGGTGCCCGCGGCGACGTGCTTGCGGCGCAGGTCCTCGGCGGTGCCCAGGAGCTTGCGGTCCAGGAAGTCGGCCCGGCGCGCACGATGCAGCTTGAGCTCCTTGATGCCGTGCGTGACCTCTTGGAACGAGCCGATGAGGGCGTCGTCGAGCTCGCGGGCCCGGCGGTAGGTCTCGCGGACGCGGCGGAGCACCGTCTCCACGCAGGCGATGCCGATGAGCGTGCCCGCCACGGACACCGCGAACAGCGTGCCCGAGACGGTCGCGAGATAGGTCAGCGCGCCGATGATCGTCGCCAGGTCGATGCACAGCCCGGGGATGCCCGAGACCGCCATCGAGAGCGACCGGACGTCCTCCGTGAGGGTCGCGAGTAGGCGGTGATCGCCGAGCCGCTCGATGTGCTCCAGGGGTGCCGCCAGCACGCGCTGCGACAGGCGCGCCCGGAGCCGGTAGACCGCCGCCTGCGCGAGGTGCAGCAGGATCAGCTGCGAGGCGACGCCCGCGACCACCACGACGACGGCGGTCAGGACGAACTGGGTGACCGTGACCGTCGGCATCGGGCCCGGTGCGACCAGGCCGTTGATGAGCGTGAGGAGGTACGCGTTCGCGCCGCCCGCGAGCAGGCCCGCGACCACGGCGGCGGCGATCGCCGCCGGGGAGATCGAGAACAGGAACTTCAGGAGCTTCATGACGCGCTCATTCGCCGGGCCGGTCGCCGGTGACGACGTCGAACAGGAAGCCCTCCACGGTCACGCCAGGGGCGAAGGAGAACGCCATACCGGTGGTCGGCGTCCCGTCGGGCCGACCGGAGGCACCGTCGGACACCTGCGCCAGGAGGCGCTCGAGGACGAACAGCAGTGAGACGCTGAGCATGTTGCCGTGCGCGGCGAGGACGTCCCAGCTGGTGCGCGAGGCCTCGTCCGGCAGGCCCAGTGCCGCGGCCGCGGACTCGATGATCTTCGGGCCACCGGGGTGGATCGCCCAGTGCGCGACGGCCTCCCGGCTCAGGTCGTTGCGGTGCAGCACCGCGTCGACCACCGGCGCCACGCCGTTCACGATGTACCGCGGCAGGGACTCCGCGAGCTCGCACGTGATGCCGTTCGCGTTGACCCCGAGCACGATCCCGTCCTCGGCACCGTCGAGCAGATGGGTGAACGTGTCGCGCACGACGATCCGGCCGGCCGGCAGCGGATGCCCGACCTCGCTCGCGCCGATGAGCGCGGCACCGCAGCCGTCGGCGAACAGGCTGGAGATCACCACGTCGTTCGGGTCGCCGGAGAAGACGGCGTTCACCGAGCTCAGCTCCAGGCAGATCATGAGCGACTTGCGGTCCGGGTGGGCGCGCACGTAGTCGGTGGACACGCGCAGCGCGTTCATCGCGGCGGCGCAGCCCATGAAGTTGATGACCACCCGGCTGGTCTGCGGTGCCAGGCCGAGCGCGCGGATCACCGCGACGTCGACTCCCGGGGCGAGGAAGCCGGTGCTGGTGACGAAGACCAGCTGGCCGATGTCGGCGGGGTCGACCGCGTGCTCGGTGCCCATGCCGAGGGCGCGGCGGGCGGTGTCGATCGCGAGCGGCGCGGCGTGCTCGTAGAACAGGTCCATGCGCTCGCGGACGGTGTCCGGGCGGGTGCTGAACTCCGCGAACTCCGGGGTGAGCGGGTCGATCGCGAGGTGCCGCTCGGCCACCCGCGTCTTGGCGTAGACCCGGCGGATCCGCTCGGCCTGCTGCGGATCGTCGAACCGCGCGGCGACGCGTTCGGCGGACCCGGCCTGGTCGTGGACCTGCTCGGGTGAACCCGTGGCGAGGGACTCGATCACCGCGACCGAGGTCGGGGGCGCCGGCGGAGCGCCCAGCCAGGTCCCGGGTGCGGGAAGGACGGGGGCGACGGTGCCCTCTCCGGTGGTATCCATGGGTGATCTCCTTACACCGTGCCGATGCCGGTGAAACCGGCGACGACGTACGAGCCCGAGGTCTTGAGCGCCTGGGGCGAGAAGTGCTCGCGGAAGAAGCCGTGCCCCTGCTCCTGCGCGGGGCGGGCCTTGCTGCCGAGGAAGGTGCGGACCTGGTCGGGCAGGCGGTCGAAGAAGAAGCTGCGGCGCGGCAGCCACTCGACCCCGAACTTCGCCGCCTCCTCGGCCATGAGGTCCTCGGTCGCGATGTTGGCGAAGCCGCTGCGCTGGTAGGGCAGCACGTGGTGCACGCGGTGGCTGGACAGGCCCGCGGACAGGAAGCAGTCGACGTAGCGGTTGCCCGAGATCCACAGGTCGTAGGCCTGGTTGAGCTGGTTCACGGCCCAGTCCTCGGTGTCGGGCTCGGGGAGCTCCTCCACGTCGGTCTCGAAGTCGTGGCTCGCGACCACCAGGAAGGTGCTCACCCAGAGCACGGCGACGAACTGCGCGACCCACGCCCAGACGTCGCCGAGCAGGAGGAACAGGAAGAACTCGCCGATCAGGAGGGCGCGCATGGCGAAGGCGCCGATGAAGTGGGGGAGGGCGCCGCGCAGCGAGCCGTACATGTCGGCGACGCCCACCTGGCGGGTGAGCTTGACGATCTCGAACAGGCGCATCGTCATGCCCGTGGCGGTGTGCCCGAACTTGTGCAGCGTGTGGATCGGGATCCGGTACCAGCGCGGGATGTCCATCATCATGGTGAAGACGTTCTTCTTGATGTCCACCTCGCTCTGGGTGTGCGGGTGGTGCAGCAGCGCGTGCCCGTCGGCAGTGACGAACGACAGTGCGACGTAGTTGATGTCGAAGGCGTTCACCAGCACCTTCGTCGCGCCCTTCTGCGCGCGGTGGATCGCGTAGTGCCCGAATCCCGCGAGCGAGCTGCGCAGGACCACCATGAGCACGACGAACAGCCAGATCGGCATCCAGGACGGGACGCCGAGCCGCGTGGCGATCACCGCGACGTACGCCACGGCCAGGGCTGCGGCGACGATGTTGAACCAGCGGTCCATCCGCTGGACGCGCGCCCGCATCGCGGGCTCGCGCAGCCGGGCCTTCACCGCGTGCAGCAGGTCCTTCGGATCGTCGAACCGGTAGCGCGGGGTGTCGCGCCAACTGTCGAATCCATCCTTGAAGAGGAACGCCGGCGCATTGTTCTTCGGGTGCACGTCCTCGACACGGGCGTCGCGATCCAGCGCGAACCGTTCCAGCATCTTCTCGATCTTCTCGGGATTCGCGTGATAGGAACCGATGATCGACGTGATGTCGCGATTCTTGGACCGGCCGATGAAGAATTCTCCGCCGGGGTGTTTGTTGATCCATTCCGAGAGGTCGTAGGCGCGGCCCTTGTAAACCCACACATTGGACAACTGTGGTCCGCCTCCGGGGCCCGGCTCGCGGCCCAGATCGCGGGGTCCGGGGTCGCCGTCATCACTGTCGAAGTCGCGACCGCGGGGGCCTGCGGGGCGCCGCCCGGGGTCACGCGGATCGGGGCCGGAAGCGCCCTCCTGAGCAGCGTCGCCGCGCTGGCCCGGGCCGGGGCCGCGGTCGAGATCGCGGGGGCCGGGGTCGGCCGCGCCGCGCTCGGCGGGGGCCGGGGGCGGGGTGGGATTGATCGACACTTCTCGTTCCTCCTGAGCACTGCCGGATTCGGCGGTCGAGTAGACCGTCTCCGGTCACGCTAATGGATCGCTGAAGGTGCGCTTGCCGCTACCTTCCAGTGTCCGGTTTGTCGGGAAACGAGACAGAAGAATGCTCCGATCGACTCCGGAATTCATGCATACTTCTTCCGTGAGGGCGGGACTTCCGCCCTTTCATTCGGCCCCGGGCGGTTCCGCCCGGACAGATTTCCAGGGGGGAACCCATGAACCTCAAGGCATCGCGGGCGGCTGTCGCGCTGCTCGCCGCCGGCGCGCTGGTGCTCACCGGTTGCGCGGACAAGAAGTCCGACGACGGCGCCACCACCGCGGCGACCGCGGCCGCCGCGAGCGGCGCATCGGGCTCGCCGACCGCCGCACCGTCGGTCGACGCCAGCGGCCTGCCCACCGTCCAGATCGTGCAGGACGCCGCGCTGGCGACCCGGGAGACCTACTCCGAGCACCTGACGCTGAACGTCGACAAGGCGATCCAGGGACTGCCCGTGACCAGCGTGAACGGTGACATCATCTCGTTCAAGGACACCAAGCGCGTCGCCGCGCAGGGCGACGCCAACGTGCGCGTCCAGGACAACTACGTGCAGACGAAGTTCGTCGTGATCGACGGCGTGATGTACGCCAACCTCGGCGGCGCCAAGTACCAGCCGATGGGCAAGACCGGCGAGAAGGGCGTCTACGACCCGGCGATCATTCTGGACCTCGACAAGGGGCTCGCGAAGATCCTCGACTCGGTGCAGAACCCCAAGGTCGACGGGAAGGACACCGCCAACGGACTCAAGACCGTGAAGGTGACCGGTACCGTCGCCACCCAGGTCCTGGATCCGCTGCTGCCGCAGATCACCGACATCGCGACGCGCGGCAACGCGGGTACCACGCTGCCCATCACGCTGTGGATCGTCTTCGACCCGTCGGCCGACCCGCAGCCGAAGCCGAACGTGACCCGGATGGAGGTCAAGCTGAAGGAATCGCCCATCACGCTGAACCTCACCGAGTTCGGCAAGGACGTGAAGATCACCAAGCCCGCGACGTAGAACGGGAACAGCGCTCCAGGAGAGCCGGACCTTCGGGGGGAGGTCCGGCTTTCCGTCGTCAGCGGCCCTTCGAGCGGAGGTAGGAGCCGAGGGTTTCCACGCTGCCCGGGGTGCGCGGGCCCTCGACCCAGCCCGCGTACGGGATCACCACGAAGTTCCCCTCGCGAACGGCGGTGGTGTTCGCCATGAGGGGCTGCGAGCGCACCTGTGCGATCTTCGCGTCCGGGGTGTTCGCCGCGCCGACGCCGTAGTCGACGATCGCGATCACCTCCGGATCCCGCTGCGCCGCGGCCTCCCAGGACGCGGTGGTCCACGAGTCGTCGAGGTCGGCGAAGACGTTCTCCCCGCCCGCGTTCTCGATGATCGCCTGCGGGGTGCCGGTGCGGCCCGAGGTGAACGGGTCGGGAGAGGCGCTGTCGAACAGGAGGACCCGCGCCCTGCGCCCCGACGGCGCACCGGTCCGCACCGCCTCGATGCGGGCGCGATACGCGGCGACGAGCCGGTCGGCGCGCTCGCGGACCCCGAACAGGGTGCCGAGATTCGTCAGGTCGGTGAAGATGGCGTCGAGCGGCGGCATCACGCCGCGCCGGGTGCTCCCGGCCTGCCGGCACGCCTCGGTGAGCTGGTAGGGCACGGCGCCGATCTCCCGGATCCACTCGGGCGTGACGCCGGTGGTCTCCTTGAAGCCGTAGTTCCAGCCCGCGAAGACGAAGTCGGGCCGGGCGGCCTGGATCGTCTCCCGGGTGAAGGCGGTCCCCAGATTCGGGGCGCGGTCGAAGTCCGCCTTCCAGGGCGAGGTCGCGTAGTCGACGTGCTTGCCGTCGTAGGTGGTGTATCCCGCGATCCGGTCGGTGAGGCCCAGTGCGAACAGGATCTCCGCGGTGCCGGTGTCGTTGACCACGATGCGGTCCGGCGCCCTCGGGACGGTGAGCGGCGCGCCGCAGTTGGTGACGGTGGCGGGTGCGCCCGCGGTGCGGGACGGCGATGCGTCCTCGACGGTCGCGCCGCACCCGGCGACCAGGACGCCCGTCAGCAACACCAGGGGGAGTCGTCTCATCTCAGGTCCCTTCCGTCAGACCGCTGTCGAAGATCACCTGGGGGACTCCCAGGCGGGGGTGGGGCACGACGTGCGCCCCGATACCGAAGTACCGCCGGAGCACCGCGGGCGTGACGATCTCCGCCGGCGTACCGGAGCAGGCGAGAACGCCCTCGGACAGCACGTACAGGCGGTCGCAGTACTGCGCCGCGAGGTTGAGGTCGTGCAGCACCGCGATGACGGTGACGCCCAGGTCGCGGGCAGCGCTGAGCACCGCGAACTGGTGCCGCACGTCGAGGTGGTTGGTGGGCTCGTCGAGGACCAGGACCCGCGGTTCCTGCGCGAACGCACGCGCGATGAGCACCCGCTGCGCCTCGCCGCCGGAGAGGGTGCCGAAGTCCCGCCGCGCGAGGTCGGAGGCGCCCGCCGCGGCGAGCGCACCGTCGACGGCGCGGCGGTGCGCGGCGAGCGACACGCCCCGTCGGCGGTGCGGCAGGCGCCCGGTCTCGACGATCTCCCGCGCGGTGAAGCCGATGTCGAAGGGGGCGTGCTGCATCACCGCCGCCACCTGTCGCGCGTTCTCCGCGAGCGCCACGGCCCTGACGTCCCGCCCGTCGACGGCGACGGTGCCGCTCGCCGGGGTCAGTGCGCGGTAGACGCAGCGGACCAGGGTGGATTTGCCGCTCCCGTTGGGGCCGACGACGCCGATGAAATCGCCGGTCTCCGCCGTGAGGCTCAGGTTCTCGATGATCCGTCGTTCGCCCAGCTCGACGGACACGCCGCTGTATTCGACCCGCATCACGCGCTCCCCACGGACCTGCGTCGCATGAGCACGACGAACAGGGGCACGCCCACCGCCGCGGTGATCGCGCCGAGCGGCAGTTCCTGCGGCGGGGCGACGGTGCGGGCGGCGATGTCCGCGAGGACCAGGAAGACCGCGCCGAGCGCGGGCGCGATCACCAGGACGCGGCGATGGTCCGCGCCCACCAGCAGCCGGGCGACGTGCGGCACGACCAGCCCGACGAAACCGATGGCGCCGCACACCGAGACGATGATCCCGGTCATGGCCGCGGTGAGTACGAACAGTGCCGAGCGGTAGCCGGACGCCGAGAGCCCGACCGAGATCGCCACCTCGTCGCCCAGCGCCAGCGCATTGAGGCGGCGCGCGCCGTACCGGAGGACCACGAGACCGATCGCGACCGTGACCGCGAGCAGCACTGTGGTGCGCCAAGTGGCGGGGGACAGACTGCCGAACAGCCAGAACATGACGGTGCGGGCGGCGTCGCCGCGCGGGGCGAGGAAGACGAGGACGGTGGTCACCGCCGAGAACCCGTAGGCCAGCGCGGTGCCGGTGAGGACGAGGCGCAGCGGCGTGAGCCCGCCGCCCCGGTACGCGATCAGGTACACCATCGCCGTCGCTCCGAGCGCCCCCAGGAACGCCGCGGCCGGCAACGCGTACAACCCGAGCGTGCCGAAGACGCCGAACAGCGCGACCGTCGTCGCGCCGACCGAGGCGCCCGACGAGATGCCGAGCACGTACGGATCCGCGAGGGCGTTGCGCACCATCGCCTGCACGGCGACGCCGATCGCGCTGAGACCGGCGCCCACGATCGCCGCGCTGAGTACCCGGGGGATCCGCGAGTCCGCGACGATCCGGTAGTGCGTCGCGTGGTCGGCGTCGATGACGCCGCCGGTGAGGAACGCCCAGACGTACCCGGTCGACTCCCGCCAGGGGATGCGGACGGTGCCGAGCAGCACGCCCAGCCACATCGCGGCGATCAGCGCGATGAGCAGGCAGGCCACCAGCACTGCCACACGGCGCGACGAGACCACTCGCACTCCGCGACTCCCCTCGGGTCGGTGAGCACCGCCCGGCTCCGGGCGGTCGCGAGGGCAGGTATCGGGCTCTCGCGCTGCGTGCGATCACCGTTGCGGGGCAGCCCCGGATTCGCACCGGGTTCCCTCTTGCGCCACGGGCAGGCGCCCGTGGACCGTCGCTGGGAGGAGTCTAGGCGGGGGATGCGGACATATCGTCGGCGGGCCGCGCGCCGGGCCAGGACCGGACGACGGCGAGCAGCCGCTCACGGATCGGTGCCGCCCGCTCCGCGAGCGCGGCCTGCTGCCGCACGTACTCGCGCCGGCCCTCGGGCGTCTCGATGGCCACGGGCCGGAATCCGTAGTCGGAAAGGTCGTACGGGCTCGCCCGCATGTCCAGTTCCCGTGCGTCCCGGGCCAGGTCGAACGCGTCCGCCACCAGGTCCGACGGTGCGCCCGGCGTGAGCTTGAAGGCCCACTTGTAGAGGTCCATCCCGGCGTGCAGACACCCCGGCTGTTCCGAGCCGACCTGGGACTCCCGGGTGAGCACGGTCGCGTTGCGCGGCGCCGCGTCGGGGGTGAAGAAGCGGTACGCGTCGTAGTGCGTGCAGCGCAGCGCGCCGGCGCGGACCACGTCGTCGGTGCCGTCCGCGCCGAGGCGCAGCGGCACCGGATGCCGGGCCCGGTCCGCCTCGCGGTAGACCATCGCCCACTCGTGCAGGCCGAAGCAGCCGAACACCGGGGCCCGGGAGGCGGTGGCCTCCAGCAGCCGGGCCACGTACGCGGCCGTCCCGGCGCGCTTGACGAGAACGGCGGGATCCCGGGTCACGCGTGTCCCGGCGACCTCGTAGCCCCGGACTCCGCCGTACTCCCGAGCGGCGCGCGGACCGTCGAGCTCGGTGCCGAGCCCCGGGTGCCAGCGCAGCAGATGCGCGGGCCGGTGGCCGTAGTAGGTGAACAGGAAATCCCACACCGGGTGCTTCTCCCCGCGCGCCGAGCGGTCCCGGTGCGCGGCGACGAACGGCTCCAGCCGGGCGCGGTGGGCGGCCGCGAGGGGCTCCCACTGCCCGTCGCTCAGGGTGCGGATGCCGGGGCTGCTCACACCCGGTGCGTCCCGTCGCGGACCGTGCCGACGAACTCCTCCACCACGTCCTCGAGCGCCACGATGCCGATGGTCCGGCCGTGGTCGTCGGCGACGGCGGCGAGGTGCCCGCCGAGCCGGCGCAGATCGCCCGCCGCCTGGTCGAGGGACAGGCTCCCGTCGACCACGGGGAGCGGCCGGACCCGGCTCGCGCCGATCACGGATTCGGGGCCCACCGCGGCGTCCATGATGTCCGGAAGCACGTCCTTGACGTGCAGGTATCCGGTGAACGCGCCGGAGCTGCTGCGCACGGGGTAGCGGGAGTACCCGGTCTCGGCGACGGCCGACTCGATGTCGCCGAGCGTCGGGCCCCACACGCCGTTGGTGCCCTGCACCGCCTGCAGCCCGCGGATCTTCGCGAGGGGGATCGCCACGTCGGCGACCGTCCGGCGCGAGGTCTGCAGGGCGCGGGTCAGCCGCACGCGCTCCTCGGCGTCGATCAGGCCCTCGTCGTGCGACTCGGCGATGAGCACACTCAGCTCACCGGCCGAGACGGTGCCGTCGAGCTCGTCGCGCGGCTCGACGCCGCCGGCACGGAGCACCAGCATCGCCAGCCAGTTGTAGACCGCGATGAGGGGGCGCATCAGCCGGACGAAGGCGACGTGCGGAGGCACCAGCAGCATGGCGGCCGCCTCCGGCCCGGCCAGCGCGATGTTCTTGGGCACCATCTCGCCGAGCAGGATGTGTAGCACCACCACCAGGCCCAGGGACACCGTGAACGAGATGGGATGCAGCAGCGCGTCGGGCACGTTCGCCCAGCCCAGCGGTTTCTCCAGCAGGTGCGCGATCGCCGGCTCGCCGACCTTGCCGAGCAGGATCGAGCAGATCGTGATGCCCAACTGGCAGCCCGCCAGCATGAGCGACAGGTTCTCCGACGCCTTGATCACCGCCTTCGCGGTGGAGCGTCCCTGCTCGACGAGGGCCTCGAGCCGGTCCCGGCGCGCGGCGATGAGCGCGAACTCGGCGGCGACGAAGAAGGCGTTCGCGGCCAGCAGCAGCACGGTGAGGGCGACGCCCAGGAGGTCACTCATGAGTCAGCTCCACCAGGTCGACACGCCGGCCGTCCATCCGCGCGACCCGTGCCGACCACTGCGGCGGCGCGACGTCGTCGTCCTCGACGGACGGGTGGTGCGGCAGCGCGACGCGGTCGCCGACCGCCGGCACCCGGCCGAGCAGGAACATGACGAGCCCGCCGAGGGTGTCGTAGTCGCCCTCCGGGGCGCGGTAGCCGGTGTCCCGTTCGAGCTCGTCCACGCGGAGCAGTCCCGAGCACAGGTAGCCGTCGTCCGTGCGCTGCACGTCGACGGGTTCGTTCGCGTCGTGCTCATCGCGCACGTCGCCCACGATCTCCTCGATCAGGTCCTCGACGGTGACGATCCCGGCGGACCCGCCGTACTCGTCGACGACGAGGGCCATCTGCAGGCCGTTGGCGCGTAGCTGCTCCATCAACGCGTCCCCGTCGAGCGTGGCGGGCACGACGGGGGCCGCGGTGGCGATGTCCGACACCGCCACCGTCGCGCGACGGTCCGCCGGCACCGTCAGCGCCTGCTTCACGTGCACCAGCCCGATCGTGTCGTCCAGGTCGCCGCGGACCACGGGGAAGCGGGAGTGACCGGACTCGATCGACAGCGCCACCAGGTCGGCGACGGTGTCGTCCGCGTCCAGCGAGTGGATCCGCTGCCGCGGCGTCATGAGCTCCTCCGCGGTGAGTTCGCCGAACTCGAGGCTGCGGCCCACCAGCTCGGCGGTCATCTCGTCGATCGCGCCCTGCGCCGCCGAGTTGCGCACGAGCGCACTGAGTTCCTGCGCGGAGCGCGCCGAACTCAGCTCCTCGGCGGGCTCGATGCCCAGCCTGCGCACCAACGCGTTCGCGGAGCGGTTGAGGAAGGAGATCGCGAACCGGAAGGTCGACGAGAACAGCGATTGCGCGCCCGCGGTCAGCCGCGCGGTCTGCAGGGGCCGGGCGATCGCGAGGTTCTTCGGCGCGAGCTCACCGAGCACCATCGACAGCGATGTCGCGATGACCAGGGCCAGGATCAGCGTGAGCGCCGCCGACCACACCTCCGGCATACCCGTCCACTCCAGCGCGGGGCGTAGGAACTTCGACAGCACCGGCTCGGCCAGGTAGCCCGTGACCAGGGTGGTGATCGTGATGCCCAGCTGCGCGCCCGACAGTTGGAAGGAGAGCGTGCGGTGCGCGTGCTGGACCTGCTTGGAGCGGCGGTCCCCGCGGTCGCGCACGTCGGCGTCGATCGTCGACTTCTCGAGCGCGGTGAGCGAGAACTCCGCCGCCACGAACAGCGCGGTACCCACGGTCAGCGCGAGGAAGCCGACGATGGCGCCGACCGTGATCAGCGCGCTAGCCATCGACGGACACCATCCGTTCCGGCGTCGGTGGTGCCTGTCGTCGGCGGCGCTTGCCCGGTCTTCGGACCTTCATGTTCCTTCTCAGTGAGTCGGGGATCTCAGTGATCGCAGTGTAGCGGGGCGCGGGCACCCCGGCCGGTCACCAGCCCCCGGGGAGCGGCCGCCCCTCGGCGAAGCCCGCTGCGCTCTGCACGCCGACGGTGGCCTTCGCGTGGAACTCCGGCACGGTGCGGGCACCCGCGTAGGTGAAGGAACTCCGGACGCCCGAGGTGATGCGGTCGAGGAGGTCCTCGACGCTGGGCGCCTCGGGATCGACGCGGATCCGCGAGCTGGAGATGCCCTCCTCGAACAGTGACTTGCGGGCCCGGTCGAAGGCGCCCTCGCCGGCGGTGCGCGCGGCCACGGCCCGCTTGGACGCCATGCCGAAGCTCTCCTTGTAGGCGGAACCGTCGGTGGCGTACTTCATGTCACCGGGGGACTCGTAGGTGCCGGCGAACCAGGAACCCACCATGACGTTCGACGCACCGGCGGCGAGTGCCAGCGCGACGTCGCGCGGGTGGCGCACGCCGCCGTCGGCCCACACGTGGGCGCCCAGCTCGCGGGCGGCGGCGGCGCAGTCGAGCACCGCGCTGAACTGGGGCCGGCCGACGCCCGTCATCATGCGCGTGGTGCACATCGCGCCGGGGCCCACGCCGACCTTGACGATGGTGGCGCCGGCGTTGACCAGGTCGCGCGCACCGGCTGCGGAGACCACGTTGCCCGCTGCCAGCGGCAGGCCGAGGTCCAGCGCCGCGACGGCCTCGAGCGCATCGAACATCTTGGCCTGGTGGCCGTGCGCGGTGTCCACGACCAGCACGTCGGCCCCGGCCTCGGCGAGGGCGCGGGCCTTCGCGGCCACGTCGCCGTTGATGCCGACGGCAGCGGCGATCCGGAGCTTGCCCGCGGCGTCGACGGCCGGGGTGTAGATGCCGGCGCGCACGGTCGCCGTGCGGGTGAGCACGCCGTGCAGGCGGTCGTCGCCATCGATGAGGACCGCCAGATCCGAGTGGTCCTTGTCCAGCATGTCGAAGACGGCCTCGGGCGCGGTGCCCGCTGCGGCGCACACGAACGACGTGGTCATGACGTCGCGCAGGCGGGCGAAGCGGTCGACGCCCTCGCACGCACCGGCGGTGACCAGCCCGACGGGGCGGTTCTCCGCGTCGACGATCACGACGGCTCCGTGCGCGCGCTTGGGCAGCAGCGCGACGGCGTCGCTCACGGAGTCGTCGGCGCCGAGGGTGACGGGCGTGTCCGCGACCAGGTCACGGCTCTTGACGTACGAGATGGTGTCGGCGGCCGCGGTCAGCGGCAGATCCTGGGGGAGCACGACGATGCCGCCGCGGCGCGCGACCGTCTCCGCCATGCGACGGCCGGCGACCGCCGTCATGTTGGCGACGACGAGGGGGATGGTGGTGCCGGTCCCGTCGACCGACGAGAGGTCCACGTCGAATCGGGAGGTCACGTCCGACCGGTTCGGGACGAGGAAGACGTCGTCGTAGGTCAGGTCGTACTGCGGGCGGCTATCAGGAAGGAACTGCACGTGTGGGCAGTCTACCCGACGTCGCGGTGGTCCCCGTCACGGTCGCACCCGGTGGGCGCACCCGGTCAGGGGCGCAGCGGGCGGCCCTGCGGATCGCGGACGCTGCCGGTGAGGATCATGATCCCGTCGACGAGCGCCCAGATGCCGACGCCGATCACGATGAAGACGCCCACGATCACGATCGCGAGAACGTAGCCGATCAGTGTCAGCACCAGCTGGGTCACGGCGATCGAGGTGTGCCCCAGGTAGAACCGGCCGATGCCGAATTGGCCGAGGAAGATCTGCAGGAGGCCCGCGGCGAGCTTCGACTTGTCCGAGTAGGGCTCGCCGGTCTGCGGGTCGCGACCGTACGGCGCGGACGGATCCGGCCCGAAGGGCGGCCCGTACGGATACCCGGGCTGCCCGGCGGGCTGCTGGCCGTAGGGTTGCTGGCCGTACCCGGGCTGCTGACCGTAGGACTGGTACGGCTGCGGCTGACCGTAGGGCTGCTGGTACGGCTGCGGGTCGTAGCCCTGCTTCGCGTACGGGTCGTAGGGCTGCCCGTACGGCTGCTGCGGATCGGTCATGCTGGTCCTCCCTCGGTTTCCCCCTTGTGGAGCGCCCAGCCTACCGGCGCGGCATCAGTGCAGCAGGAGGCGGGAGAGCTCGGTGAGCCACGGTACGGCCACGGCGACGGTCGGCACCACGAGGATCAGGCCGGCGAGGAGGTACACGGACGCGCTGAACAGGTTGCTGGCCGGCGGCATCGACAGCCGCTCGACCCGTACGACGGTGCCCGTCGCGCCGACTGCGAGGGCGCCGCGCGGCGCGGGGCTCTGCGCACACGTGACGAGGGCGTTGGCGAGGGGGACCGGACCGGCGGCGGCGACGGCCTCGTCGTCGGCGAGTAGTTCGACCAGCAGTTTCACGGAGTCGAGCGCCGCGGACGAGCGCACGACCTTCGGGAAGGCGTGATGGACGGCGGTGAACGCCTCGAGCACCAGGTCGTGCCGGGACCGCAGGTGCGCGCGCTCGTGGGCGAGCACGGCCGTGAGTTCCTCGTGGCTGAGCTGGTTGATCGTCCCGACGCTGAGTACGACCCGGTGCCGTAGCCCGGGAAGGCAGTAGGCGAGCGGCTGGTCGACGCCGAGCACGCGCAGATCGGCGGCGGAGACGGGGTGGTCACCGTCGACCGCCTGGGACAGGATGTCGACGACCGTGCGATGGCGCGCGCGGCGCCGCCGGGTGCGGATCGCGAGCCGGACGGTGGAGGTGATGAGCCGGGCACCGATGAGCAGGGTCAGCGCGAACGCGACCACGGCCACGATCCACGGGACGAGCCCGAGCTGGCGGATCTCGTCGATCGGATTCGTGGTGGGCCGGCCGTCCGCACCGGGAACGAGCAGGCGGCTCGCGATCACGAGGCCGGCGCTGAAGGCGGAGAGCACCGCGGCCAGGGCGATCGCCTGCCAGAGCACGAGTGCTGCGCGGGGCGCGCGCAACGGCCAGGCGGCGCGGGAGAGCCAGGCGGGCACTGGCCCGGCGAGTAGCAGGGCCAGCGCTCCGAAGATGAAGGCCGCCATGAGGACGAGCCTACTGGTTCATCAGGGCTCGGCGCGACGAGCTGCTTCGCCGGCCTCGAGCTTGGCGAGGGCGCGCCGCAGGGCCTGCGCCTCGTCGGCGCCCACGCGCTCCACGAAGTGCACCAGTGCGGCCTCGCGCGAACTCTCGGCCTGTGCCAGCGCGTCGAACATCAGGTCGGCCACGAGCTCCTCGCGACCGAAGCTCGCGGCGTAGCGATGCGCACGGTCGGTGCGGATCTGGCTGACGAGCTTCTTCTTCGCGAGCCGCTGCAGGACCGTCATCACCGTCGTGTACGCCAGCTCGCGGTCAGCGGCGAGCGACTCGTGCACCTGTCGCACGGTCTGCGGTTCAGTGGACGCCCACAGGTGGTCCATGACCGCGCGTTCGAGATCTCCCAATGCCGCCATTGCTCTGATTCTACTCGGCATGGCCCACATCGCTACGACGGCCTGTCGTAATCCACGCCACATCGATTAGGGCTTGCTTAGTTAGGGGAGCCTGTCCTAGAGTGGGTGTCGTCGCCGAGAGCGACCAACGAACCACATCGGACCGTGACGCGAACTGAGGGCTGCAGTAATCCGCCGGTCTGTGCCACGGCGGGTCCGGGGGATGGCTGAGCCCCCGGACCCGCCGACTTCTTTCTCCGCAGCGCGGATCAGTCCTTGGGCATCACGAGCCACAGCAGCAGGTACAGCAGGAACTGCGGGCCGGGTAGCAGGCAGGACACCACGAAGAGCACGCGCACGAGCGTTGCGTCGATGCCGAAGTAGCGGGCGATGCCCGCGCACACGCCGCCGATCCAGTTGTTCTGGAGGTCGCGGGCGAAACGCTTCTGCGGTGCGGGGGTGTACGGATTCTGGGTGAAGGGCGAGTTCTCGGTCATGACTCCACAGTGCCCGCGCGCCGCCCGCCGCGCATCGGGGTCTACCCGGACACCGCCCCGGATCTTGCGGCCCGGGGGCGGCGCCGGCGATGCCCGGTTCTAGGGTGATTCCATGACGCAACCGACACCCGGACAGCAGCAGGCCATCGACCAGATCGTCGCCGGTGGCACCGCCGGATTCGACAAGCTCCTGGGCCTCGAGTACACGGCCGTCACACCCGACGGCGTGGAGGCCACCCTCACGCTGCGGCCGGAGCTGCACCAGCCCTTCGGCATCACCCACGGCGGCGTCTACTGCGCGATCGTCGAGTCCGTGGCCAGCGTCTCGGGTGTGGTGTGGCTCGGCGGTACCGGCCACGTCGTCGGCGTCAACAACAACACCGACTTCCTGCGCGCGCTCTCCAGTGGCGTGCTGTCCATCCGCTCCACCCCGATCCACCGCGGGCGCCGCCAGCAGTTGTGGCTCGTGGAGATCGATTCGGAGGACGGCAAGGCCGTCGCGCGCGGTCAGGTGCGGCTCCAGAACATCGAGGCCTGACCGCCGGCCGACCCACTCGCGGTCGGCTATCGCCACTCGCCGCGGATCCGCCGCCGGCGGCGGTCCGCCCGTGCCGCCAGGCCCGTCAGGATCCCCAGGGCGGCCGCGGCACCGGTGATGACCGCGAGGGTCGTCATCATGGACCTGCCGTCGGAGACGTACTCGACGATCACCCGCTGATGCGGCTCGTCCGAGGGCGCGCGGCCGAAGGTGAAGTCGCGGGTGATCCGCGCCGGATCGGCCGCGTACGTCAGGGCGGTCAGGTAGTCGCCGCCGCGGGCGAGCTCCGCCAGGCGCGGGTCCTGCGGGCGCACGCGGCCGGCGAAGTCGACACGCTCGGTCTGGGCCGATCGGTCGGCGTCCGTCCGGGCCACGCGGTGCGGCCCCATGAAATACAGCGTGACCCGTTGTTGCGTCCTGGCGGCCCGCGACATGCGCATCGGATACACGAGGGCGGTGCTGGCGAACGTCATCCGGAGCGGTTGCAGCGCGCCGCGCAGGTCCTCGCCCACGAGGCGCAGGGCGGTGAACGACCAGCCGTCCGCCACGTAGCCGCCCAAGGTGGCAGCGACCTCCGGGCGGAGCGTGAAGCCGTTCTCGCGCAACCACTTCTGCAGCCCCGCGGTACTGCCGGCCTGGAGGGTGACGGCCTCCACGGCGCCGAGTCGCATGCGTGCGAGCACGAGCGGCGTGCCGTCCCCGAACGGGGTGGCGGACATCAGGGGCAGGCTCGGGACGCCGAAGATCCGCCGCCGGGTCTCCCGACGTGGGGCCGTGGTCCGCGCGAGCTCCTGGAACGTCGTTCGGGACCCGGAGGTGATCGTCGCGGGTGCCGGCGTCGGCACGACCAGCGCCCCGTGGTCACCGGCGGAATGCAGGTCGAGGGACATCTCGATGGTCTCGGTCCGGCCGTCCCACGAGAGCAGCGCGAGCTCCTGCGTCGCCGTCGCGTCGATCCCGTCGGGCATCGCGGGCGCGCCGCAGGCGCAGGCGTGCGAGGCGGGGGCCGCGACGGGGAGCGCGACCGCCACGAGCAGGGCGGCGCTCAGCGCCAGGAGCCGGCGGATCGCTCGGCTCCCTCGTGATTCAGAATAGTGCGCCATTCATACATGTTAGTGCGTCCGGGGCGGGAGAGACGAGAAGCGCGCCACCCCGGTATCGGGATGGCGCGCTCGTCGATCTCGTCGCGGGGCGGGCGTCAGCCCGCCTTCTCGGCCTTGTCCTTCTCCGCCGACGGCGCGCCCGGAGCCTGGGCCTGGACGTCCGGCTTCGGCGCGGACTTCGGCAGCGCCTTCGTCGGCGAGCTCGTGTGCACCGGCGGGATCGCCTTCTTCGCGCCGGTCTGCAGGGCGTCGAGCGCGGTGCGCGCGTACACCTGCTGCTCGGTGATCGTCATCTGGCCGCGCTTGTTGGTGAGGAAGGTGATCGCCCACGACGTCAGCGTGATCACGCGGTTCTGGTAGCCCACGATGTACCAGAGGTGCAGGGCCAGCCAGCCGAGCCACGCCAGGAAGCCGCCGAACTCGAGCTTGCCGACCTTCGCCACGGCGCTGGCGCGCGAGACGGTCGCCATGGAACCCTTGTCGAAGTACTTGAAGGGCTTGCGATCGGCGGGGGACTGGCCCTCGAGGCCGGCCTTGATCGCCTTCGCGGCGTACGTCGCGCCCTGGATGGCGCCCTGCGCCATGCCCGGGACACCGTCGACCAGCATCATGTCGCCGACGACGAAGACGTTCGGGTTGCCCGGGATGGTGAGGTCGGGCAGCACTCGGACCCGGCCTGCGCGGTCGGTCTCCGCGCCGGACTGCTCGGCCAGGATCGCGCCGAGCTTGCTCGCGGCGACGCCGGCGGACCACACCTTGCACTGCGCCTCGATGCGCCGCTCGGTGCCGTCCTTCTCCTTCACCACGAGGCCGTCGGCATCGACGTCGACCACCATCGCGTTGAGCTGGATCTCGACGCCCATCTTCTCGAGTCGCTTGCGCGCCATGGTGCCCAGCTTCTCGCCCATCGGCGGCAGCACGGCGGGCGCGGCGTCGAGGAGGATCACGCGCGCCTCGGTGGGGTCGATGTTGCGGAACGCGCCCTTGAGCGTGTTGTCCGACATCTCGGCGATCTGACCGGCCAGCTCGACGCCGGTGGGGCCGGCGCCGATCACCACGAAGGTGAGCAGGCGCATGCGCTCCTCGTGGTCGTGCGACAGCTCGGCCTGCTCGAAGGCGCCGAGGATACGGCCGCGCAGCTCGAGCGCGTCGTCGATGGTCTTCATGCCGGGCGCGAACTCGGCGAACTGATCGTTGCCGAAGTACGACTGGTCGGCGCCGGCCGCCACGATGAGGCTGTCGAAGGGCGTGACCGTGGTGCGCTCGAGCAGGTGGCTCGTGACCGTCCGGTTCTCGAGGTCGATGTCGGTGACCTCGCCCAGCAGCACCTCCGCGTTGCGCTGCTTGCGCAGGATCATGCGGGTGGCCGGGGCGATCTCGCCCTCGGAGAGGATGCCGGTCGCGACCTGGTACAGCAGCGGCTGGAACAGGTGGTGGGTCGTCTTCGCGATCATCGTCACGTCCACGTCCGTGCGCTTGAGGGCGCGCGTGCCGAAGAGGCCGCCGAAGCCCGATCCGATGACGACCACCTTGTGGCGGTGCGCTGCCTCGCTCATTACTCTCGTCGCTCCTGGTTCGCGTCGAAGCCGGGATCACCGGCGTGTGCAGTCCTACCGTAGTCGCCTGCTCAATTCTCGTCGCGCCGCATACCGGAACTGGTGGCCCGGCGCTCCCGGTAGGCGGCGACGTGTGTCCGATTGCCGCAGTTCCCCTCGGTGCAGAAGCGACGGGAACGGTTCTTCGACAGGTCCACGAGAACTCGGTCACAGTCGTCCGCGGCGCAGGTCTTGAGCCGGTCGACGTTGCCGCTGCGCACCAGGTCGACCAGGGCCATCGCGCATTCCACCCGCACGCGCACCGGGATGGGCGCGTCGTCGTCGATGAAGTGCAGATGCCAGTCCCAGCTGCCGTGCCGGGTGAGTCGCGGCTGCTGGGGCGTGGCGGCGAGCATCTCGTTCACGATGCCGGCCACGGCGTCGGGGTGCCCCGCGGCGAAGACCCGCGCCAGCTCGGTGCGCAGTTCGTGGATCGGGGCGACGTCCCGCGCCGCGGCGCTGCTCCATCCGGTGAACTCGTGCCGGCGCAGGTACTCCTTGAGCGCTTCGACGGTGCCGAGGCGCTCCTCGTCGCCGTGGTCGGTGTTGACCAGATCGGCCGCCATGAGCAGGGACGGCTCCGTGTCATGTGCGAATTTCATTTGACTCCTTACGGCGGTGGCCGCTACTGTCACTAGTGTACTTCACTTGACTCCTTACGAATCGCGCATACATGGAGGTGACGCATGGGTCGGGGTATCGCAATCGCACTACTGTCGGGGTTCGCCTTCGCGATGTCCGGCCCGTTCGGTAAGCCGCTGCTCGCCGCGGGGTGGAGTCCGGCCGGGGTGGTGCTCGTGCGGATCTGGATCGCCGCGATCGTCACGCTCGTCCCGATGCTGATCGTCGGGCGGGCCCGCCTGGCGACGCTGCGGCGCGCGCCGTTCACGGTGCTGGCGTACGGCCTGCTCGCCGTGATCGGCGTGCAGCTCGCGTACTTCAACGCCATCGCCCACATGTCGGTCACGGTCGCGCTGCTCATCGAGTTCTCCGCACCCCTCCTGGTGCTCGTGTACCTGTGGGCGCGATTCGGGCGCCGCCCGACGCTGCGCACCACGCTCGGCGCGGCGCTGGCCGTCGCGGGCCTCGTCGCCGTCGTCGGCGCGGCCTCCGGCGGAGCCGTCGTCACGCCGGTGGGGCTGGCCTGGGCCTTCGTCTCGCTGGTCGGCCTCGCGGCGTACTTCCTGCTCGCCGAGGACGGCACCCGGGCGGACGACATCGACGTCGCGGAGGCCGAGGGCGTCGAGCCCGCGATCGACCAGCTCGCGCTGGCCGTCGGCGGACTCGTCGTCGGCGCCGTGGTGCTCTCGCTGACGGCGCTCGCCGGGCTCACCCCGGTGCGCATCTCCACCGAGCCCGTCGTGCTCGGCGGACTCGGCACGACCCCGTGGTGGGTGCCCGCCGTCGTGATCGGCGCCGTCGCCACCGGCCTGGCGTACGTCGCGGGCATTCTGGCCATCAACATGGTGGGCCCCACCCTGGCGTCGTTCCTCGGCTTCTCCGAGGTGGTCGCATCGGGTGTGGTCGCGTGGGTGATGCTGGGGGAGGCGCTCACCCCGGTGCAGATCGCCGGTGCGGTCGCGATCGTCGTGGGCGTGATCGCCGTCAAGCGGGGTGAGCAGCGTGGAACGCAGGACGGGCGGCGGCCCGTCGCGCCAACCAATCCGCACGATGGAGCTCGTACTCCACCCGCGCGTACGGCGTGAGATCGGCGTCGGCCTCGTCGCCGAGGTCCACCTCGCCCTGCAAGGACTCCCAGTCGAGCATCGCGATGTCCAGCTGGTGCATGCCGAGTCCCGCGAGAACCCGCCGTGACGCGAGGTTCGACCACGCGGTGGACGCGTAGACGCGGCTCGTGAGGCCGAGTTCGAAGGCGTGGTCCACGATCGCGTGCGCCGCCTCGGCGCAGAATCCGCGCCGGCGGTGCGCGTGTGCGACCGAGTAGCTCAGCTCGAGTCCGCGGGCGCGACTGTGCCGGGAGGCGCGCAGTGCGATCCGGCCGAGGGTGCGCCTGCTGTGCCGGTCGACGATGTGGAACCGGCCGTCGGCGTCGCCCGTCGTGCCGGTCGCAGGGGAGAGGTGCAGCCGCGCCGTCTCGATGTGCATGTGCAAATCACCCCTCACAGCGCACAGCGTATCGTTTTCCGGCCGGTGTACGGCGCAGTTCGCGCGGGTGTCGCGACGGTGGCGCGCGAATGGCTGCCATACTGTCCGGCGTGACGTACCGAATCGCTCTTGCCACTTCCGCGGCGCAGCCGGACACCGACGACCGCGGCCAGGAGATCCTCGCCGCCCTGCGCGCCGCCGGTCACGAGGCCGAGGCCGCCGTGTGGTCCGATTCCGCCGTCGACTGGGAGCAGTTCGACGCGGTCGTGATCGCCGGCGCCTGGGACTACGCGCAGCGCTACGACGACTTCCTCGGCTGGGCCTGGCGCGCCGCCGCCCAGACGCTCGTGCTCAACCCCGAGCCGCTGGTCCGCTGGTACGCGGACAAGCGCTACCTCCGGGACTACGAGTCCGAGGGCATCCCGATCGTGCCGACCCAGTTCATCACCGTCCACGACGCGACGCTCGATCACGACTACCTCGGCACCGAGCACGTCGTGCGCCCGTCGATCAGCGGTGGTCTCGCGGAGTCGTTCCGCTTCGGCCCCGGCGACGACGACGCCAGTCGCGCCAAGCTCGAGGAGATCAAGGCCACCGGCAGCAGTGTGATGGTCTTCCCGTACTCGGTGGAGGCCGGCGGCATCTCGCTGGTCTACATCGGGGGCGAGTACAGCCACGCCTTCGGCCGGGACCTGGCCGCGGAGGTCAATGCGGAGCCCGTCGAGGGGCGTCCCGTCGAGGTCCTCGTCGACGCCGAGCCCACGGACGCCGAGCGTGCGGTCGCGGAGGCCGCGCTCAAGCCGATCGACCCGGCGAACCCGCCGCTGTACGTGCGGATCGACATCGTCCGGACGCCGGGCGGCGACCCGGTGATCCTCGAGGTCCAGGTCGTTCAGCCCGACCTGCACCTCGAGCGGATCGACGGTGGCGCGGAGAAGTTCGCGCAGGCCGTTGTCGCCCGCGTCGCCGCTGCGAAGGCCTGACCAGCAGGCACCGTTCCTCGAAGTCCCCGCCCGGAATCCGGGCGGGGACTTCGTCGTCTCCGGGGGCTGTCGGAAGATCCAAGGGATTGCCGAAGAACGCATCGCGATATATCGTGAACGCATCGGGTTGCGAACATGCGACCCCCTACCGAAAGGAGTGCCACCATGCGTAGGCACACTCACGACGATCAGCGATTCGACGGCCGCGGTGACCGCCGCACCTGCGACGACCGGTTCGAGGGCCGCTTCGACGGCCGGTTCCGGCAGGGAGGCTTTCCCGGCGGGCCCGGCTTCGGTCCGGGTGGCCCGGGCCCCTTCGGTCCCGGCGGACCCCACGGCGGACCCGGCCACGGGCGCGGCGGCCACCGCGGCCGCGGGCGCCGCGGCGTGCAGCGCGGCGACGTCCGGATCGCGGTGCTCAAGCTGCTGGAGGCGGAGCCCATGCACGGCTACCAGATCGTCTCCTCCATCGAGGAGCGCACCGCCGGGGCCTGGAAGCCGAGCCCGGGCGCCATCTACCCCACGCTCAGCCAGCTCGAGGACGAGGGGCTGATCACCATCGAGCGGGAGAACGGCCGCAAGGTCGCCACGCTCACCGACGCGGGACGCGAGTACATCGAGACCGCCCTCGCCGACGCGCCGGACCCGTTCGCCGGGTTCGACGGCGGCTCGGCCGAGCGCGGCCACCTCCGCGAGACGCTCCGCGAGCTGCACGAGGTCACCCGACGGGTCGCGCGCACCGGCACCGCCGAGCAGACCGCGGCGGTCGACACCATCCTCGGCGACGCGATCAAGCAGGTCTACCTGCTCCTCGCCGGCGTCGACCGGACGCCCCCGTCGCCTACGGAGGAGTCGGACCGGCCGGGCGAGCAGTAGCCGCCCGCCGCATCCGCGCCGGATCGGGCAGCAGCCGCACGGCGTCGCCGGGGTGCAGATCCCGGTAGCACTCCGCCGGAAGCTCCGCGACCAGCGCGGTCCCGTCCGCCACAGCGGCGGTCACGCGGCAGTGCCCTCCTGCCACCGTCACTTCGAGCACGGTGCCGGGCCGCCCGTCCCCGTCGGGCCCGCCGACGCGCACCGCGTCCGGGGGGAACACCCACATCCCGTCGCCGTCCGGCAGCAGGTTCATCCCCGCCAGCCGGGCGGCGAACGGCGTCGCGGGGGAGAGCAGCAACTCGGCCGCCGGGCGGTGATCGGCCACGAGGCCGCCCTCCAGGACCGCGGCCTCGTCCGCGAGGGCCACCACATCCGCCGCGTCGTGCGTGATGAGCACGCAGGTCCGGTCCCGCAGCAGCGCACGCAGCAGGGTGCGCACCTCGGCGCGCGCGGAGACGTCGAGCGCCGACAGCGGCTCGTCGAGCAACAGCACCCGCGGTTCCGCGGCGAGGGCCCGGGCCAGGGCGACGCGCTGCGCCTGGCCCCCGCTCAGCTCCGTCGGCCGCCGGTCCGCGAGGTGGGCGGCCCCCACGGCCTCGAGCCAGTGGTCGGCCGCGGCCGCCGCGGCCCGACGGTCGGCGCCCGCGCTGCGGGGCGCGAAGGCCACGTTCGCGCGGACCCGCAGGTGCGGGAAGAGTCGCGCGGTCTGGCCGAGCAGCGCCACCCGCCGGCGGTGCGCCGGCACCCACGTCGCGCGGTCGAAGACCGTCCGCCCGCCGACGGCGATCCGGCCGGAGCCGGGCCGCACCAGCCCGGCGACGGCGCCCGCCACCGTCGATTTGCCCGTGCCGTTGGGGCCGAGGAGCGCGAGCGTCCGTCCCTCCGGCACGGCGAAGGCCGCATCGACGCCGCGGTCCGCGACGGTGACGTCGACCTCCAGGCCCGTGGTCACCGGCGCCACGCGCGCACCCCGTACACCAGCGAGACGATCACCGCGGCCGCCGCGAGCAGGACCAGGGAGAGCGCGACCGCCGCTTCCGGGTCGGTCTCGTTGCGCAGGTAGATCTCCAGTGGGAGCGTGCGCGTGGTCCCGGCGAGGGAGCCCGCGAACGTGAGCGTCGCGCCGAACTCGCCGAGGGCGCGGGCGAAGGTCAGGACGACGCCCGACGCGATCGACGGCAGCACCAGCGGCAGCGTGATCCGGCGCAGCACGACCGACGGGGGCGCGCCGAGGGTGGCCGCCGTGTGCTCGAAGTCCGTGCCCAGGGTGCGCAACGCGCCCTCGACCGCCAGCACCAGGAAGGGCAGTGCGACGAACGCCTGCGCGAGCACCACGGCCACGGTGGTGAACGCGATGTGCCCGCCGATGCCGCCCCACTGGCCCACCAGCCCGCGCCGGCCGAAGGCGTACAGCAACGCGATACCGCCCACGACCGGCGGCAGCACGAGCGGCAGCAGCACGAGGGGGCGCAGCACGCCCACGAATCGGGATCGGCTGCGCGCCAGGATCACTCCCAACGGCACTCCGAGCAGGACGCAGACGACGGTCGCGGCGGACGAGGTCTCGAGCGACAGCGCGAGCGCGGTCCGCGAGTCCGCCGAGGTCACCAGCTCGCCGAACCGCGGCCAGTCCACCTTCGCCACGATCGCGACGAGGGGGATCAGCACGAAGGCGGCGCCGACCGCCGCGGGAGCGACGACCCACCGCGGGTAGCCCGCCAGCGGCGCGGTGCGCGCGGCCGCGGTCAGTTCGGTGCTCCGAATCCGGCCTCCGCGAGGGCGGCCCGGCCCTCGGGCCCGCGGACGAACTCGACGAAACGCTGCGCGCCGTCGGCGTTCCTCGCGGCCGTCAGCGGCGCGATGGGGTAGACGTTGACCGCCCCGTCGGCCTGCGGGAAGTCCACGGCGTCGACCGCGCCCTTCGCGCCCTTGACATCGGTCCGGTACACCAGGCCGGCGTCCGCCTGACCGTGCCGCACCTTGGCGAGCACGCTGGAGACGGCGTCCTCCTCGCTGACCGGAGCGAGGCGCACGCCGGCGGCCGTGGTGACCTTCGCGGTGGCGGTGCCGCAGGGCACGGGCTGCGCGCACACGACGACCGAGACCCCGGGCCGGGTCAGGTCGGCGAGCGAGCCGATTCCCTTCGGATTCCCCGGCGCGGTCGCGATGGTCAGCACGTTGGTCGCGAACGGCCGCGGGTCGTCGACCAGGCCCGCCGCCCCGGCCTTGTCCATCGTGGGCGTGTCGGCGGTCGCGAAGACGTCCGCGGGCGCGCCCTGCGTCAGCTGGGTCAGCAGGCCCGAGGAACCGCCGAACGAGAACTTCACCGCGGTACCCGGATGCCGTTGCCCGAACTGCGCGCCGAGCTTCTCGAACGTCGCCTGCAGGCTCGCCGCCGCGTACACGACGACGGCGCCGGATCCGGCGGCCGTCGACGACGTGGCCCCCTCGGGCGTATTCGACGTGGAGCAGGCGGCGAGGCCCGCCGCCAGCGCGACGGCGGTGAGGGCACGGACGGTGCGCATGGCAACTCCCGGTGACGATGGACGGTTTCCGATGGTCGACACTATCCCCATGGCAACACACGAGGTGGCGGTCCCGATGCGGTGGTCCGACATGGACGCGCTCCAGCACATCAACAACGTCGCGATGCTGCGGCTGCTGGAGGAGGCGCGTATCCGGTTCCTCAGCGAGAACGTCGCGCAGTCCGGCGATACGAAGGTGACGATGTTCGTGGCGCACCAGGAGATCGACTACCTGACGCCGCTCCTGTACTCGCCCGAGCCGGTGCGGATCGTCCTGCACGTCACGCGGATCGGCCGCTCCGGGTTCGACCTCGGCTACTCGGTGATCGGGACCGGCGGCGCCGTCGCCGCGATCGCGGAGACCTCCATGGTCGTGGTCGACGGTGCCGGTCGCCCGGCACCGCTCCCCGCCGAGCTGCGGACGGAGCTCGCCGGGCTGGTCGGTGAGCCGGTGCCGTTCCGCCGGCGCCGCGTCTCCGTCTAACGGACCATCGCCGCCAGGTAGCGCCGCGTCATCGCCGCCTGCACGGTGCGGGCGACGGGACCGCCGAGGCGGCTGTACCAGCGGCCGGGCCGGGAGAACGCGGCCACCACGGCCACGACGGCTCCGTCGGGGCGGAGTTCGACGGAGAACAGCTCCTCGCCGCTCTCGGGGTGGCCGGACAGTGTGCCGTAGGCGAAGCCGGCGCGGTCGGGCTCGTCGACGACGTAGACCACCCGGCACGGGATGCGGATCGGTCCGAACAGCGGCGCCGTCAGCACCAGCACGGCGCCTTCTGCGGCGGTCGGCGTGCTCGCGCGGACGCGGAGCCCCGCGCCGCGCTGCATGCCGTACGCGAGGATCGCGTCCCGGACGGCCGCGAAGTCCTCCGGACCGCGGCCCACGACGCGCTCGGCGCGCACGATGTGCGCGTCGCCGGGCGGCGTCCCGCGGGTCGCGCCGACCTCGGCGTACGTGAAGGGTGCGTCCGCGAGCGCCGCGAGGTCCGTCATACCGCCCGACGGTACGCCGTCACCGTCCGGCGAGGCGGGCCGCCGCGACCGCACCGACGACGCCCGAGGCGACCACAGCAACGCCGTGCGCTCCGCTCATCGTCACGGTCTCGCCGAGCACGACGGCGCCGAGCGCCGCCGCGCACACCGGCTCCGCGAGCGTGATCGCGGGCAGCGACGCGGAGATCGGGGCCGGTTGGAAGGCCCGCTGTTGCAGGTACATCGCGCCGAGTCCGCACAGGATGAGGACGAAGAGCCGCCAGTCGGTGAGCAGCCGCAGCGTGTTCGCGAGGAACTCCGCGTGCTCGTAGGACGTGAGAACCGGCTTCGTCAGTACCGTCGCCACGCCGAAGAGCACGCCGGAGGCCACGCCGAAGGAGAGGGCCCGCGCCGGTCCGGGGAGCGCCCGCACCAGACCGATGCCGGTCGCGGCCGCCGCGACCGCGCCCACGACCAGGAGGGCGGGCAGCCAGGTCGCCCCCGCTGCGTCGGGAACGCCGTCGGAGGGCCGCCCCGCGATGAGGAACACCGCCAGCGCGACCGCGAGGACCGCCGCGTACGCCCACTCGCGCGCGGTGACCCGGGTGTGGTTGAGCAGCGCCGAGACGGGCAGCGCGAACAGCAGGGCCGCCACGATCAGCGGCTGCACGACCAACACCGGGCCGAGCGCCAGGGCCCACGCCTGGAAGGCGTACCCGCCGAGGTCGCCGAGCAGTCCGAGCCACCAGCGCGGCCTACGGACCAGCGCGGCGATGAGCGAGCCGTCCTCGTCCACGCTCGCCGCCTCGGCCTGCTGCGCAGCGGATCCGCACGCGAACAGGAACGCGGCGACGAGGGCGAGGACGACCGAGGCCGTGGTGGCGGACACGCGTGAAATCTACGCTCGGACGGGCGGCCGTCCCGGCACAGGCTAAGTTCGACAGCAGCGATGCGCGAAGGAGTGTGGAGGACGTGGCGAAGGTCGAGAGCACGATCGAGGTGGCGCTCCCGCCGGAGGAGGCCTGGGCGAAGGCGTCCGACCTGGAGACGCTGCCGCAGTGGGTGAGCCTGCACGACGGCTGGCGGAGCCCGCTGCCGGCGGACCTCGCGAAGGGGGTGAAGCTCTCCTGCGTGGTGAAGGTGAAGAACTTCCGCAACCGCGTCGACTGGACGATCACCACCTACGACCCGCCGCGTGCCCTCGTGCTGGACGGTCGCGGCGTCGCCGGTACCAAGTACACGCTGACGGTGAGCATCGCCCCGTCGTCCGCCGGATCGACCATCAAGCTGCGCGCCGACCTCGGCGGGCCGCCGCTGTTCGGTCCCATCGGCGCGACGGTGGCGCGCGCGCTCAAGGGCGACATCGCCTCGTCCCTCGCCACCTACAAGCGGATGTACGAGCACTGACGACGGACACGGGAGGGCGGGCGCGTGGAACTCACGGACCTGGTCGGTGCCGCGGTCCGCGGTGGCCTGAGCTGGGGTGCGGACACGGTGGCCCGGCTGCGGCAGCGCGCCGGTTTCGACGGCCCGCGCCCCTGTGACGGCCTGATCCTCGACATCGACGACACCTTGGTCGACACCGACGCGGCGTTGCGCTCGGCGGCCCGCGCGGCCGCGCTGGAGGTGTGGCCCACGTCCACGGCGGCGGTGCGCGAGGCGTTCGCGGAACTCTTCCTCACCGACCCCGAGGGTGTCTTCGGGCGGTACACGGTGGGCGAGCTGCGCTTCCACGAGATGCGGAAGGCGCGGATCGCGGTCGCCGCCGAGCGCTCCGGCCTCGTGTGGGAGGCGCGGCGGTACCGGCGCTTCTGCAGCGGCTTCGACCCGGCGTTCGCGGCGGCCCAACGTCTCTTCCCCGACGCGATGCCCGCCGTGGAGGCCGCGGAGCGCTGGGGGATCTCCGTTGTGCTGCTCACCAATTCGTCGTCGCCCGCGACCCGCATGAAGCTCCAGGTGCTCGGGGTCTCCGATCGCTTCGAGCGCGTGGTCACCACGGACACCCTCGGCATCGGCAAGCCGGACCCGAGCGTCTTCCTGCACGCCTGCGAGCTCGCCGGCGCCGCCCCCGAGGTGTGCGTCGCGGTGGGGGACAACTTCCGCAACGACGTCGCGGCCGCACGCGCGGCCGGGATGCGGGGCCTCTGGCTCGACCGGACCGGGCGCGGAACCGGCGGGGAGCCGCCGGCGATCCGTTCGCTCGCCGAACTGCCGGCGGCCCTGACCCGGGCGGTCTGAGCTGTCGGTGCCCCGTGTTAGAACTGCCCCCATGCTCACCGTGCACCGCTCCGAGCGCGGCGACGTCCTCCTGGACGCGCTCGCGGAGGTCCTCGCGGTGCCCGACGCCGATCCGTTCGTCCCGGACCTGATCGCGGTCCCGGCCCGCGGCGTCGAACGGTGGATCGTCCAGGGATTGGCATCGCGGCTCGGGATCGCCGCGAACATCGACTTCCCCACGCCCGCAGCGCTCGTCGCCGACGCGGTGGGCGCCGCCTCGGGCATCGCACCCGACGAGGATCCGTGGCGCGGTGAGCGTCTCGTGTGGCTGGTGCTCACCGCGATCGATGCGCTCGCCTTCGAACCCGGCGGGGCGGTCCTGGCCCGGCACCTGGGCGTGACCCGGCCGGGCGGGTGGGCCGAGCAGCCCGGACACCGTCCGCGCCGCCGGTACCCGACGGCCGACCTGTTGGCGGGGCTGCTGCGTGCGTACGGCGCGAACCGGCCCGGGATGCTGGCCGACTGGGCGGTCGGCAGGGACACCGACGGCCTGGGCGGCGAGCTGCCCGAGGACCTTCGCTGGCAGGCCGAGCTGTTCCGACGCGTCCGCGACCTCGCCGGTGTGCCCAGCCCCGCGGAGCGCCTGGACGGGGCGTGCGCGCGGCTGCGCGACGAGCCGGGCCTCGTCGACCTGCCCGGCAGGCTGTCCGTCTACGGTGCCACCCGGCTCCCCACGGACCAGATCGCGGTGTTCTCGGCACTGGCCGCAGGGCGCGCGGTGCACCTGTGGCTGCCGCACCCCAGCCCGGCGCTCTGGTCCGCGCGCTCCGCGGGGGCGGCGCCGCGGGCGGACGTGGTCCCCGCGCCTACACCCCGTACCGCTGCCGGCGCGGCGGCGAACCCGCTTCTGGCCTCGCTCGGGCGCGAGGCCCGCGAGCTGCAACAGCGCGTCGCCCCGATCGCGGACGCCGACGTGCACCACCCCGCCCCCGCCCGGCCCCCGACGTTGCTGGGCGCCCTGCAGGCCTCGATCGCCGACGACGCGCCGCTGATCGGGGACCACGTGCCCGACGGGACGCTCGAGTTCCACGCCTGCCACGGCGCGGCCCGCATGATCGAGGTGCTGCGCGAGCGATTGGTGCGGCTGTTCGAGGACGATCGCACGCTGGAGCCCCGTGACGTGCTCGTGAGCTGTCCGGACATCGAGACCTACGCGCCGTTGATCCGTTCCGCCTTCGGGCAGGCCGCCGCGGGGGCCGCGGCGCCGGAGCCGCTCGCCGCGGGCGAGCAGGTGCATCCGGGGCAGCGGCTGCGGGTGCGGCTCGCGGACCGGGCGCTGCGGTTCACCAACCCGCTGCTCGACGCCCTGGTCACCGTGCTGGAGATCGCCGACGGGCGCGCCACGGTCGCGCAGGTGCTCGACCTCGCTGCGACGGAACCGGTGCGCCGGCGGTACCGGTTCGGGGACTCCGACATCGAGCGGCTGCGCGCGTGGGCCGGTCCGTCGGGCGCCCGCTGGGGTCTCGATGCGGCCGGCCGCGAGCGGTACGGGCTGGGCGGATTCCCCCAGAACACGCTCGCCGCGGCCCTCGACCGCATCGTCCTCGGCGTGGTCGCCGACGAATCGTCGGGGGAGTGGCTCGGTCTCGGGCTGCCGCTCGACGACGTGGACTCGACCGACATCGACCTCGTGGGCCGGTTCGCCGAGTTCCAGGCCGTGCTGACCCGCGCGGCGGCCGACAGCCGCGGGCGGCGGCCCGCCCGTGCGTGGGCCGAGTCGCTGCAGCGGCTGGTCGGCGAGGTGGGCGCGGTGCCCGCCGCCGATTCCTGGCAGGTGACCCAGGCGGGCCGTGAACTGACCGCCGCGCTGCGCGACGGCGCCGACCGGGACCTGACGCTCACCGAGGTCCGGGCGATGCTCGCCGCGCGGCTCGCCGCCAAGCCGACCCGGGCGAACTTCCGCACGGGTGAGCTCACGGTGTGCACGCTGGTGCCGATGCGCTCGGTACCGCACCGGGTGGTCGTGCTGCTCGGCCTCGACGACGAGGTCTTCCCGCGATCCACCCGCTACTCCGGCGACGACGTCCTGGGCCGGACGCCCTGCGCCGGGGAGCGGGATCCGCGTGCCGAGGACCGCGAGCTCTTCCTCGACGCCGTCACCAGCGCGACCGACCGGCTACTCGTCTTCTACACGGGCGCGGACCCGGTCAAGGGCACGCGGCGGCCCCCCGCGGTGCCCGCCTCGGAGCTGCGGGACGCCGCGCGGGCGCTGCTCGCCGACCAGGCCGCCGCCGGCCTGGAGTTCCGGCATCCGCTGCAGCCCTTCGACCCGGTGAACTTCGACCCGGACGCGTTCGGCCGGGGCGCACCCTTCTCCTTCGACCCGGCGGCGTATGCGGGCGCCGTCGCCGCCCTCACTCCGCCGGACCCGCCGGAACCCTTCCTGGCTGCGCCGCTGCTCGCCGCGGCGACCGAGGATGTGGACCTCGACGCACTGGTCCGGTTCTGCGAGCACCCGGTCAAGGCCTTCCTGCGGCAGCGCCTCGGCTTCAGCGTTCCCGACGCGGACGACGACCTCGCCGAGGCGCTGACCATCGCGCCCGACGGCCTGCAGAAGTGGGACATCGGGGAGCGCATGCTCGCCTCCGCGCTGGCCGGTGTGCCGCCGGAGAAGTTCGCCGCCGCCGAGGTCCGGCGCGGCACCCTCCCTCCGTTCGCACTCGGCTCGGCGGTGCTGGGCGATATCGGCGCCACCGTCGATGAGCTCGCCCGCGTCGCGGGTCCGCTCATGACGGGCGCCGCGACGACCGTCGACGTCGCGGTGGACGTGGGCGACGGGCGCAGGCTGGTCGGTTCGGTGCCGTCCGTCCGGCCCGACGGGGTGGTGCGCGCCTCCTTCTCCCGTCTCGCCCCGAAACACCGGGTGGCCGCGTGGATCGCGCTGCTGGCGCTCGCGGGGGCCGGCCACGACGGCGCGTCCGCCGTCGCGATCGGTCGCGCCCGGTTCCGCGGCGTGCTCACATCCCGGCTGCGGGTGCCGCCGGACCCCGCAGCGGTGCTCCGCACGCTCGTGGACCTGCGGGACCGCGGGCTGCGCGAGCCGCTGCCGCTGTTCCCCACGGCATCGGCGGTGTACGTCGAACGCGGCGCGGCCGGCGCCCCGGCGCACCAGGCGCTGGATGCGGCGCGCGCCGAGTTCGAGGGGACGTTCGGCGACGGCCAGGACAGATCGATCCGGTACGCCCTGGGGGAGAACGCCTTCGAGGACGCACTCACGCCACCGGTGGGGGACGAGGCGGCGTTCTCCCGCGCGAACACCCGGTTCGGTGCGCTCGCCGCCCGGTTGTGGGTCCCCATCGTCACGCACGAGGAGATGACCTGATGAGCCCGCGCGAACCGGTCCTGGGTGCCGCTCCGTTCGAGCTGACCGGCCCGCTCCCGGCCGGGCCCACCACCACCGTGCTCGAGGCGAGTGCGGGTACCGGCAAGACCTACGCGATCGTCGGGCTGCTGGCCCGGTACGTCGCC
This sequence comes from Tsukamurella paurometabola, assembly GCF_900631615.1. NCBI lineage: Bacteria > Bacillati > Actinomycetota > Actinomycetes > Mycobacteriales > Tsukamurellaceae > Tsukamurella > Tsukamurella paurometabola. The sequence goes on from NZ_LR131273.1 coordinate 3,738,853, forward strand.
GAGGGCGTCGCCGAACTCGGGGAGATGCTGCTCATCACCTTCTCCCGCGCGGCCACCCAGGAGCTGCGCGAGCGCGCCCGGTCCCGGCTGCTGTCCGTCGAGCGGGCACTCCGCGATCCCGCAGCGGCCGCGGCGTCGGACGACGAGTTGATCCGACACCTCGCGACCGGCGACGCCGCCGAGGTCGCCGTCCGTCACCGCCGGCTGGTGACCGCCCTCTCCGACTTCGACGCGGCCACGATCACCACCACGCACGGCTTCTGCCAGCGGATGCTCGACGCCCTCGGCCTCGCGGGCGATCTCGAGCCCGGCGCCGTCTTCGTCGAGGACGTCGACGACCTGGTGCAGGAGGTCGCCGAGGACGTCTACCTCGGCATGTTCGCCGGCCGCGAGCGCGCACCCTTCCCGCTCCCCGATGCACTGATCTACGCGCGCACCGTGGTCGCCAACCCGCGGGCCGCGATCACCCCGGCCGAGGCGGAGCCCGGCTCCGATACCGGGCTCCGGGTCGAGTACGCGCGGATCGTGCGCCGCGAGGTGGACCGCCGCAAGCGCATGGGCCGGCTCCGCGACTACGACGACCTGCAGGGCCTCCTGCGGGACGCCCTCACCGACCTCGTGCACGGGCACCGGGCGCGGGCCCGGCTGCAGGCCCTCTACTCGGTGGTCCTCGTGGACGAGTTCCAGGACACGGACCCCGTGCAGTGGGACATCCTGCACGACGCCTTCCACGGCGCGAGCACGCTCGTCCTGGTCGGCGACCCGAAACAGGCGATCTACGCGTTCCGCGGCGCGGAGGTGACCAGCTACCTCAGGGCCGTCCGACTGGACGGAACGGTCAAGCGGGAACTGGACGTGAACCGGCGGTCGGACGCGCCCCTCGTACGGGCGCTGCAGCACCTCTACGGGGATGTGGCGTTCGGGGACCCGCTCATCGTCGCGGGATCCGTGGAGGCGCATCGCGCGACGTCCCGGCTCGCGGGCGGCGCACCTCTGCGGTTGCGGTACCTCGGCTCGAACGGTGTGGGGCCCAAGACCCAGTCCGGGATCCCGTACGTGCGGAACGTGCGGCCGGTCGTTCTCCGCGACGTCGCCGCCGATATCACCCGCACCCTCACCGCGGGCGAGCAGCTGGAGACGGCGCCCGGGGAGAGCCGCGCGCTGCGGCCCGGCGATGTGGCGGTGCTCGTGCGCAAGAACGCGCACGTCGCCGAGCTGCAGTCCTTGCTGCAGGAGTACGACGTGCCCGCCGTGGCCGCGGGCGGCGCCAGCGTGTTCACCACGGCGGCGGCCGTCGACTGGCTGCGGGTGCTGCAAGCGCTCGAGAACCCCGGCCGTAGCGATCGCGCCCGGCTCGCCGCGCTCACGCCGCTGTTCGAGTTCACCGCGCGTGATCTCGACGAGCGCGGCGACGAGCTGGTCTCCGCGATCAGCGGGCGGCTGCGCACGCTCGCCGGGATCTTCGCGCGCTCCGGCTTCGCGGCGATGTTCGATGCGCTCGCGACCCGCTCCCGGTTCGACGAGCGGCTGCTCGGCCGCGCCGGCGGCGAGCGGATGCTCACGGATCTGCGGCACGTCGCCGAACTGGTGCAGCACGCCACCGTCACCCTCGGGCTCGGCCTCGCCGCCGCCACCCGGTGGCTCGCCGACCGGATCGCCGATCCCGGCCTCGGCGGCACCGCCGACCCCGCACGGCGCCTGGCCACCGACACCGCCGCGGTCCAGCTCATGACCGTGCACGCGAGCAAGGGACTGCAGTTCCCGGTCGTCTACCTGCCCTTCGGCTGGGACGACGGCTCCTTCGGCGGCAAGAAGACCTTCGTCTTCCACGACCAGAAGGGCGATCGTCTCATCGACGTCGGCGGCGAGTACGCGCCCGGGTTCGCGGAGCGGTACGCCGTCTCGCAGCAGGAGGCGGCGGGCGAGGAACTGCGCCTGCTCTACGTCGGTGCGACCCGCGCGCAGTCCCGCCTGGTGCTGTGGTGGGCGCCCGGCACCACCACGCGGAGTTCGCCGCTGCACCGCCTCCTGTTCTCCGACGTGGGCGGCGGACGGGTCCCCGCCGCCCAGGCACCGATCCCACGCGACGCCGACGTGGGCCCGAAGCTGCGGGAATGGGCGGCGCCGATCGCAGCGGCCGTCTCGATCGAGGCGGTCGACCTCGCCGCGCCGCGGCCCGCGGCCTGGCGCCCGCAGGATGTCGCGTACCCGGCGCTCGAGCTCGCCCGCGCGAGCCGCCGCATCGATCCCACGTGGCGGCGCACGAGCTACTCGGCGTTGGTCGCCGACGCCGCCCACGGCCCGGCGGAGGCCGCGCCCGACACCGGAAGCGAACCGGAACAACCGGCCACCGACGACGAGCCGACCGAGGAGCCGATGGACGCCCCCGCAGATGCGGGGGGCGCACCGTCGTCCCGGATGAACGGCCTGTCGGGCGGTGCGGTCTTCGGCACCCTCGTGCACGAGATCCTCGAGCACGTCGACACCGGCGCCCCCGACCTCGCGGCCGAGGTGCTCACCCGGTGCCGCGAGGCCGCCGAGTACGGCGCCACCGCGGACGATCCGGAGGAAGTGGCCGCGGCGCTCGTCGCGGTGCTGCACACGCCGCTCGGCACCGGCGACCTCGCGCACCTGACGCTCGCCGAGGTGGCACCGGGCGATCACCTCGCCGAGCTCGACTTCGAGCTGCCGCTCGGCGGCGACGGGCCCGCGGCCACGCTGTCGACGATCGCGGACCTGCTCGACGAGCACCTGCCGCCGGGGGACCCGCTCGCCCCGTACGCGGAACGGCTGCGGGAGGTACCGGGCGCCGCGTTGCGCGGCTACCTCACGGGCAGCATCGATTCGGTCCTGCGCATCGCGACGCCCGACGGCCCCCGGTTCACCGTGGTCGACTACAAGACCAACCGGCTCGCGCGGGGCGACCTCACCACCGCCGACTACACCGCGGAGGCCATGGCACGGGAGATGATCTCCTCGCACTACGTACTGCAGGCGCTGCTGTACTCGGTGGCGCTGCATCGGTTCCTGTCCTGGCGCGTGCCGGGGTACGCGCCGCGGACCCACCTCGGGGTGGTGCAGTACCACTTCGTGCGGGCCATGATCGGCCCCGAGACGCCGCCCGGCGCCGGAGTCTTCGAGTGGCACCCCCCGGCGGAGTTGGTCGTCGAGGTGTCCGACGCGCTGGCGGGAGGCACGCGATGACCACGACGGAGCCGACGCTGCTGGAGACGTTCGCCGCGGCGGGGGTGCTCGGCCCGGCCGACGTGCACGTCGCCGCCACGCTGGGGCGGCTGGGCGGCGAGTCCGATGAGGCCGTGCTGCTCGCCGCCGCGCTCGCCACCCGTGCCGTCCGGCTGGGCTCGGTGTGCCTCGAACTCTCGCGCCTGCGGGACGTGGCGGTCGACGGCGAGGGCGAGGTCGACGTGGCGGCGCTGCCCTGGCCCGACGATGCGGCGGTGCTCGACGGCCTGCGGCGCAGCCCGCTCGTGGTGGGAGCCGCGTCGGGCCCACTCCGGCCGCTGCGCCTCGTGGGCGACGAGCTGCTCTACCTCGACCGGTACCACCGGCAGGAGGAGACCGTCCGCGCGATCCTCGACGCCCGGGCCGGGGCCGCCCCCGGCGTCGACGCCGCGCGGCTGCGCGCGGGCCTGCTCGCACGGTTCCCCGAGCCCGGGCCGGACCGGCAGCGGCTCGCCGCCGCAGCCTCGGTGCTCGGCCAGACCACCGTGCTCGCGGGCGGCCCGGGTACGGGCAAGACCTACACCGTCGCCCGGATCCTCGCGCTGCTCTTCGACCAGCACGGACCCGAGCTGCGGGTCGGTCTCGCCGCGCCCACCGGCCGCGCGGCGGCGCAGCTCGCGGGCGAGGTCCGCGCGCAGGGCGCGACGCTCGGCCTGCCGCGGGAGATTCCCGCCCAGACGATCCACCGGATGCTCGGCTTCAAGCCCGGCAACGCCAGCCGGTTCCGGCACGACGCGACCAACCACCTGCCCTACGACGTGGTGGTGGTCGACGAGACGTCCATGGTCTCGCTCACGATCATGTGTCGGCTGCTCGAGGCACTGCGCCCCGAAGCGCGCCTCATCCTGGTCGGCGACCCGGACCAGCTGGCCTCGGTCGACGCGGGCGCGGTTCTCGGCGACCTGGTCGCGCGCGGGGTGACGACGGCGCCGTCGCCCGAGTTGGAGGCGCTGCTGGCGGACGAGACCGCCCGGCCCGGCGGCGACGAGGCGGGCATCGACGACGCGGAGCTCGCGGACGCTCGCCGGGGCGTCGTGCGGTTGCGGCGGGGGCGCCGGTTCACGGGCGCGCTCGGCGAGCTGGCCGACGCGGTGCGCCGCGGCGACGCCGACCGGGTCGTCGAGCTGGCCCGCGCCGGCGGAGACGGCGCGATCGAGTGGTGCGAGCCCGACGATCTCGCGGGCCTGCGCGCCGACGTGGAGCGGGCGAGCGCGGTCACCGTCGGCGCGGCGCAACGGGGTCTCGCCGCGGAGGCGGCGACGGGGGTGCAGCTGCACCGGGTGCTGTGCGCTCATTCCGAGGGGCCGTCGGGCGTCACGCGCTGGGCGCAGCTGGCGGAGGAGTGGGCGGGCGTCCGCGGCGGCTCGGCCGGCTGGTACGCGGGTCAGCCCCTGCTCGTGACCGCGAACGACTACGACACCAAGGTCTACAACGGCGACGTGGGCGTCGTGATCGCGCACGACGGCGATGCGTCGGACCTGCGGGCCGCGTTCGCCCGCGGCGGCGACGTGGCCCTGCTGTACCCGAACCAGTTGGTCGCCGTGCGCACCGTCTACGCCATGACGATCCACCGCAGCCAGGGCAGCCAGTACGAGGCGGTGTCCGTGGTGATCCCGCCCGCCGATTCGCGGCTGCTCACGCGGGAGCTGTTGTACACGGCGATCACGCGTGCCCGGCAACGCGTCCGGCTCGTCGGAGGGGAGGACGCTCTGCGCGCCGGCGTCGAGCGGCAGGTGTTGCGGGCGAGCGGCCTCCGGGGTGACGCTGGGGTATGACCGATCGCGGGCGCGTCCTCATCCAAGGAGCAGGGGCCGTGTCCGCCGCGGCCGGCGCGCTCCTCGCGGGCACCGGTGACGGGCGGGCCGAGGTCCGCGCCGCGTCCCGTCGCGACGACGTGATCCTCACCGCGGTCGATCCCCGCGGCGTGGTCTCGCACGTGCCGGTCGTCCGGTACGCCGACGTCGAGCCCGGCACCGTCGACCTGCTGATCCTGACGTCCGCGCCGGGCGACCTGGACGACGAGGTGGCGGCGGCGCTGGTCGCCGCGCGCCCCGCCGCGATCGGGGTGACGAGCCCCGTGATCGGTGACGCGGCGATCGCGCAGCGGATGTTCGCCGGCGCGGAGGTGGCGACGCTGGCGCCGGGCCTCCTGTCGTTCGCGACATCGCGCGGCACGGAGACCCGAGCGGAGTTCTGGGTGCCGCCGCTCGCACCCCCGTTCGCCGCGGTCGCGGTGGAGGGGTCCGCGCGCGACCTGCCGCGCCGGCTCGCCGCCGAGCATCCGAAGGTGATCGGGCGCGCGCCGGCGAAGACCGTCGCGGCCGTCGGGGCGGCGATGGTGCCGTACGCCGCGGAGCTGGCGATCGTCGGCGGCGACTGGCCGACGTTCCTGCGGCGGCTGCAACGCCCGGGGCGGGCGATGGCGGAGGCGATGCGCGCGGACGTCGGCGTCCCGGCGTTCGCGCCGCCGCCTCTCGTCGCCCGGGCTGCACTCCGGCAGCTGTGCCGGCGCGTCCCCTTCGACTTCCCCAAGTTCGCGGGCAACCACTTCGTCCGGCACGCCGGGCAGAGCCTGCGCATCCTCGACTCCTGGCGCGCGATGACCCCGCGTGCGACCCCAGCGCTGGACTCGCTCCGCGCGGACCTCGCCGCCGTCCTGTAGCCGGAGCGCCGCAGCTCGCGCGGGGCTCATGGCGCGGATTCAGCCCGCGAAGACCGGTGTCGCGAAGACGAACAGCGCCATGAACGCCAGGTTGATGAAGTACGCGGCCTCGACGAGGCTCACGCTGATGAAGAAGGGCTGGAGCAGGCGGGACGCCGCCTCGGGCTGGCGTGCGATGCCCTCCACCAGCTTCGCCCCGGCGGTGCCGTTGCCGATGCCGGCGCCGATCGCTCCGCCGGCCATGATGAGCCCGCCCCCGGCGAGCGCCCCGGCGGTGATGATCGCGTTCGCGAGGTTCTGATCGGCCATGACGGTTCTCCTCAACTGCGGTGGAACAGGTCGGTGATCGCCGTGGCGGCGCGGGCGGCGCCGTCCTCCGCGCGCAGGTCCGCGCCCAGGCGCTCGGCCGCCGGTCGGTGCCGCCCGACGGTGCGGAGCGCGTCCGCCAGCGCGTCGGTGGTGAGCGCGTGCCGGGGGATCGGCTCGGTGCCCGCGCCGAGGAGGTGCAAGCGGCGGGCCCAGAAGGGCTGGTCCATGATCCCGGGTACCGGGATCGACGGTGCCCCCGCGTGCAGCGCCGCGGCGGTGGTCCCGGCGCCGCAGTGGTGGATCACGGCGGCGCAGCGCGGGAACAACAGCGCGTGCGGCACGTCATCGACGACGAATAGGTGCTCGCCCGAGGGCTCGAGCTCCGCCCAGCCGCGCTGGACGACGGCGCGCACGCCGGCCGCCGCCGTGGCCTCGGCGAGGATCCGCGAGAGCGCCGCGCCGTTCGCCGTCGCAGTGCTGCCGAGGGTGACGGCGACGGGCGGCGGACCGTCGGTGAGAAAGGAGTCGAGGTCCGGCGCGAGCGGGCCCACCGGCTCGGGGCGCAGGTAGCCGGTGACGCGCAGGTGTGCGGGCCAGTCGGTGGGTCGCGGGAGGACGTGCTCGCTGAACGGATAGAGCACCGGCCAGTGCCGCGCTCGCTCGGCCCGTCCGGGCTTCGCCGGCAGGCCGAGGTCGCGTCGCAGCTCGGCGATCACGGGCGCGTAGACGCGCTCGGCGAAGCCGCCGGCCCACCAGACGAGGCGGTTCCCGAGCCGTCCGTACGAACGGATCCCGAGCGCGGGCGGGCTGAAATCTCCGGTGGGGGAGGCGGGCTGGAACATCACGCCGGCGCTGGGCACCCCCATTGCGGCCGCGACGTGCCGCCCCAGCAGTGCGCCGACGGGGCCCTCGAGCAGCACGAGGTCGCTGCCGTCGCCGGCCGCGGCCATGGCCTGCCCCACTCCGCGCAGTTCCTCGCGCATCTCCTCGAGGGTGTCCTTCGACGGGCGCATCCTCGTGCCGTCGACAAGGGCCTGCGCGGTGGGCGAGGCGAGCGTCGCCTCGCGGATGTCCCCGGGCAGCGGTGCGTATGCGCCGCCCGCTCCGGTGATCTCGGCCCGGTACGGTTCCTGTGCTGCGAGGACCACGTCGTGCCCGTCTGACCGGAGCCGCCGGGCGAGGCCGGTGAGCGGGGCGACGTCGCCGCGGGTGCCGAAGGCCAGGATCGCGGTCCTCACGCCCGCACCCCGCGGGTGAAGATCTCGACCAGGGTCTCGCCGTACGCGACCGGGTCGTAGGCGACGCCGATCGCCGTCAGGCGCGCGAGGTCGGTGGCGGCGCCGTCGAGGGCGCCGCGCAGGGCGGAACCCGCCCGGACGGGGTCGAGGTCCGCGCGGAACTCGCCGGTCTCGACGCCCAGCGCGAAGATCGCGGCGGGATCGAGCAGCGCGAGGTCGCCCTGCGGCGGGTTCGCGGCGGCGTCCGCGGTGACGGCGTCGTCGAACCGGCGGCCCTCGGCCGAGCGGTAGGTGGTCGCGATCTCGCGCAGCGCGACGGTCTCCGCCCGGTGCTCGGCGAGGAAGGCGGCGTTGCTGCGGATGTAGGCGGTGAGCTTGCCGGCGGCCGTCTCCGCCGCGGCGATCGCGGGCACGATGTACCCGGCCGCCGCGGTGAAAACCGCCGTCGTGACGGCGGCGACGAGCTCGTCCTTGGTGCGGAAGTGGTAGAGCGCAACGGACTTCGCGATGCCGACGTGGTCGGCGATCTTCGCGACCGACGCCGCCGGATAGCCGTTCTCGGCGATGACGGTGATGGCCGCGTCGACGAGCTGGGCGCGGCGCTGCTCGGATGTGAACGTATCTCTAGACCGCATGGTCTAAACATAGACCGACCGGTCTAGAGATGTCCAGCTCCTCCGTGATCGGTCCCGGTGCGGACGTCAGGCGACGCCTCGGAGGGGGTCGTGCTCGGCCATCAGCTTGTCGATCCGCGCCTCGTCGACGCGCACGCGGACGCTGTTCGCCTCCTGCTGGTCGCGGATGACCTTCGCGAGGTTGAAGGTGCTGGTGATGAGGAACAGGGCCCCACCAGGAGGAAGCCGCGCTGCCACGTGTCGACGGGCAGGTAGAAGGCGCCGATGAGGAGGCTTCCGGAGGAGACGGCGAAGGCGATCGCGGACTGGACGAAGAATGCGGTGGTCGGCTTGGGCGACGGGGTGATCGTGTTCATGGTGTCAGCGTGCCGCCCCGCGTGGCGGTGGCGGATGAGTAGAACTACCCGACCCGAGGAGGTAGTTGATCCTGTGAAAGCGGCCACACGATTGGGCGCGAGGGGTTCCCGGCTGCGATTCTCTGTGAGAGGAGTTCGACGGAGTTCTATCGCAGAGGGAGGCGGCACGACGATGATCCCGGCTCTCGCTGTGCTCGCCTTCCTGGTCGGCGCCGCGGTCTGCGTGACCGTCGCCGCTCCTGGCCGTCGCGCAGCGCTGCCGAGCCGTTTCCTGGTCTGCGTCGTGGTGGGACTCGTCGTGGGGGAGCTCGTGTCGATGCTCGCGCTGAACGGCGCGATCGAGGATCGGCTGCGGACGGACGCCGACCGGGGTGCTGTCGCGGCCCCCGAGGTCCGCGCCGCGCAGGCGGAGCTCGACGCCGCCCGCGCCGACCGCGCCGCGCTCGACGCGGCGGTCGCCGAGGCTTCCGGCCGGCGCGACCAGGCGCTGGTCGTCGCCCGCTGTGAGTATCGTCCCGGCCCCGCCTGTCCGCAGACGTCGATCACCGGTGTGCCCGGCCGCGGCCCCGAGAGCCGGTCCGCCAACGAGCGGCTCGCCTCCGCCCAGGCGGACCTCGACCGTGCGACCGCGGCGCGAGCGAAGGACGCGCCCGGCCGCGACGCGCGCATCGCGTCCGCGCGGACCGAGGTCGCCGCCGCCCGGACGACGGCGGCGCGCGTCGACGACGGCGTGGGCGCACGCTGGATCGCGCTGAACGGCGTGACGGCGCAGTCGCTCTCGGCCGCGGCACTCCGGATCGGGATCGACCTGGTGTCCATCCTGATCGCGCTCCTACCCCTGCTGCTGCGCCTGTGGCGCGGGGAGACCGCTCGCGACATCCGGCACCGTCGCGACCTGGAGAGCGAGCGACTCGCCTCCGCGGCCCGGCTGGCCATCGAGCGCCGCGAGCACGAGCGCCGGGTCGAGCTCGCCCTCGCGGACGACCCGCCCACCGAGATGCTTCCGGCCCACGGCGCGGCGGCCGGCGCCGCGGCGCTGGAGGCCGCCGGATTCGAACCGGTCGCGGTGACCGCGCGACTCTACCGACAGGAGATCCCGGCCGTGCACGACGACTTCCTGCCCATCGCCGCCGCCGCGGAGGCGGCGAGCCTGCGCGCCCCCGGCCAGCCCCCGGCCGACGAGACGCCGACCGGGCCGCTGCCCGTCGTCGGCGCGACCGACGAGACCCCCGAGCCCGCCGAGGAGCCCGCCGTGAGCGACGAGAACACCCTGCCCGCGCGGGTCGCCGAGGCGGCCCCGGCGGTGCCGGCCCGCGCGGCCGAGCACAAGCCGAACCCGTTCGTGCCGCCCGTCATCGACGGGGCCGCGCGCACGATCGCGGGTTTCGTCCGGCCGCTGATGCCGCCGATCGTCGCGCGCGTCCTGCCCGGCGGTGCGACCCGGACGGTGCAGCAGTCGTACGAGGAGGTCGAGGAGGTCACCTTCGCGATGCGCCGCACGCGCAAGGTGGTCGTCGGCACCGTCGAGCAGAGCGTGCCGGCACCGTCGGGCGATGCCGTCCAGCGGGATGCGACCGCGCCGGCCGCCGAGGAGCCGCTCGACGTGGCGCACGAGAGCGTCGACGCGCTACCCGGCCAGGGAGCGCGCGAGCTCGGCCAGCCGGGCCAGCTCCGCAGGAGCCAGTGACCGGATGGCCGGCGGCGCCGGGTCCTCGACCGACGCCATGGCGTCGACGACGGCGCGGCCGGCGTCGGTGATCGTCACGACCTTGACCCGCCGGTCCGCGGGGGAGACGGACCGCTCGACGTGCCCGCGCGCCTGGAGGTCGTTGACGGCGACGGTGGCCGCCGGCGCGTCCATGTCGGCCAGCGCGGCCACCTCCTTGAGGGTGAGCGGCCCGTAGCGGTGGAGCCGCTTGAGGACGCGGAGCCGGCTGAAGGGGAGGCCGGTGCGCTCGGCGACCGCGCGGCGCCAGTCCGAGCGACTGTCGATGACGGCGTGCACCAGCAGGCTCCACACCTCGTCCGGGGTCTCAGTGGACATCGGCCGTCTCCTTCGACGCGAGCAGCGGGGCGATCCGCGCGCGCGAGCGTTCGGCGCGCGCACCCGTCGACACGACGGCGAGCGCCACGACGACCAGGGCGAAGCCCGCGACGGACCACCACAGCGGGGCGCCTGCGATGAGCCCCGAGAGCGCCACGCCCAGGCTGACGCCGAGCTGCCGGCTCGTGCTGGCGACGGCGGCCGCGGCGCCGGCCCGGTCCAGTGGCATTCCGCTGACCGCGGAGTTCGTGATGGGCGCGTTGACGAGTCCGAAGCCGATGCCGAAGACCGCGAACACGATCCCCAGTTCGGGTACGGGCGTGCCCGCGTCGACGGTGGTCAGCGCGAGTGCGGCGCACGTCATCAGCAGACCCGCGCCGAGCAGCGACGGGCGCGGCCCGAACCGTGCCACGAGTCGCCCGGACACGGGGGAGGCGACGAGCACGGACAGCGCCATGGGCAGGAACATCAGCCCCGTCTGCACGGCGGAGAAGTGCCGCGTGTTCTGCAGGTACAGCGACATCGTGAACAGGAAGGCGCCGAATCCCGCGAACGCGGAGACGGCGGTGAGGGTGGCCGCCGCGAACGGGATGCTGCGGAAGAAGCGCAGGTCGATGAACGGCGACGGGTGCCGCCGCTCGTGTGCGATGAACGCGGCGAGGGCTGCGGTCGTGAGGGCGAACATCAGGGGCGCCCGTTCGATGAGGCCGAACACCGCCGTGAACATGACCGCGATCGCCAGCACCTGGCCGAGCGGATCGATGCTGCGGGGCACTGCGGCCTTGGACTCGGGGACCACGGCGTAGGTGAGCGCGAGTGCGGCGGCGCAGATCGGGAGGTTGATCCAGAACACGGACCGCCAGCCGAGGGTGTCGATGAGCACACCGCCCGCGAGGGGCCCGACGGCGGTCGACACCCCGACGACCGCCCCCCACAGACCGATCGCGCGGGCGCGTTCGGCGGGTTCGGTGAACACGGCGGTGACGATGGACAGTGCCACGGGGGTGAGCATCGAGCCGCCGACCGCCTGGATGCCGCGGGCGGCGATGAGCACGTCGACGGTGGGCGCGAGACTGCAGAGCAGGGACCCCGCCGCGAAGACGGTGAGCCCGATGCGGAAGACCCGGCGCCGGCCGAAGCGGTCGGCGGTCGCGCCCGAGAGGACGAGCAGGCTCGCCAGTGTGAGCGTGTAGATGTCGACGACCCACTGCAGGTGGGTGATCGACGCGGCCATCTGCCGGCCGATCTCGGGGAGGGCGACGTTGACGATCGTGACGTCCATCGACGAGATCAGCAGGCTCAGGCTGCAGGCCACGAGGACGAGTGCGCGGAGAGCGCCCGGCCCCAAATTACTTGTAGGCATACAAGGATTATATGTTCACAACTAATAGGATGGGAAGTGTGTCGAGAGTGCGCACGCCTCGTACGCAATGTTTGCTATACTGCAAATAGGAGATCCGAGCGCAGAGGAGGCGCCCGTGGTTACCGCTTTCGCAGTCTGTGCCGTCGTCGGGATCCTGGTCCTGATCGCGTCACTGATCCTGGGGGACTTCGAGATCGGGGGAGTCGAGGTCGGCAGCGCCGACGCCGGCCTGCCCTGGTTGAGCGCGCCCGCACTGGCCGCCGCCGTCGGCGTCTTCGGGGTGGTGGGCTGGCCGCTCTCCGCCGGGACGTCGCTGTCGATGCCCGTCGTCGTGGGTGCGGCCGCCGCCTCCGGGGTCGCCGCGTACGGCCTGCTCATGCTGGTGCTCCGCGCGATGCGCCGGGCGCAGACCGGCACCGTCGCGGGGCTCCGCGCCGCGGTCGGAACGATCGGCGAACTCAGCATGGAGATCCCCGCCGGCGGCTGGGGGAGGGTGAGCTACATCGACTCGGAGTCGGTGCGCGCCACCACGACCGCCGTGCTGGTCGACTCCGGCGCCTCGGCGCCCGACGGTCAGCAGGTGCTGATCGTCGACGTCGACGGGGACCGCCTGGTGGTGCAGCCGCTCAAGACTCAGGCCTGATCACAAGCGCCGGGCCGGACGCCCGGCAGAGGGAGGGAATCAATGACCGTATCGATCCTCATCGCGGCCGGTGCCGCGGTGATCGTGATCCTGCTGGCCCTGTGGATCTTCTTCCACAACTACATCAAGTCGCCGCCCGACCAGGTGGCCATCTTCACCGGCCGCGGCGAGATGAAGGTCGTGCGCGGCGGCGCCCGGTTCAAGGTGCCGGGGCTCGAGCGCGTCGACTACATGCCGCTGCGCCCGTTCGAAGTGCGCATCGCGCTCAACAACGCCCGCAGCATCGACGGCGTCCCCGTCGAACTGCAGGCCGTCGGCCTGGTGCGCATCGGCACCACCGACGAGATGACCCGCACCGCCGCGCAGCGGTTCCTCACCGCGAACATGGCGGAGCTCGAGAACCAGATCAACGAGATCCTGGCCGGCAGCCTCCGCGGCATCGCCGCGACCATGACCGTCGAGCACCTCAACAGCAACCGTGAGGCGCTCGCCCGCGGCGTGGTCGAGGAGGCGGGCGGCGACCTCGCCCGCATCGGCATGGAGGTCGACATCCTCAAGATCGCCGGGATCGAGGATCGCAACGGCTACCTCGAATCGCTCGGCCAGAAGCGCATCGCCGAGGTCAAGCGCGACGCGGACATCGGCAAGGCGGAGGCCGAGCGGGACTCGCTCATCCGGTCCGCCGACGCCCGCCGGGCCGGCGAGATCGCGCAGACCGAGGCCGAGACCGCGATCGCCGAGGCCCAGCAGAGCCGCGACGTGCGCATCGCCCAGCTCCGCGCCCAGACCGAGGCGCAGAACGCGGAGGCCGACCAGGCGGGGCCGCTCGCGAAGGCCCGCGCGGAGAAGAACGTCGGCATCGCGCTCGAGGAGGCCGAGGCCGCCCGGATCGAGGCCCGGACCGAGGTGGAGCGCAAGCGTCGAGCGCAGGCCGAGGCCGCGCTCGAGGCCGACGTGATCGCGCCCGCGGAGGCGCAGCGACAGGCCGCCATCACCCGCGCCGAGGGCGAACGCCAGTCGGCGATCCTCACCGCCGAGGCCCGCGCGAACTCGACCCGCCTGGACGGCGAATCGGCCGCCGACGCCCGCAAGTCGGCCGCCGCCGCCGTCGAGGCCGAGCTCCGCGCCGACGCGGCCGGCAAGCTCGCGCAGGCCGAGGTGCACGCCGAGTCCATCCGGCTCGAGGGCGAGTCGAAGGCGACGGCCCGGAAGTCCGCGGCGGAGGCCCTCGAGGCCGAGCTGCGCGCCGACGCGGCGGGCAAGCAGGCACAGGCCGAGGCCTTCAACAAGTACAGCGCCGACGCGGCGCGCCTGCTGCTGGTGCCGCAGGTGCTCGCGACGATCGAGGGCGCGGTCCGGTCCCAGTCCGAGGCCACCGCGGCGATCGACAGCATCAACATCATCGGCGGCGGCCAGAACGACGCCACCGGAGGCCTGCTCGGCCTGTCCGCGCAGTCGATCGCGTCCATCGTCTCCGCGCTCCGGACGCAGGGCATCGACCTGTCGAAGCTGCTCGACGGTGACGCGCCCGCGCAGGCCGCATCCGTCGTCGGCACTCCGGCCGCCGAGGCCGAGGCGCCGGTCACCGTCGGCGACGAGTAACCGTCGCCGTGAAGCCCGGCGACGCCGAGGCGCTCCGCCTCGCGGTGGGCCTGCTGGAGCAACGGCTCCGGCAGCTGCCCGCCGCGGGGCTCCGCGGCTCCGAACTGTTCGTGCTGGCCACGGTCGAGGCCCTCGGCGCGGACGCCTTCCCCACGGCGATCGGCGACCGGCTCGCGATGCGGCGATCGAACGTGTCCGCCGCCGTCGCCGACCTGCGTCGGCGCGGCTTCCTCCAGGACGACGCGGACGGTTCCGACGCGCGCCGGCGGCCCGTCGCCCTGACGGCGCGGGGCCGGGAGGTGCTCCACGCGCGCGACGCCGCCCAGGACGCCTGGCTGGTCGAGACCGGCAGTGCGCAGCTCACCGCCGACGAGGCCGCCCGGCTGCGCGATGCCGTGCCCCTGCTCCTGAGGCTGGCCGCGGGGGAGGATCCACCCGCATGAGAATCACGGCGAGCGCAACCCTGGGCGGCGGCCCGGCGCGGCGATAATCTCAGCCGCGTGAGTGGTCTCTTCTCCTTCCCGAACCCGGTCAACGAGTACGCCGCCCGCGCGACCGCGGGCCTCGTGGTCGTCCTCGCGGTGGTGACCATCGTCGCCGGGCAGTGGTGGCTCTACGCCGCCCTCGCCCTCGGCTTCGCGCTGCGCGTCGCGGGCGGCCCGCGCTACTCGCCCTTCGGCCGGCTGTCCGTGCACGTCATCGCGCCGAAGCTCGGCCCGGCCAAGCTGGTGCCCGGCCCGCCGAAGCGGTTCGCGCAGACCATCGGCCTCGTCTTCTCGACGGTCGCGCTCGCGCTGTTCCTCACCGGGAACCACGTGGCGGCCCAGGTCGTGCTCGGCCTGCTGGTGGTGGCCGCGCTGTTGGAATCGGCGGCGGGCGTGTGCCTCGGCTGCATCGTCTTCGGGTGGCTGCAGCGCCGCGGCGTCATCCCCGCCTCGGTGTGCGAGGCCTGCGCGGGCGTGAACACCGCGCCGCCGACGCTCACCGTGCCGCACTAGCGGCCCTCGAACGAAGGAACGCCGCCGCGGATCGCTCCGCGGCGGCGTTCGTCTGTCAGGGTGCCGTCCCTCGGCGGGACGTCAGATCAGGCCGACGATCTCCTCGGCCCACTCGACGGCCTTCTCGTCCACATCGTCGGTGCCGGAGTTGTCGTGCTCGAAGCGGTCGCCCACCTGGGTGGCGCCCAGCCCCGTGAGGTGCTTGACGATCGTCTTGCCGGCGGCGTTGTAGGTGTCGACGTAGATGGTGTCGCCGAGCCCGAAGACCGCGAAGCGCAGGCCCGACAGGTCGGGGGCCGCCTCGAGCAGATCCTCGAAGAACTCGGTGGTGCCGGCGGGCAGTTCGCCCTCGCCGTACGTGGCGCACGAGAAGACGTGGAAGTCCGCGGGATCCAGCGCGTCGATCTCGCCGTCCATCATGTCGTGCAGCTCGACGGAGCCGGCCTTGGCGAACACGTTGTACATGGCGTTCGCTGCGCCCTCGGCGGTGCCGGTCGAGGAACCGTAGAAGATGTGAACAGACATGGGAGGAGATTCTAGCCAAGGCTCACCTCGCACCGTGAGCTGCGTCCCGTCGGTGTGACCTCCTAGGCTTGCCGCCATGGCTCACGCAACCCTGGTCGACGGCGCCCGGCTCGCCTACGAGGTCCACCCCGCGGCGACCGGCGCGACCGGCCCCGGGGTGCTGCTGGTCGCGGGCCAGGCACTCGCGGGATCGTCGTGGGCGCCGCTCGTCGACGACTTCCGCGCCGCCGGCCCCGTCATCACCTTCGATCACCGCGGCATCGGGGCGAGCGACGACGCCTTCCCCCGCGGGTGGAGCACCCGCGACTGCGCCGCCGACGCCCTCGCCGTTCTCGATGCGGCGCGCGCGGACGGCGCGATCGGCGAGGCCGTCGACGTGTACGGCTTCTCCATGGGCGGTCGCGCCGCGCAGTGGCTCGCCGCCGACCACCCCGCCCGGGTGCGGCGGCTGATCCTCGGTGCCACGACCGTCGGAGACGCGCACGGCGTCGCGCGCCCCAGCGAGGTGCTCCGGATCCTCGTCCGCTCGGACCGGCAGGCCCTGCTGGAGCTGTTCTTCACGCCCGACTGGCTCGCCGCGCATCCCGAGGCGGCCGAGGCCATCCTCGCGCAGCCGCGGTCGCTCCCGGCCCAGCGCGCACACTTCGCCGCGAGCACGGATCACGACGCAGCAGCGGCCCTGCCGTGGATCGAGGCGCCCACCCTGGTGCTGCACGGCGCCGACGACCGTATGTGCCCCGCCGAGAACGCCGAGATCCTGCGCGCCGGTATCGACGGTGCCCGGATGCGCGTGTACCGCGGTGTGCGGCACGGATACCACCTGCAGGAGCCGGCGGCCACCGCCGACGCCCTGGACTTCCTCACCGCGCCCTGAGCGCCACTGCTACCGTCCACGCATGGCGGACTACGGCAGCTTCCAGGACGGGATCTACGCGGAAGGGCTGCTCGCGAAGCACCGCCACTTCCCCTACACCTTCGGCGACCTCGAGGCACGGGCGCAGCAGGTGCTCGACCACTCCCTGTTCGACTACGTGCGCGGCGGCGCCGGCGACGAGACGACCCAGGACGCGAACGTCTCGGAGCTGCGGCGCTACGGCTTCGTCCCGCGGATGCTCCGCGACCGCAGCGTGCGCGAGATGTCGACGACCTTCCTCGGTGCGGAGCTCGACGCCCCGGTGATCCTCTGCCCCGTCGGGGTGAACGGCCTCGTCCACGAGAACGGCGACCTCGAGGTCGCGCGCGCCGCCGCGAACCTGAACGTCGCCGCGATGTACTCGACGCTCTCGGAGGCGCCGCTGGAGGAGATCGCCGACGCCCGCGGCGACTCCTTCGCCGCCTTCCAGCTGTACCCGACGAAGGACGATCAGCTGACCGACAACCTGGTGCGCCGGGCCGACAAGGCCGGCTTCGACGCGCTCACCATCACCCTCGACACCGGCAGCCTGGGGTGGCGTCCGCGGGACCTGCGCAACGGCTACATCCCCTTCCTGCGCGGCCGGTGCCTCGCCAACTACCTGTCCGACCCGCGGTTCATCGAGCTGTGCGGCGTCGAGAACCCGCCGCCGCTGCACGCGGGGATCGTCTGGTCCTCCCTGTTCAGCAAGCCCACCTTCTCCTGGGACGACGTCGCGCGGATCCGCCGGGTCACGGACCTGCCGATCATCCTCAAGGGCATCTGCCACGCCGAGGACGCGCGGAAGGCGGCCGCGGAGGGAGTCGACGCGATCGCGTGCTCGAACCACGGCGGCCGGCAGGCCAACGGCGGGCTCCCGGCGATCGGCCACCTCGAGGGCGTCCTGGACGCGGGCCTTCCCGTCACCTTCGACAGCGGCGTCCGGGACGGCGTCGACATCCTCCGGGTGGTGGGCCTCGGCGCGACGCTCGCGGGCATCGGGCGCCCCTACGTCTACGGGCTCACCCTGGGCGGTGCGGCGGGAGTCGAGCACGTCCTCCGGTCGATGCTCGCCGAGGCCGACTTGACCATGGCCGCGGATTGCCTGACCACGCTCGCCGACCTGCACGTCGTCAAACGATGAGCGGCGCCGGGAGCGCAGTGAGCGGGCCGGATCGGTGACCGGTGCTGCGGACTTCGACTGGTTCGGCTTCGAGGACGCGGTGTGCGCGGAGCTGCGGACCGTCGCGCGGGCGCTCGTCTACCAGGCCGACGGCGAGTTGCCCTACGCGTACGCCCTGACCGCCTTCTACGCCGAGCAGGGCTCGGTGATCCGGCTGCCGCACCCGGCGCTGGGCACCGTCGAATCTGTGCCGCCGCGCGAGCTCTGGGATCCGCCCGCGTGGCCGCGCTCGGACGACGCCTGGGCGGAGCGGCCGCCGCTCGACGGCTGGCAGGACCGGCTCAACGACGCGGTGGAGGGACTCGACGACGCCGCGTGGGACGCGGCGTACGCCCGCTACGGGTACGCGCTGCTCGGCGCGATGCGCCGAGCGAAGGCGGAGCTGATCGCGGAGGACGCGTTCCCGCGTGAGATCGTGTGCCTCCTCGACGACGAGGACGGGGAGCTGGTGGTGAAATCGGCGTCGGAGCAGGAACTTCGGGGGTACTGGGCGGCTCGCGCGGAGTAGCGTCCTTGCAATGACGTTCTCGACGTTGGCGCTCATCACGGCGCTGGGCCTGCTCGGGCCGCTGCTCGCCGCGAAGCGTTCCTGGCACCTGCCGCTGATCCTCGGCCCGATGCTGGCGGGCGTCGTCTTCGGGGCGACGGGATTCCGGGTGCTCGACGCCACCGAGCCGACCTTCGCGTTCCTCGCCGACATCGGCTTCGCGATCGTCATGTTCGTCGCCGGCACACACGTCCCGGTCCGCGATCCGGCGGTGCGGGCGGCGCTGGGCTCGGGCGCGATCCGCGC
Organism: Tsukamurella paurometabola; assembly: GCF_900631615.1. Classification (NCBI taxonomy): domain Bacteria; kingdom Bacillati; phylum Actinomycetota; class Actinomycetes; order Mycobacteriales; family Tsukamurellaceae; genus Tsukamurella; species Tsukamurella paurometabola. The sequence goes on from NZ_LR131273.1 coordinate 3,757,339, forward strand.
GGCGGCGGTCGGCGTCATCGCCGCTGTCCTCGGCACCGGGCTGGCGGCGGCCTTCGGCACCGGTCACGCCGCGCTGTACGCGGTGCTCATGGCGTCGTCGTCGGCGGCCGTGGTGCTGCCGGTCATCAACGCCAACCATCTGACCGGCGGGCCGGTGCTGGCGCTGACGGCGCAGGTCGCGATCGCCGACACCGTGTGCGTGGTCGCGCTGCCCCTGGTCATCGACCCGCCCACGGCGGGCCGGGCGGCCCTGGGGGCACTCGCGGTGGGCGGCGCGGCGTTCGTGCTGTACCTGCTCCTGCGCTGGTCGGAGAACAGCGGGCTCCGGGGCCGGATCGAGCGGTTCTCGGAGGAGCGCGAGTTCGCGCTGCAACTGCGGATCAGCCTGGTGGCGCTGTTCCTGCTCGCGGCGATCGCGACCACGATGCACGTCTCGGTCATGCTGGCCGGTTTCGCTCTGGGCCTGGCCGTCTCCGCGGTGGGGGAGCCGCGCCGGATGGCGGCACAACTCTTCGCGCTCGGCGAGGGCTTCCTCGCGCCGCTGTTCTTCGTCTGGCTGGGCGCCCGGGTGAATCTGCGTGACCTCGTCGCGCACCCGTCGTTCATCCTGTTGGGGCTCGCCCTGGGGTTCGGTGCGATCGCGGCGCACGTCGCGATGCGGTTCGCCGGGCTGCCGGTGCCACTGGGCGTGCTGGCCGCGGCACAGATCGGGGTGCCCGTGGCTGCGGTCACCGTCGGCGAGCAGATGCACCTGTTCGCCGCGGGCGAGGGCGCCGCACTGATCCTCGGCGCCCTCGTCACCATCGGCGGGGTGTCCCTCGCCGCCGGCCCCGCCGCTAGCTCCGGAGCGACTGCTCCACCCGGGCCAGCGTCGTCCGGAGCGCGTCCGGCGTCTCCGTCGTGAAGATCGCCTTCTCGCCGGAGTCCTCGACGACGGCGTCGTGCACCCGCCGGTCGTGGTACAGCGCCGCGAGCGCCGTGTAGTCCCCGATCCGGGGATCGTTCTCGCGCGCGGCGAAGATGTTCACGTACTGCGCCAGATCGGGACGCCGCGGGTCGTCGGTGTAGATCGAGTCCTTGCTCGTCAGCCCGAGTTTCACCGCAAAGGTGTCGTCCACGAACCCGGCGTCCACGCTGTCGAGAGCGGGGCCGATCTGGGTCGGGTCCAGGGTCACGAGCGTGACCTTCGACCGTGCCCGGTCGACGTCGGACAGCGAGGACTGCCAGGTGCCGGCACCGTCGCGGAAGGTCACGAGGCCCGCGGCCTTGAGGCTGAGCAGGGGGCGGATCTGGTTGGCGGGGTTGTCCGACAGGGCGATCGTGGCGCCCTGCGGCAGCGCGTCGATCGAGCGGTGCCGCTTCGAGTACAGCTGCAGCGGGTAGATCTGGGTGGCGCCGACCGGGGTGAGCCGGACGCTGTTCTTGATGTTGTACGCCGCGAGGTAGCGCACGTGCTGGAACTGGTTGAGGTCGATGGATTCATCGGCGAGGGCGGGATTGGGGGCGTTGTAGTCGGCGAAGGACACCAGCTTCACTCTGAAACCGTGTTCCGCGGCGACATCGGTGAACACCTTCCAGTGGGGTTTGCCGATGTCGACCACCCCCAGCTTGATCTCGTTCGACGGGGTGCCGCTCGAGCAGGCGGTGGTGCCGACCGCGACGAGGGACAGCAGGACTGCGAGGATGGCGGTAGCCGTTCGTTTCACGACGATCCACTCTGCTGCGCCGCGTCGGCGACGGAAAGGGTTGCGGTCACGGTGATCCCGTGCGTCTCAGCCGAGGGAGTACTCCACGATCACCGGCGCGTGGTCGGACAGGCGCGCATCGGGCGACGCTTCCTTGTCCACGACGACGGATCGCGCCGCCCGCGCCAGGCGCGGCGTCGCGAGGTGGTGGTCGATGCGCCAGCCGACGTCCTTGGCGAACGACGCACCGGCCCAACTCCACCACGACAGTGGGCCGGGCCGGTCGCCGTGCAGGGTGCGCACCACGTCCACGAGCCGCCGCGGGCCGAGCCGGGCGCCGAACCACGCCCGCTCCTCGGGCAGGAAGCCCTCCATCTTCTGCGCCGGCCGCCAGTTCGTGACGTCGTGCGGGAGGTGCGCCAGATTCAGGTCGCCCAGCAGCAGGAACTCGCGCCCGGCGGCGAGCGCGGCCCGGCGGTTGCGGTCGAGCTCGCGCGCGAAACCGTTCAGGAAGCGCATCTTCCGCGCGTGTTTGGCCCCGCCGTCCGGGGTGTCCCGCATGTTCCCGGGCCGTTGCAGGTGCGCGGGCAGGCCGCCCTTGGGCAGGTACAGGCAGGCCACCGTCAGGCCGGGGAGGTCGGCCTCGACGTACCGGCCCTCGTGGGCGTACTCCGCCAACCCGCGGGCTCGGGGCGGGTGGCTCGCCCACGTGCGCACGGCCGACGGTGTCTCCCGGGACAGGATCGCCACCCCGTTGCGTCCCGGGATCGAGCCGCAGTCGATCGCGGCGTGATAGCCGGGGAACGTGCCCACCTCGGTGGGTGGGCAGCGCAGTTCCTGCAGCGCGAGCACGTCGAGGTTCCGGCCCTCGAGCCAGGCGTCGAAACCGCGCCGCCGCGCTGCCCGGATACCGTTGACGTTGAACGTGCCGACCCGCAGGGCGACCGCCGCGGTCAGGGCGCGGTCGCCGTGCTCGACGGGTCGATGAGGATCTTGGCGTGCACCTCGGGGTCGCCGAGCGCGTCGAACGCCGTGGCCACACCGCCCAGCCCGACGGTGCCCGTGACGAGGGGCTTCACGTCCACCTTCCCGTTCGCCATCATGTGCAGCGTGTCGTGGAACTCGCCCGGGTCGTAGCCGAAGACGAACCGCAGGTCGATCTCCTTGTTGCCGGCGAGGGCGGGCATGATCGTGTCGGGCTCCATGCAGACGCCCACGACCACGACGCGCGAGCGCAGCGGCGCGGCCTCGATGATCGAGTTGATCATGCCGGGCACGCCGACGCACTCGAAGACCACCGGGCCGGACGGCGTCTCGCCGATCTTGTCCGCGATCCGGAAGGCGTGCCACCACGGCACGGGGCCGGGAACCAGGGTGAGCTTGTCCATGGTGCTCACGCCGAGCTTGAACATGTCGGTGGCCCGGCGGATCTCGTTGCGGGGCTGCTTGTAGGCGTCCCAGGGCTGCTGCTCGCGCGGGTCGACCACGACGTGGGCGCCCATCTGCTTCGCGAGCGCCCGGCGGCCGGGGGAGAAGTCGCTCGCGATGACCCTCTTCACGCCCGACGCGCGGAGCATCGCGATGACCGCGAGACCGATCGGGCCGCAACCGATCACGATCGCGGTCTGCCCGCGGCCGACCTCCGCCCGGCGGACGGCGTGCCAGGCGACGGCCATCGGCTCGGTGAGCGCGGCCTCCTCGTCGGACAGTTTGCCGGGGACGGGCATGGTCATCGACTCCTGGACGAGCACCTGCTCGGCGTACGAGCCGGGCGAGCGCTCGGACAGGCCCACGAGCTGCGGCTCGCTACCCACCATGAGCGTGGGGAGGGAGACCACGCGCGTGCCCACCGGCCAGCGCTTGCGGCAGCCGGGGCCGTACTCGGCCACGGTCCCCACGAACTCGTGGCCCATGACGATGCGCTGGTCGGTGCGCATGCAGTCGGGGTACCCGGCCTTCGCGGCGAGGTCGGCGACGAGGTCGGCGTGGTGGCGGGCGTGCAGGTCGGAGCCGCAGATCCCGGTACGGACCACGTTCAGCAGCACCTGCCCGCGGGCGGGGCTGGGGGCGGGCAGGTCTTCGACGGTCAGCCGACCCTCGGTGCAGACGACAGCTTTCATACACCCGAGAATAACGGGGACGAGGTGCGGCGCTCGGCGCGCCGGGTGTCTTCGGGGACACGGCTGCCGGAAAACTTCACCGGAATGTCGTAATCGCAGGCGTTGATGTATGTTTTGCGAGTGCAAATTCTGAAGAAGACGCTCGCGGCCGCTGCGGTCGCGCTGGGAACAGCATCCGTCGTCCCCGCCCTCGCACACGCCGAGCAACGCGATCTCGTGATCGTCTACGCCGGCCTGATCGCGCCCGGCGAGGTGTACGAGCCCCTCAACACCAACCTCCGCAACGCGGGCTTCGAGGTGAAGAACCTGTGGTTGCCCGGCTTCGATCACCGTAGGGAGGCGGGACAGCTCAAGGCGGCCGTCGATCAGGCGAAGCAGGCCGCACCGAAGCGGAGGGTCTCGATCGTCTCGCACAGCTCCGGTGCCATCAGCAGCCGCTACTACGTCAAGGTTCTCGGGGGCAGCAGGGACGTCGCCCGATCGGTCGTGCTGGGTGGGGTCGAGTACGGGTCGCCCACCGGGTGCGTGCTGCCCGCACCCGCGAACGGGGCGTGCAACGGCTCGGCCATCCTGAACCAGCTGAACGCGGGCCTCGATACGCCCGGACCCACCGAGTTCTACTCGATCCGCAGCACGCGCGATCCGCTGTCCGGGAACCTCGACGGCCGCCAGTGCCGCGCCTCGGTGCAGGGATACCTTCCGGCCGCCGCGTCGTTCGACCACGCGTGGCTCGCCTGGGACCCCCGCGTGGTGCCCCTCGTCGTGAGCTCGCTGCGGGGGAACTGCCCCGGTCAGTGGGTGGACTCGCCGGAGGGTTCGGTCACGTACGAGAACAGCGTCGACATGAACCGCAAGTAGATTCCATCACTGGGCACGATGCGGGTGGACCTGGTTCGATGACTGCGTGAGCACATCGGATGACACCCGCATCGTCTCCGCCACCCGCGACGTCGCGGCACCGGCGGACCTCGTCTTCGGCCTGATCGCCGACCCCGCACGCCAGCCCGAATGGGACGGCAACGACAACCTGACCGAGGCCGCCCCGGGGCAACGGGTCCGCGGCGTGGGGGACGTCTTCACCATGACCCTCACCAACGGGCAGGTCCGCGAGAACCACGTCACCGAGTTCGACGAGGGGCGGCTCATCGCGTGGCGGCCCTCCCCGGTCGGCGAGCCCGCCCCGGGACACCTCTGGAGGTGGGAACTAGCGCCGCTCGCGGACGGCGGCACCCGCGTCACCCACACCTACGACTGGACGGACCTGCACGACGAGCAGCGCCTTCCGCGGGCCCGGGCGACCACCGCGGACCGTCTGGCGGCGTCCGTCGACCGGCTCGCCGCGCGCGCCGAGAACCGGTGACCGACCCCGGTCTGCGCCGGACACTGGGCCTCGGCGACGCCGTCACCGTCGGCCTCTCCGCCATGGTCGGAGCGGGCGTCTTCGTGGCCTTCGCGCCGGCGGCCGCTGCGGCGGGGTCCGCGCTGTTCGCGGGACTGGGGATCGCCGCCGTGATCGCCTACTGCAACGCCGCCGGCTCCGCGCGCCTGGCCGCCCGATACCCGCAGTCGGGCGGGACCTACGTCTACGGCCGGGAGCGGCTGGGCCCCTTCTGGGGACACCTCGCGGGGTGGAGCTTCGTGGTGGGCAAATCCGCGTCGTGCGCCGCCATGGCGCTGACGGTCGGCACGTACGCGTGGCCGGATCAGGCGCACGCCGTCGCGGCGGCGGCCGTCGTCGCGGTGACCGCGCTGAACGTCGCGGGCGTGGAGCGCTCGGCCCGGGTCGCCCGGGTGGTCGTCGCGGTGGTCCTCGCCGTCCTCGTGGCGGTGGTGGTCGCGTCCGTCACCTCCGGCGCCGCGGAGCCGTTCCGGCTGGCCGAGGGTGCCGCCGCGGGGCCGTTCGGGGTGCTCCAAGCCGCGGGCCTGCTGTTCTTCGCGTTCGCCGGGTACGCCCGCATCGCCACTCTCGGCGAGGAGGTCCGCGACCCTGCACGCACCCTGCCGCGCGCGATCTTCGTCGCGTTGGCCGTCGCCCTCGGCGTGTACGCGCTCGTGGGGGTCGCGCTGGTGGCCGTCCTGGGCACGGACGCGCTCGCGGCGTCGGGTGCGCCGCTCGCCGACGCGGCGCGGGCGTCGGGATTCCCGGTGGCCGCGGTCACCGTCACCGCGTGCATCGCGGCGTTCGGCTCGCTGCTGGCGCTCCTCCTCGGCGTGTCGCGCACCACCTTGGCCATGGCGCGCGACGGTCACCTGCCGCGCGCCCTCGCCGCGGTGCACGAACGACGCCGCGTGCCCGTGCGCGCGGAACTCGCGGTCGGCGCGGTGGTCACCGTCGTGGCCGCCACCGCCGACCTCGGCGCCGCCATCGGGTTCTCCTCGTTCGCGGTCCTCGTCTACTACGCCGTCGCGAACGCGTCCGCGTGGACGCTCGACACCGCGCTACGGGCACGGATCGTCCCGGCGGTGGGCCTGGCCGGATGCCTCGCCGTGGCCCTCTCGTTGCCCGCGGGCTCGGTATCGGCGGGGATCGTGGTGCTGGTCGTCGGCGCCGCGGCGTACGCCGTGACCCGCGCTAACAGCCCGTCTGATACAGCGCCTTGAGCCACCCGGCGCTCTGGTAGCCCCAGCCGAACACCGTCTCCGCGGCGCCGCGACTCTCGGGGAAGTCCGTCATCTGCAGCGTCTTGTCGTAGCAGCGTTCGAGGATGAAGCGGGCACGTTCGAGGTGCGCGGTCGTGGTCACCACGATGATGTCGTTCCATCCGCGGGCGCTCGCCAGGCGCTGCACCTCCTGCGCCTCGCCCCGCGTGGTCCACGGCTGGGGGAGGAAGCAGGTGATCTGCACGCCGGTGATGGTCCGGGCGCACAGCTCCTGCATGCGCGTGTCCTCGGCCCCGACCGAGTTGGAGAGTACGACCTGCCGCGCCAGGCCCCGCTCGGCGAGCCGGAGGCCGTGCTCGAACCGCTCGTACGGGTTGCCGCCGAGGACGACGATGGCGTCCGCCGGCTGCAGCTGCCGGTCGATCTTCGGCTGGAGGTAGGCGCGATCCAGCGCGATGCCGACGGCGGCGAGGAGCGCGAGCACCACGACGCACACGGCGAGGCGACGCGCCCTCCGACCTCCGGTCACCGCTGTTCGCACCACAGCAGTATCGCGGTTGCAACATCCGCGCGCACATCGGGGTGATACGCGGGGTGGTCACCGGCCCCCGGCCGCACGGTGCGGACGCCGCCCGCTCCGGACGGTCGGGCGAGGCGGCGCAGGCCCTCGGGGCCGCGCTGCCCGTCGAACCATGCGGCGTCGGGCGGCGCGAGGATCAGGACCGCGTCCGTCCCGCCGGTGACGACGGGGCGCAGGAGGACTTCCGGGACCTGGGTGACGCCGCGCAGGCCCAGCAGCCGCCACGCCGGGTAGGGCAGTCGTGTGCGGAGCGCCTCCTTGATGCGCCCCCGTGGGCTGCGCGCGAACGCGGGATCGGAGCGCGGCACCCCGAGGTCCGCGGTGGGCGCCGCCGCGATGCCGGGCTTGAGCCGCCACGAGTAGAGCACCGAGTTCACGAGGACCGCCGTGTCGGCGCGGGCCGCCCGCGCGGCGTGGGCGGCGTACCAGGAACCGGAGCACACCCCGGCGGTGAGCAGCGGGCCGTCGAGCGATCGGGCGGCCGCGATCACGTCGTCCACGCCGGTCGGGGGGAACAGGGCCACCGCTTCGCCGGCGGCGACGGCGCCGGACTCGCCGCAGCCGCGACGGTCGAAGCGCAGGGCCGCCCCGCCGCGGGCGGCGACGTCGCGGGCCACCTGCACCCAGGCGCGGTTCGGCCCGTGCCGGGTGTCGTTGGCGGTGGCGCAGAGCAGCACCGACCGTCGGACGTCACCGTCGGCGGGAAGGGTGCGGATCGCCGCCGCGCCGCCGATGTCCTCGATCCGCTCCTCCACGCCGTCCCACCGCGCCACGGTCCGGACGACCGGGTCCACGGCCACGCCGGGCCCACCGGGCAGTGCGGCCCCCAGCCAGGCCGCGATCTCCTCGACCGCGGCGTCCGGGACGCGGACGAGGTGGGCGCTGGGCTCCACGAACTCCGGCATCCCCGCGACGACGAGGCGATCCGCATCGACCGGGCCCACCGTCGCCGCGCCGGGGCGCGCGGCGACGAGGAGCCGGGGCGCGCTGAGGCCGTCGGACGGCAGCGCGCCGAGCTCCGCGACGGCGTCGGGGTGGACGTCGAGACCGATCCACGTGTCCGGCCCGCCGCCGATCGCCATCCGCGCGAGCGCGGCCTGCGCGCGGGCGAAGGCCCGGCCGCCGAGCGGGTCCCACAGCACCGCCGCGGGCGGGGTCAGGCCCGCAGCGCCCGCGATCGCCGCACCCGCGCGGAGCGCCACCACGGCGGGCGCGCCGACCCCGAGCCCGCGCAGGTACGCGTCGGCGTGCCGCACCGACGCGACCCAGTCGTTCGCCGCGCCGGGCAGCCCGGCGGCACCGGCGGAGTCGCCGGTCCCGAGGAAGTCGAAGCGGAGCACGGCGAGGTCGTCCGCGGCGAGGCGCGCGGCGAGGCGGCGCAGCCCGCGCAGGGCGTCGTGCTGTTCCTTCCCGACGGACGGTACGAGCAGCACGGCGCCGCGGACGCGCCGCGAGGCCGGCAGGTGCAGCGCGCCGTAGAGGGGCGCGTCCGCCGGGCCGAAGTAGGTGCGCAGCTCCGTCGTCTCAGTCGAGGGCATCGACGATCTCCCTCGCCCGGTCCGCGTAGGTGTGCCCGCCGCCCGTGATCGCGGCGTGCCCGGCCGCGGCGATCCGCGCCGCGGCCGGGCGGTCGGCGCGCACGCGCGCGACGATGTCGTCGATCTCCGCCGGGTCGTCGTAGAGCAGGGCCTCCCGCCCGTCGGCGAGCAGCTCGGCGTGTTCGTCGGTCCGTGGCCCGACGAACAGCCCGCCCGCCGCGGGCACCTCGAACGTCCGGCAGGTGTGGGTGTCGCGGTTGTCGGAGTTGAGCAGCACGAGGTTCGCGTCGACGGCCGCGATGGCCGCGGAGAGCGCCGTGCCGTACTGCGGGCCGCGCACCGTCGCCCGGCTGCGCAGCACGGCGGGCCGGCGGCGCCACCCCGGACCCGCCAGGTAGAACTCCGGCCCCAGGCGGGTGGCCAGCCCCGTCACGAGCGCGGCCCGGTCGGGGCGCGCGTTGCCGACGAATCCGGCGGCGTACCGCCGGGCCGAACGGGGCGCCACCGGACGGTGCCACGCGGGGTCGTAGGCGCTGCGCACGAGGATCGCGCGCCGCGCGCCGCGCGCGATCAGCTCCGGCACGTTGTGCGTCTTGGTGGTGACGATCGCGTCCCAGCCGGCTTCGGCCGCGAGGTACTCCGGCGTGGTGTTGACGGGGTTGGACACGTCGTCGGCGCTGTAGTGCAGCCGCCGGCCGGCGGGCAGCGCGAGCAGCCGGTCCTGGTCGAGGTGCACCGCGGTGTAACAGAACAGCAGATCCGGCACGGGCTCCGCCTCGAGCCGCCGGTGCACGGCCTCGACCGTGCCGGGAGCGCGCCGTCCGGTGCGCTTGGCGTACCACCAGGCGGGGCTGCCGCGGCGGGGCAGCGTGACCGCCGTGGTGTCGACGACCGTCACCTCATGGCCGGCCCGGCGGAAGCCCTCGGCGAGGGAGCGGGCGTTGCTGCCGTACCAGTCGTCGCCGGCGAACAGGATCCTCATGGTGCGCCTCCCGCCGCGGACGGCACGGCCGTCGCCTCCAGCCGTCGCGCCCGCAGGACCGAGAAGCCCGCGGCGGCGGTCTGTGCCGCGACGATACCGAGGACGACGGTCCGCGGGTCGCGGTCGCCCAGCGCGACCGCCGCGGCCACGGCGACGACACACGCCCCGATGGCACCGGCCAGCAGCACACCGCGGGCATCGCCCAGTACCGGCAACACCGCCGTGGCGACGAACGATGCGACCGCGAGGCCGGGCAGGGCCCACGCCTGCAGCTGCAGGAGCGGGACGGCACCGTCGAACTCCGCGCCGAAGATGAGCGGGACCAGCCACGGAGCGAGCACGGTGGCGGCGGTGGCGAGCACGGCACCGCCGGCGGCGACGAGGGCGATGCCGCGGCGGGCGGTCGCCCAGAACGCGGCGGTGTCGCGGCGCGCGAGCCGGGGGAGCAGGCTCACCCCGACGGCGTCGAGCAGGGAGCCGGCCGCCTGCACGGGGCGATCACTCGCGCTGAACAGTCCCAGGGCGTGCGGCGAGAGCGCTGGAGCGAAGACCGTCGCCGCGCCCGGCCCGTACGACGACGACAGCAGTCGTGCCGTGAGCACCGGGCCGCCCGTGCGCAGCAGCGGCACGGGTGACCCCGGCCGCGCGGGCCGCCCGTGGTCGCGGAGCGTGCGCGCCCACGACCACCCGACCGCGACCAGGTTGCCCGCCAGCAGGCAGCCCATCGCCACCTCGGGGGTCCGCGCGTGCGGCAGCAGGGCGATCAGCAGCGCGAGGTACACCGTGCGGCCGGCGGTCTGCTGGATCACGACCGCACCGAACCGGCCCGTGCCGAGCAGCACCCAGTCGTCGCCGCACGCGCTCACCGACCCGACCACGAGGCCGAGGGCACCCATCTCCACGGCGTGCGGCACCGGCAGCACCGCCGCCAGCAGGAACAGTGCGGTGAACACGGCGAGTGCCGTCGCGCGGAGCCCGGCGTAGTCGCCGCGGAGCCGAGCCAGCCCCGGCTTCTCGGCCCGGGCGGCGACGAACGCCGTGATGCCGAGGTCGGTGCAGAGGGCGCCCAGGAAGTAGGTGGACATCGCGACCGCCAGGAGCCCCATCCCGGCGGGACCGAGGAGCCGCGCGCACAGCGGAATCGTGACGAGGGTGATGACGTACTGGCCGTACCGGCCGGCCGAGACCAGCACGACGTCCCGGACCACACCCGCGGAGCCGGGGAGCCGCCGCGTCATCGCACGTCCCGCGCCACCCGTGCCAGCAGGGAGTCCGCGATCGCCGCGGAGGTCCTGAGATCGAGGTCGCGGCCGCGGTCGGCGGCCGCGGCACCGAGCTGTTCGCGCAGTTCCCAGTCGGCGATCAGCGCGTCGAGTGCGACCGCCAGCAGGTCGGGCCGGCGCGGTGCGACCAGGACGCCGTTCTCCCCGTCGACGATGAGCTCCGTCGGTCCGCCGGCCCGCGCGGCGACGACGACCCGCCCGGCCGCCATGGACTCGGCGACCACCTGGCCGAAGGGCTCGGTGAGCCGCGAGTAGTGCACCACGACGTCCGCGTCCGCCGCCTCGGCCATCGGGTCCGCGACGTGCCCGGTGAAGGTCACCCGGTGCGCGATGCCCAGCCGCTCGGCGAGCTCCTCGAGCTCCGCCAGGTACTGGTCGTCGCCGTCGAAGTGGGCGCCGCCGACGAACCGCACCGCGGGCTCCGCCTCCATCTGCGCCAGCGCGCGCAGCAGCAGGTCCTGGCCCTTCCACGGCGTGATCCGCCCGATCATCGCGACCTTCACGTCCTTCGGGGCGCGCTGGGGCGCCGGGGCCGGGAGAGTGCTCAGGTCGACGCCCGGATGGCACACCGCGGTCGGGCTCCCGCCGGTGGAGATGGTGCGCAGGGTCCCGCGCGAGTTGGCGAGGTATCCGGACGCGGCCATGCGGCCCAGGAGCCGCAGCGGGAACCGGGTGCGGCCGAAGTACTCGGCGCTCAACCGGTCGTGCACCTGCCACACGAGGGGGATGCCGGTGCGGCGGGACGCCACCGCCCCCACGACGAGCGATTTGGTCGATTCCGCGACCACGACGTCCGCCTCGGCGGCGCGCAGCAGCGGCGCGAGGCGCCGTCCGGCGCGGTAGAGGCCGACGGCGCCGCGGAGCAGGCCCACCGGGCCCGCGGTGCGGCGCACCGTCGACGGGTGGCCCGGGACGACGGTGACGGGCACGGCGGCGGCCTCGAGGACGTCCGTCAGCGGGCCGGGCGCGAGGAGCACCACGGACGCCGGCACGCCGCGGCGCCGCAGTTCCCCGGCGAGGCGGGCGAAGGCCAGCTCGGCGCCCGACGGGGCAGCGGTGTGCCCGAGGAAGACGGGCCGACGGGCGCTCACGCCGCGACCGCCCGGTAGAGCGACGCGTGGCGGGCGGCGGCGACGTCCCAGCCGAACAGTTCGGCGTGAGCGCGGCAGGCCGCCGCGGCGGGCCGGGCGCCGTCGAGGCCCGCGGCCAGGCGCTCGGCGAGGGCGTCGGCATCGCCCGCGGGGACGACGAGGTCGGGGGCGAGGTCGCGGACGGCGTCGGGCAGGCCGCCGACGTCGGTGACCACCGGTGGCCGGCCCGAGGCGAGCGACTCGAGGGCGACCAGGCCGAAACCCTCCCAGGCCGTGGACGGGACCGTGGTCACCGTGGCGGCGGCGTACCGGCGCGCGAGATCGGCGTCGTCGATCGTTCCCACGAACGTCACAGTATCGGTGATTCCCAGCTCGGCGGCGCGTTGCCGGAGAAGGCCGCGCTGCGAGCCGTCGCCCACGAGGTCGAGCCGGGCGTCGGGGTGCCGGGCGAGCACCCCGGGCCACGCCCGCAGGAGCACGTCGATGCCCATCCGGCGCTCGAGCCGCCGGACGCACAGGACCCGGGGTACGCCGTCGGGCTCGGGGGCGGCGGGGAACCGCGCGAGGTCGACGCCGGGCGGGATCACGGCGATCGCGCCGCGGTCCGCACCGTACCGCTCCACCAGGACGTCGGCGAAGGCCTGGGAGAGCACCACGAAGCGGTCGCTGCCGCGGTAGCGGGCACGCTCGACGAGGGCCTTGATCGCGACCGCGGCCCGGCTCTCCCCGGCCGCGGCGCTCTCCTGCGCCCACGGCCCGTGGAAGTGCGTCACGAGCGCCGTGCCGCGGGGCGCGGGCCCGAACAGGGCGAAGTGGCGGTCCAGGACCTCGGTGCCGTCGGGCGCGGGTCGGCGGGACGCGCGCACCCGTGCCGCCGTCGACCCTACGTCCGGTCCCCAGGTGCTGCCGCCGGGCTCGGGATCCCCGAAGGCCGCGGCACTGGCGGCCACGTCGGGGCGCCGCCGCAGGGCGGCGAACAGGTCGGCGAAATACCGGGGCAGGCCGCCGGGCGCCGCGCCCGGCCAGGTGGACCCGGTCAGGTGGACGCGGACCGCCGTCACAGTTGCGCGGTCACGGCCGCGGGCCACGCCGCGCGGTCGAGGCCGTGCGCGGCGAGCAGCGCGAGGGCGATCCGTTCGATGCCGAAGCCGAGGCAGGCGCTGTGCGCGGGCGCCCCGTCCACGGTCGTGATGTCGAAGTGCACCCCGAAATGATCCCGGTGGTAGTTGCTGGACGCCACGGCGACCCCGGGTGCGTCCTCGCCGTACATCGGCACGACGATCTCGGTCTTGAGGTTCTCGGCCGACTGATTGGCCGCGAGCATGCGGCCCGCGCGTCCGAAGAACGGGTCGGTCGCGGGCGTCTGCCGGACCGTGAGGCCGAGGTCGGAGAGCAGGTCGGCGGCGCGGGCGACCCAGGTGTCGCGGTGCGCGACGGCGGCGCGCGCCGAGCCCACGCGCACGATCTCCCGCATGCGGAAGGACTGCATCCGCGCGGGGTCGGCGGAGGGTTCGCGCCGGAAGCAGTGGCCGGAGACGTCGACCCACGCGCCGTCCCGGGGGAGTTGCCCGGTCAGCACCGGGTAGACCGAGTGGCACGCCGAGGGCACGAGCGCGACGTCACTCGCGTGGAAGTGGCCGCCCCAGTCGTGGCCGGCGTTGCGGCCCGCGAGGAGCAGCCGGTGCTCGGCGTCTCCGCCGGTGTAGGTGGAGACCGCCGCGGCGAGCTGCGGGAAGGACGCGATGTAGTCCGTGCGATCCAGGTAGTCGCGCGGCATCACGGGCGGGAAGGACAGGACGGTGGCGGCGCCGCCGTGCACGTCGCGCACCGCTGCGCCGATGAGCGCATCGACCGCCGCGGTCAGCTCGGCGAACGCCGCGCCCTGGCCGTACACGCCGTCCACGCCCGACGGGACGAGCAGGCCCGCGTCGAAGAGCGAGCTGCGGAACTCCTGCTGACGCGCGTGCAGGTCAGTAACCTCGAGCGCACGGGGTGCTGCGGCCTGCGTCATCGGTCTCTTCTCCATGGCTGGAACCGTTGTCACTGCAACACGTTACCAGGCTAGGGTGTACGGCGGAGGCGCGGGACTCGCGACTGCAAAGGGAGTCGCGGGCGGGATGCGGCCGCGACGCGATGCTGGTGGGAGGCGCGGTGGACGAGGCGATTCGCTCGATCGTGGCGGCGCACGGGCGGTTGACCAGGCCGATCGCGGAAATTGCGGGTGGTGATGATCTGTTTGCCTTGGGGCTCACGTCGCACGCGGCCGTGAACGTCATGCTGGCTATCGAAGACCGATTCACTATCGAGTTCCCAGACGCGTCCATGACGAAGAACACATTCAGCACTCTGGATTCGCTTGCGGCCACGGTCCGCGAGCTCGCCGGATGAGGCGGCGATGACCCGGATCGCCGTCGTCCACGAGCGATGGACCGAACAGGGCGGCTCGGAGAACGTCGCGCGCGCGCTCGTCGACGCCTGGCCGACCGCACGACTCCACGTGGCCTTCGCCGACCCGCGCAGCGTCCCCGCCGAGCTCCGCGACCGGATCGTCGTCACGGGCCTCGATCCCGTGCACCGGGCACTCGGCCGGCGCTCGCATGCTCCGCTGATCCCGTTCGCGCCCGCCGCGTGGCGCCGGCACCGTGTGGACGCGGGGGTCGACGCCGTCGTCATCAGCCACCACGCCATGGCGGTCTCCGCGGCGCCGTCCTGGCCCGGCGCCGCGGTCGTGGCCTACGTGCATTCGCCCGCCCGGTGGGCGTGGGCGCCGGAACTGCGATCCGGCGAGGCCCTCGGCGTCCCCGGCCGCCTCGCGCTGGCGGCGCTCGCCGCGCGGGCCCGCGCCGTGGAGACCGCGGCGGTACCGCACCTCGACGTCGTGGTCGCGAACTCCACGGCGGTCGCGGAGCGGATCGAGCGCTGGTGGGGCGTTCCGGCGCGAGTCGTCCCGCCGCCCGTCGACGTCGTGCGGTTCACGCCCGGCGGCACTGCGGGCGACTACTTCCTGGTGGCGGGGCGGCTCGTGCCGTACCGCCGCGTCGACCTCGCGATCCGGGCGGCCCAGCGCGCCGGTGTGCGGCTCGTCGTGGCGGGGGACGGGCGGCACGCGGCCGCCCTGCGGCGCATCGCGGGCGACGAGACGGTGTTCCTCGGCCGGGTATCGGACGCCGAGATGGTCCGGCTGCAGCGCGCGGCGATCGCCACCGTCATGCCCGGCGAGGAGGACTTCGGCATCGTTCCCGTGGAGGCGATGGCGGCGGGCACCCCGGTACTCGCCCGGGCCGCCGGAGGCGCGCTCGACACCGTCGTCCCCGGACTCTCCGGCGTGCTCGTGCCCGACGGGCCCGACGAGCCCTTCACGGACGCGCTCGCCGCGGCGATGCGGACCCTGCGCCCGGGGGACTTCGACGCGGTGGCGCTCCGGACCCACGCCGAGGCATTCTCGGTGCCGGCGTTCCAGGAACGCATGCGGGCGATCGTCGCGGCGGCAGTGCGATGAACCGGGTGGGGATCGATCTCGCCGACGTGGCGCGCATCGAGGAGTCGATCGCGCGGTTCGGGACCCGGTTCCTCCGGCGCGTCTACACGCCGGGGGAGATCGCCGACTGCGCCGGCGACGCGCGCCGCCTCGCGGCGCGCTGGGCGGCCAAGGAGGCGGCGGTCAAGGCCCTGCGCCTCGGGCCGGACGCGGCCACGCCGCCGCGCGAGGTCGAGGTGGTCGGCACACCCCGCGGCCCGGAGCTGCGGCTGCACGGCGGCCTCGCCGCGCACGCCCGCGAGCAGGGCTGGATCCGGGCGGAGCTCTCGCTCACCCACACCGACGCCTCCGCCGCGGCGGTGGTGGTGGCGGAGGTGGCCGGCGGCTAGTGGCGCGTGTCGTTAATCATTGAACAGTTTGGTGCCTGCGAGAATTGAGGCATGGCGAATCATCCTGCTCCGGCGTTGACGCTGCGCGATGGTGATCGGGAGGTGCTGGAGTCGTGGACCCGGTCCGCTTCGGTGCGGGCGTCCGCGGCCAAGCGGGCGCGGATCGTGTTGCTGGCCGCTGATGGTGAGTCGAATCAGCGGATCGCTGAGTTGGTCGATGCGAGCCGGACGACGGTGATCGCGTGGCGGGATCGGTATCTCGAGCGTGGCCTGGAGGGCCTGTCCGATCGGGTTCGGCCAGGCCGGCCGCGGGAGCTCGATCAGGATGCGATCATCGTCGCAACGCTCACGCCGCCGCCGAAAAGCCTTGGGGTGACGCATTGGTCGACGAGGCTGCTCGCCGCCCGGATCAAGGTGTCGCCGGCCGCGGTGGCGCGGGCGTGGCGCGCGTACGGGATCAAACCGTTCAAGGCCGAATCGTTCCGGTTCTCCACCGACCCCGAGCTGGTCGGCAAGGTCACCGACATCTGCGGCCTGTACTTGAACCCGCCTCAGAACGCGATCGTGCTGTGCGTGGATGAGAAGTCGCAGATCCAAGCCCTGGATCGGACGGTGCCGATCCTGCCGACCCAGCCCGGGAAGGTCGAACGCCGCTCCCATGACTACTACCGGCACGGCACCACCACCTTGTTCGCCGCCCTCGACATCGCGACCGGCAAGGTCACCGCCGCCCTCAAACCCAAGCACCGGCACCAGGAGTTCCTGGCGTTCCTGCGTCAGATCGAGCGGGCCTACCGCGACGTGCTCGACTCCGACGGCAACCCGGTCGAGCTGCACCTGGTGATGGACAACTACGCAGCTCACAAGCATGCGAACGTCAAGGCCTGGCTCGCCAAGCATCCCCGGATCGTCGTGCACTTCACCCCGACACACGCCTCCTGGATGAATCTCGTCGAGGCCTGGTTCGGGATCGTCGAACGACAGGCCATCCGGCGCGGCGTGTTCACCTCCGTCCAGGACCTCAACGCCAAGATCCGGGCGTTCATCGACGGCTGGAACCCGAGAGCACAGCCGTTCGTCTGGACCAAGACCGCCGAGCAGATCCTCGAGAAGGCGAACCGTCCAACAACTTCAAACCCGCGCCACTAGCGGCCGCCCCGGCCGAAGAGCACCGTGCCGACGGAGATCAGCAGGATCTTCACGTCGAGCCACAGGCTCCAGTTCTCGATGTAGTAGTTGTCGTAGGAGGCGCGGTCGCGGATGTCCGTGTCGCCGCGGAGCCCATGGATCGCGGCCCATCCCGTCAGTCCCACCATGACGCGGTGCCGGGACTGGTAGGCGGGGATCTCGGCGCCGAACCGGTTCGCGAAGTGCGGCCGCTCCGGGCGCGGGCCGACCACCGACATGTCGCCGCGCACCACGTTCCACAGCTGCGGCAGTTCATCGATGGAGTGGCGCCGCAGGAACCGGCCGAGGCGCGTGATCCGGAGTCGTTCGTCGGTCCAGTCGCGGTCCGACTCCTCGTCGGGCACCGGCCGCATGGTGCGGAACTTGTAGAGCGAGAACAGGCGGCCGTCCTGGCCGACACGGGTCTGCCGGAAGAGGATCGGCGCGCGCGGCTCCTGGACCTTGATCGCGATCGCGACCACCAGCAGCAGCGGAGAGAGCAGGACCAGCCCGATCAGCGAGGTCAGGAACGAGGTGACGCGCTTGACGCGCCAGTGGCTCGAGCGCAGCGCCAGGCGGCGCACCAGGACCAGCGGGGTGGTGTGGATCCGGTCCATGTCCCGGTCCTGATGCACGAACTCGTACAGCCGCGGGACCACGTAGATCTCGCAGTCCAGGGTGTCGCAATCGCGCAGCGGCTCGACCAGCGTGGAGTCGCGGTCGCGGGAGAAGGCGACGATCACGGTGTCGATCGCGCGTTCGCTGATGAGCCGGGCCAGGTCGTTCCGGCGCGGGATCACCTCCACGGGGAACGCCGTCGCGTCGAGCGGGTCGTCGTCCATGACGAGGACCGGGCGGAGGCCGTACTCCGGGAACATGAACATCGAATGGACGAGCTCGCCCGCGACCTTGCCGCCGCCGATGACCAGGGTGCGGCCGCCGCGATCCGGGTGCTGCGCGCGGTGCCGGCGGACCGCGGCGTAGTAGACGACCCGCGCCGCGAACAGCAGCGCCCAGCAGGCCGCGACGCCGATCAGCTGGGCGTGATCGTCCTGCCAGATGGTGGTCACGCCGATGGGCGCGAGCATCCAGCCGGCGATCGCCAGCTGCGGGGCGGAATCGAGCGCGCTGAGCGTGATCCGGGTGCGGTAGAGCCCGAACACGGAGAAGACGCCCACGGCGAGCACGGCGCCGACGAGGCTCTGGACCGCGCGGGCGGGATCCGACGGTGTCGACGGGATCGTGCCCATGAGGAACGCGAACACGACGAGGAGATCGATCAGCGCGAGCGCCCACGAATGGCGGCGCATGCGGCGGCCGCTGCCGGCCGGGGCACCGTTCGTGCTCATGCGCTCCTCGGGCCTTTCCGACGTTGTTCCGTCGCTCGAATATAGGACACCGGTGCGTTCCTGTGACAACCCGTGCAGTCTCCGCGGCCCGCGCGCGTAGGGTGAGCGCCGTGCAGCCCCTCCCGTCCCAGGCCGCGATGCTGACGCTCACGGCCCAGCACGCGGGATCGCGGGCGATGGTCATCGACGCGGCGTGGCGGACGGAACTGCCGGTCGATGCCGGGGTCCTCGCGTCCGCGGCTGCGGACGCCCTCGCCGAGACGGAGGCCGCGGCACTCGGCATCGTGGTCGACGGTGAGCCCCGGTTCGTGAGCGCCGAACGTGCCCCCGTCCGGGTGGAGAGCTTCGCGTCGGAGCGGGCGTACCGCGCGTGGCGGGCGGCGGGAACGCTGCCCCTCGACGGTGGCCCGCTGGTGCGCGTGGCGATCGTCCAGGTGGGCGGGGCGCACCTGGTCCGCGTGCTCGCCCATCACGCCGTGCTCGACGGCTACGCCGTCACCCGGGTCTTCCGCCGGATCGTCGCGCGCCTCCGGGCCGCCCAGGCGGACGGTGCGACGCTGCCCGTCGAGCGGCTCGGGGACCTGACCGGGCTCGCGGCCGCCACCGCGCCGGCGCGCCCACCCGACACCGCTTTCTGGTCCGCGGCCACGGACGGCGTCGGGGATCCCGGCCGCGAGATCGCCTTCGTCGACCGGGTCGCCCCGCCCGCGTCCCACCCCGTGCAGCACCGGGCGCGGCTGACGGTGCCCGGGATCGTCGATCGCAGGGAGTGGCCCGCGGAGGCCGTCGCCGTCGTCGCCGCCTACACCGCCCGGTATCTCGGCGCGGCCGAGGCGCACGTCGGCGTCACGGCGTCGCTGCGCCGGACCGCTCTCGAGCGGGCGACGCCGGTGCAGTGGACGGCCGTGGTCCCCACCCGGCTGACGGTGCCGCGCGATGCCACGCCCGCCGCGCTCGCCGGCGAGGTGCGGCGCTGGCTGACCGAGGCCGCGGACCGGATCGCCGCGGGACAGCGACCGGAGAACCTGATCACGAGCGTCCCCGCGGCGTGGCGCACGGGACGGCTCTACGGACCGATCGTCAACGTGCTGCCGGACGTCCGGACGGCCGGGTGGTCGCTCGACGTGGCGGCATGGGGGCCCGTCGCGGACTGCCTGCTCTCCGTGTACCCCGAGGCGGACGCGGATCTCGTGGTGGACGGCGTCTTCCACCCCGCTCTGTACGACGCCGCGGGCGCGGCCGCGCATGTGGACGCGATCGCGGCGTTCCTGCGTGCGGCCCTGGCCGCGCCGGACCGGCCGCTGCCCGCGGTCGTCGCCCGGCCGGTGGACCCGGACCGGATCGCGGTCCCGGGTGGCTGGGCGGTGCCCGAGCGGATGCGGAGCGCGCTCGTGGCCGCGGGCTTCGCCGCGGACGCGGTCGAGGTGCGGACCGGGCCGCCGGTGACCGTCGTGCTGCGCGGCGTGGATCCGGCTCGCCTCGCCGGCGCGCGGGCGGTGCTCCCGCCCGGAGTCCGGGTTCGCCGAGCCTGAGATTTGCCGGAACGGCATGACATCTTGCCGTGTGACGAGTAGGCGGGGCACGGTGGATCCATGACGAAGCACGCGCACATGCACACGCACCCGGACTGGGCGGACCTCGCGCCCGAGCTCGAGGCGGAGGGCGAGGTCCTGCTGCCGTACGCGACGCAGGCGCTCGACGCGATCGGCGAGCTCGTGCCCGCGCCCGGGACCGTGCTCGACGTCGGCGCCGGCCCCGGCGTCGTCACTGCGGCGCTGGCGGCGCGGTTCCCGTCGGCGCGTGTCGTCGCCGTCGACGGCGACGCCACGTTGCTGGACCGGGCTCGTCGCCGCGGCGCGGCCGCCGGGCACCCGATCGAGGTGCTGCGCACCGACCTGCCCGAGGGCTTCGCCGGCCTCCCCGCCGCCGATCTCATCTGGACCGCGCAGACGATGCACCACCTCGGCGACCAGGGCGCCGCCGTCGCCGCACTCGCGGCCCGGCTCGCGCCCGGCGGCGTGCTGGCGGTGGCGGAGGGCGGCCTGCCCCTGCGATTCCTGCCGCGCGACATCGGCCTCGGCAGACCGGGCCTCGCCGAACGGCTCGATGCCCTGCAGGCGACCGGCTTCGGGGAGATGCGGGCGGCGCTCGACGGCACCGTCGACGTGCCGGAGGACTGGCCCGCGATGCTGCGCTCCGCAGGTCTGCGCGACGTGCGGGCCCGGACGTTCCTGGTCGACCGGCCGGCCCCGCTGGACGACCGGACCCGCACCGCCGTCGCGCACATGCTCGGCCGCTACCTGAGGATGGCCGACCGTCTCGACCCGGACGACGCCGAGGTGCTGCGCCGGCTGACCGACCCGGCCGACCCCCACAACGTGCGACGCCGCCCCGACGTGTTCGTGCTGACCGCGCGAACGGTGTACGTCGGGACGGCGCCGTGACCGTCGTCGGGGATCAGGAGACCGTTGCGACCCCGTCGCGGAAGGTGATCGTCCCGTTCTGGAAGGTCTGCTTGATCGACCCGTTCTCGGCGGTCTCGTCGCTCGTGGGGTAGCCCAGCTTGCCGGTCTCATGGCCGGCCTCGCCCCACTTGTCGCCGATCACGCCGTGCACGACGTGCGCACCGGAGGCCTCCGACCAGTAGATCGTGCCGCCCTTGAGCGTGAGGTACTTGCCCTTGCCGTCGGGCAGCGCCGATACCGGGCCGAGCGGGGCGCCGAGGTGTCCCTTCTCGTAGCCGTACTTCGCGTACTCCGCGCTGATCGGGCCCTCGGTGATGGTCACCTCGGTGCCGCCGGGGGTTGCGATGCTGGTCGACGGCACGACGGCCTTCGACTCCGCACCGGCGCCGTTCGCTCCGGACTCGCCCGCGCCGTTGGCGCCGGTCACTGCGGAGGCGGCGCTGCCCGCCGCCGAGGTGGCGGCGTCCTTCGCGTCGTTCGCGGTGTCCTTCGCTTCATTGCACGCGGTGAGTGCCACGGTCAGCGCGGCGGTGGCGGCTACTGCACCAAGCGTCCGTGTGATCCGAGTATTCATGAGAGCTCCCTTCGGCAGGGTGAATTGAACGCTCGGAATGTAACCACACTCTTGACTGGATTTCAGCGCAGACGCACCGTTTGTATCTGATCCACCGTTCCCACGGGGCCCGTGATGTCGTGAATGACCGAATGCGTCAGACCTGCGCCGTCGGGTCCGGTCGAGACCCGCGTCGCGAAACCGATCGCCTCGCCCACGGGGTCGCGGAACAGATGCGCTGTGAGATCGAGGTTCGGGTACGCGACCTCCTCCGGGCTGAACCGGGGTGTCATCCCGTTTGCGATGTCGAACAGTCGCGCCGCACGCGCGACCGGACCGGTCGGCTCGTCGAGCAGCGGTACGTCCGACTCCACCCAGTACTCGGCGCGGCCGGGGTGCGTCTCGCAGCGCCGGGTGCGCGCGGAGGCGATGTACCCACCGGGCCAGACGGTGCCGGGGTCCCACTCCGGCATCCGCTCGGGCGGTGCGATCGGGTCCAGCTCGGACGCCGCGACGGCGCGTGTGTCGCGGCGGTCGAGCAGCCACGCGCGCAGGACCAGTCCGGTGCGCCCGCCGTGGCTGAGGGTCGCCTCGACGAGTTCGATCGTGCGGCCCGGGCGGACGACGCGGACCGCGACCTCGACCACGTCCATGGGAAGGGTGCCGAGGATGTCGTAGGACAGTCGTGCGACCTGGAGGCCGTCGTCGCGCCGCGCGTCGCGGTCCTGCTCCACGGCGTGCGCGAGCAGTCCCATCGGGGGAGCGATGTGTTGTTCGGCGGTGTTCCAGCCGCCCGAGACGTGTTCGGTGGGGCGGAACGCGGTCGCGGAGACCCGGTCGAAGTACGGCATGGGGTGAGCGTACGCCTGCGACCGGCGCTGATCGCGATCAGGGTTAATGAAGAATAACTGGAATTGGGGTCCCGGAACGACCGCGCCCCGGACACCGGCAGCGGTGTACGGGGCGCGGGTTCCGGCCGTGGAAGAGGATCAGGCCTTCACATCGAACCGGTCTGCGTTGGCGAGCTTGGTCCAGGCTGCCACGAAGTCGCCCACGAACTTCTCGCCGGCGTCGGAGGCGCCGTAGACCTCGGCGATGCCGCGGAGGATCGAGTTCGAGCCGAAGACGAGATCGGCGCGGGTGGCCGTCCACTTCTTCTCGCCCGTCGCGCGATCGGTGCCGACGTAGGTCGAGTCGTCGTCGGACGCGGGCGCCCACTTCGTGGACATGTCGAGCAGGTTCACGAACCAGTCGTTGCTCAGGACGCCGGGGCGATCGGTGAAGACGCCGGCCTCGGAGCCGCCGTAGTTGTTGCCCAGGACGCGCAGACCGCCGATCAGCACGGTCATCTCCGGCGCGGTGAGGCCGAGCAGGTTCGCCTTCTCCACGAGGAGGTACTCGGCAGGCATCGGCGCACCCTTGGCGACGTAGTTGCGGAAGGCGTCGAAGCGCGGCTCCAGCACCGCGAAGGACTCGACGTCGGTGTCCGCCTGGGTGGCGTCGGTGCGGCCCGGGGTGAACGGGATCGTCACATCGACGCCCGCGGCCTTCGCCGCCTGCGCCACGCCCGCGTTGCCCGCGAGGACGACCACGTCGGCGAACGAGACCTTCTTGCCCGACTCCGCGTTGAAGGCCTCGACGACGCCCTCGAGCGTGCGGATGACCTGCGCGAGCTCGTCGGGTTCGTTGACCTCCCAGCCGGCCTGCGGCTGCAGGCGGAGACGGCCGCCGTTGGCGCCGCCGCGCTTGTCGGTACGGCGGAACGACGAGAAGGCGGCCCATGCGGTCTTCACCAGCTGCGCGGTGGTCAGGCCGGTGGCCAGGATCCGCTCCGTGATGGCGTCGGCGTCCGCCGCGTCGATCGGCGCCCCCTCGGGAGCCGGGACCGGATCCTGCCAGAGGTGCTCGGTCTTGGGGACCAGCGGTCCGATGTAGCGCGAGGTCGGTCCCATGTCGCGGTGGAGCAGCTTGAACCAGGCCTTGGCGAAGGCGTCGGCGAGCTGCTGCGGGTTGTCCAGCCAGCGCTTGGTGATCTCGCCGTAGATCGGGTCGAAGCGGAGCGACAGGTCTGTGGTCAGCATCGACGGGTGGGTCTTGCCGGTGCCGAAGGCCTCGGGGACCGAGTTCGCCCAGCCGCCGTCCTTCGGGCGCCACTGGTTCGCGCCCGCAGGGCTCTGGAAGAGTTCCCACTCGTTGCTGTACAGGATCTCGAGGAAGCTGTTGTCCCACTTGGTGGGCGTGTGGGTCCAGATGACCTCCAGGCCGCTGGTGACCGCGTCCTTACCGACGCCGGTGCCGTTGCCGCCCTTCCAGCCGAGGCCCTGCTGCTCCATCGGCGCGGCCTCGGGCTCGGGTCCGTTCTCGACGGGGCCCGCGCCGTGCGTCTTGCCGAAGGTGTGCCCGCCGACGATGAGCGCCGCGGTCTCCTCGTCGTTCATCGCCATGCGGCCGAAGGTCTCGCGGATGTCGTCCGCGGCGGCCATGAAGTCCGGAACCCCCTCGGGGCCCTCGGGATTGACGTAGATCAGACCCATGTGAGTGGCGCCGAGCGGCTGATCGAGCTCGCGCTTGCCGGAGAAGCGGCCGTCGGAGCCCAGCCACGTGTGCTCCGGGCCCCAGTAGACGTCCTCCGGCTCGGCCACGTCGGCGCGACCGAAGGCGAAGCCCTCGGTGGTGAAGCCCATGTCCTCGAGGGCGACGTTGCCCGCGAACAGGATCAGGTCGGCCCACGAGAGCTTGCGGCCGTACTTCTGCTTCACCGGCCACAGCAGGCGACGGGCCTTGTCGAGGCTGACGTTGTCCGGCCAGCTGTTGAGCGGAGCGAAGCGCTGCAGGCCCGCGCCGCCGCCGCCGCGCCCGTCGGTGGTGCGATAGGTGCCGGCGGAGTGCCACGCCATGCGGATGAACAGCGGGCCGTAGTGACCGAAGTCAGCGGGCCACCAGTCCTGCGAATCACGCATCACGGCGACGATGTCGGCGCGGACCGCGTCCACGTCGAGCGTGGCGACCGCGGCCGCGTAGTCGAAGTCGGCACCGAGCGGGTCGCCCTCGGCGGGGTTGTTCGCGAGCACCTTCAGGTTGACCTCGTCGGGCCACCAGTCGCGGTTGCCACCGCCGGCCACGGGCGGGCGCAGCGAACCGTGGGCGACGGGACATCCGCCGCTTCCGCTCGTCTGTTCCTGGGGGGAGGTGGTCTGATCCTCGGACACGGCGTTCCTCTCGGTACGGATGTGTGTACGGCTGTTGAAGCGGAGCGGCCGGGCTGGCGGGCCGCGCGTCACCCACTGTACGTCCGCGAAGCCCCGGATTCCAGCTTTTCTGGAATTATTCTAGAAATCCTGGAAAGTCGAGGTGAAACGCCCTATCGATGCGGTAGGAATGCCCTATCGTGCGCGTCCCGATCGCTGTCGGAGGGTCAGTCCGCGGAGCGCCGGAAGGCGCCGGTGATCGCATCCAGGAGCGCGGGGTAGCGCTTGGCCTCCGGGTGGCTCCCGGGCTTGCCGCTCGAGACGACCGCCGCCGCGAGGTCGCGCTCCGGGTCGGCCCACATCGCGATCTCCGTCAGCCCCGTGTGTCCGAACGCCGCGGGCGCATTCCGGCCGAAGGGGCCGAACCGGTCCGAGCCCAGCATGTATCCCGTGCCCCAGCGCAGGGGGGCGCCGCCCGTGGCGAAGTCGGGGCGCAACCGGCGCGCCTGGCGCGTCGCCGCCGAGAGGGTCTCCGGGCGGAGCACGCGGACACCGTCGAGCTCGCCCCCGCGGCGGAGGACCTCCGCGAACCGCGACAGCTCGTGCGCCGTCGAGACGAGGTTCGACGAGGGCACGATCCCGGTGAGGAACTGCGGCGAGTTCGACATCGGGACGATCTGCTGCATGGTGCCGCCCACCACCTTGCGGAAGGCGGCCTCGATCACGGGCGGCGCGGGCCGCCCCGTCGCATAGCTCAGGCCGACGGCGGGCAGATCCTCGGGGGCGACGCCGAAGTTGGTCCAGCGGAAGCCCAACGGACCGAGGATCTCCGTCGCCGCGATCTCGCGGATCGTGCGTCCGGTAGCGGCCAGGACCAGCTCGCGGACGAGCGGACCCCAGGTCAGCGCGTGGTAGAAGTGCAGGCGCCCGGGGGAGTAGACGGGCTTGATGCCGGCGAGCATCGCCCGGGTGTACTCGCTGTCCTCGGAGCGGGTGAGGTCCGGTTTCGGCCCGGTGTTGATCGGGATACCGGCACTGTGGGTCAGCACGTGCCGCACCGTGATCCGGTCCTTGCCGTCGCTGGTGAACTCCGGCATGTAGTCGGCGACCCGCGCCTCGAGATCGAGGTCGCCGCGTTCGATCAGCCGGTGCAGGAGGGTGACCGCGACGCCCTTCGCCGTGGAGTACGTGCAGAACGGGGTGTCGACGGTGACCGGCACGGGCTCGGGGGCCTCGTCCCGATTGGAGGGGAGATCGGGGCCGTTACCGCGGGCGTGGCCGATCGCCCGGTCCAGCACCACCCGGCCCCGGTGCCGCACGCACACCTGGATGGCCGGCTGCATGCCCGCCGCGTACCAGGAGCGCGCCGCCAGCCAGATCCGCTCGATCGCACGCGGGTCCACGTCGGCGTGGTCCTCGGCGCCGACGTCGGTGATCGCGTCCAGGTCGCGCGGGACGCGGATGCGGCCCTCCTCGGGTGCGGGGGCCGGCACGGTGTCGCTGCTCACGGCATGAGCCTACGGATAGATTGGCGCGGTGACCCGCGCCAGCACCGTCCTCAAGCTCACCTACGCCGCCCTCGCCGCGGTCGACACCGCGCTCTCGGCCTCGCCGAAGCCCGCGCACCACCGCGCGCGGCGGTTCACCAAACCCCTGCTCCTGCCGACGCTCGCCGCGTCCTTCGCGTCCGACCCGCGGGTGCGTCGCTCGCCCCTGTGCCGGAGCACCCTCGCCGGTCAGGCCGGGGGCTGGGTGGGCGACGTGGCGCTGCTCGGCGACGAGCCGAAGCACTTCGCCCTGGGCGCGAGCGCCTTCGCCGCGGGGCACGCCGCGTACATCGGCGGGCTCCTCGCCCAGCGCGACCCGGAGGCCTCACCCGCCAAGCCCGCCGCCGTCGGCGCCGCGTGGGCCGTGGGCGCCCCGCGCGCACTGCTCGCCGCGTACCGCACCGCGCCGGCGCTCGCGCCCGTGCTCGCCGGCTACTCGGTGATGCTCAGCGGCACCGCCGCGGCGGCGACGGTGCTCGGCCCGCAGATCCCCGCCGACGCCCGGCGTGCGACACTCGCCGGCGCCGGGTTGTTCCTGCTGAGCGATTCGATCCTCGGTCTGCGCAAGTTCGTCCTCACCGATCCGCCCGCGTGGATGGAGGGCGCCGTGATGGCGACGTACACCGGCGCGCAGTTCCTGATCGCCGACGGTGCCGCGCGCGCCGGGCGAATCGATCCGGAGCCCCGCGCCGGGGCTTGACCCTCACACCGTGTGAGGCGACACAGTGGTGACCGTGACCGACACCCCTGACCTCATGCCCATCGGCAGGTTCTCCTCGCTCAGCCGGATCAGCGTGCGGATGCTGCGCCACTACGACACCCACGGTGTCCTGGTGCCCGCCCACGTCGACCCGCTGAGCGGCTACCGCCGGTACGCGCCGGCGCAACTCGCCGACGCCGCCGCGATCCGCAGGCTGCGGGACGTGGGGTTCGGCGTGTCCGCCATCGGGGCCCTCCTGGCCGTCCGCGGCACCCCGGCGTTCGACGAGGCCCTGCGCGCGCAGCGTCTCGAGGTCGCCGCGGCCGCAGCGGACGCCGCCGCCCGGCTCCGCCTCATCGACACCCTGATCCGGGAGCCCACCATGACCGACACCGTTTCCCTCACCACCCTGCCCGCCCGCACGCTCGTGCACCTGCGCGGCACCGTCCCCGACTACGCCGGCGAGGGCCTCCTCTGGGAGCGCTTCCTCCCCGCCCTGCAGGAGCAGGGGATCGCCCCGGCCGGCCCCGGCGGATGCATCGAGCACGATGACGAGTTCCGCGAGTCCGACGTGGACGAGTCCGTGTTCTTCGAGGTGCCCGCCGGCACCGTCGCCGCGGCGCCGCTCACCGTCGTCGACGCCCCGTCGACGCGCGCGGTGGAGGCAGTCGTCGAGGGGCCCTACGCCGAGGCGATCCCACGGGCGCACGAGCTGATCGGCGCGCACATCGCCGAACGGGGCCTGACGGCGGCGCGGACCGTCGACGATGTCGCGACGCACCACTTCACCGTGTACCTCAACGACCCCTGCGCGGTTCCCGAGGCCGAGCTGCGGACCCGCGTCGTGGTGCCGATCCGGTAGCTCAGTGCTCGGCGGGGGCGCCGCGGAGCCTGCCGATCAGATGCACGATCACGACCACGACGGCGCCCACCGCGAGGCCGAACAGTGCGGAGCCCAGGGTGTTGGCGAGCCAGCCGATCACCGAGCCGATGGCGGGGACCAGGTCGTGCGCCCAGGTCTCGAAGTGGTGCACCACCGAGTAGGGCCAGTGCCACCCCAGCTCGTCGAGTCCCACCAGCAGGATGTGGCCGCCGACCCAGCACATGGCGACGATGCCGACGTTCGCGAGCACGCTGAGCACCTTCGGCATGGCCTTGACCATCGCCGTGCCGACACGGCGGCTGAACTCCGACGGGCGCTGGGCCAGCGCGAGGCCCACGTCGTCCATCTTGACGATGAGCGCGACGACGCCGTAGACCAGCGCGGTGATGAGGATCGCCACGACCACGAGGATCAGCGCCCGCGACCACAGGGCCTCGCTCGCGACCTCGTTCATGGCGATGACCATGATCTCCGCGGAGAGGATGAAATCGGTGCGGATGGCGCCGGCGACCACGGTGTCCTCGTCGACCTGACCGGTCGTCGACGAGGGCTCGGCCGGGTCGGCGTGCCCGCTGATCTTCTCCCAGATCTTCTCGGCGCCCTCGTAGCAGAGATACGTGCCGCCGAGCATGAGGATGGGCGTCAGCGCCCACGGCGCGAGCCAGCTCAGGAGGAGGATGGCGGGCAGGATGAAGACCAGCTTGTTGCGCAGCGAGCCCTTCGCGATGCGCGCGACGATGCTCAGCTCCCGCTCGGGCTTGATGCCCTGCACGTACCGCGGCGTGACGGCGGTGTCGTCGACCACGACGCCCGCGGCCTTCACGCTCGCCCGGCCGGCGGCGGCCGCGACGTCGTCGACCGACGCGGCGGCGAGCCGCGCGAGGGCGGCGATGTCGTCGAGCAGGGCAGCGAGTCCTCCGGCCATGGCGACAGCGTAATCGGCGCAGGCGGCGCGCGTTTGCCGGACTGCCGTCGCGGGTCGTCGGCGTGGGGGAGGATAATGGAGGAACCGTTACATGGAGACTGACAGAGCAGTTCGTACAGAGTCGACCGACCAAGACATTCGGGAGAAGCAAACACACATGAGTGCGCAGCAGCAGACCATCATCTACACGCTGACCGACGAGGCCCCACTTCTGGCCACCGCGTCGTTCCTGCCGATCATCCGCGCCTTCGCCGGGCCCGCCGGTATCGACGTGCAGACGAGCGACATCTCGGTCGCGGCGCGCATTCTGGCGGCATTCCCCGAGCGCCTCACCGACGAGCAGAAGGTGCCGGACAACCTCGCGGCCCTCGGCGAGCTGACCCAGGATCCGTCGGCCAACATCATCAAGCTCCCGAACATCAGCGCCTCGGTGCCGCAGCTGCTGGCCGCGATCGCCGAACTGCAGTCCAAGGGCTACGACATCCCGGACCTGCCCTCCGAGCCGAAGACCGACGAGGAGCGCGACATCGCGACGCGTTACTCCACCATCCTCGGCAGCGCCGTGAATCCCGTGCTGCGCCAGGGTAACTCGGATCGCCGTGCGCCGCGCGCCGTCAAGGAGTACGCCCGCAAGAACCCGCACAGCATGGGCGAGTGGTCGATGGCCTCGCGCAGCCACGTCGCGCACATGAAGCACGGCGACTTCTACCACGGCGAGAAGTCCACGACGCTGGACCGCGAGCGCGACCTGCGCATGGAGCTCGTCACCGCCGACGGCCAGACTCACGTGCTCAAGCCGAGCGTGAAGCTCGGTGCGGGCGACGTCATGGACTCGATGTTCATGAGCAAGAAGGCGCTGCTCGAGTTCTACGAGGAGCAGATGCAGGACGCCTACGAGACCGGCGTCATGTTCTCGCTGCACGTGAAGGCCACCATGATGAAGGTCTCGCACCCCATCGTCTTCGGTCACGCGGTCAAGGTCTTCTACAAGGACGCCTTCGCCAAGCACCAGGCGCTCTTCGACGAGCTCGGGGTCAACGTCAACAACGGTCTCGGCGACCTGTACGACAAGATCGCCACGCTGCCCGCCAGCAAGCACGAGGAGATCGTCAAGGACCTGCACGCCTGCCACGAGCACCGCCCGGAGCTGGCGATGGTCGACTCGGCGCGCGGCATCTCCAACTTCCACTCGCCGTCCGACGTGATCGTCGACGCCTCGATGCCCGCCATGATCCGCGCCGGCGGCAAGATGTACGGCGCCGACGGCCGTCCGAAGGACACCAAGGCCGTGATGCCGGAGTCCACCTTCGCGCGCATCTACCAGGAGATCATCAACTTCTGTAAGACCAACGGCGCCTTCGATCCCCGCACCATGGGCACCGTCCCCAACGTCGGCCTGATGGCGCAGAAGGCCGAGGAGTACGGCAGCCACGACAAGACCTTCGAGGTCCCCGCGGCCGGTACCGCCAACATCGTCGACAACGCCACCGGCGAGGTCATCCTCTCCCAGGAGGTCGAGGAGGGCGACATCTGGCGCATGTGCACCGTCAAGGACGCCCCGATCCGCGACTGGGTCAAGCTGGCCGTCAACCGCGCCCGCAACTCGGGCATGCCCGTCCTGTTCTGGCTCGATCCGTACCGCCCGCACGAGAACGAGCTCATCAAGGCGGTCAAGGCCGAGCTGAAGAACTACGACACCGAGGGCCTCGACATCCAGATCATGTCGCAGGTGCGCGCCATGCGCTACACCCTCGAGCGCGCGATGCGCGGACTCGACACCATCGCCGCGACGGGCAACATCCTGCGCGACTACCTCACCGACCTGTTCCCGATCCTCGAGCTCGGCACCTCGGCGAAGATGCTGTCGATCGTCCCGCTCATGGCCGGCGGCGGCATGTACGAGACGGGTGCCGGCGGCTCGGCGCCCAAGCACGTCAAGCAGCTCACGGAGGAGAACCATCTCCGCTGGGACTCGCTGGGTGAGTTCCTCGCGCTCGCGGTGAGCCTCGAGGACACGGGCATCAAGAACGAGAATCCGGCCGCGAAGGTCCTCGCGACCACGCTCGACGCCGCCACCGGCAAGCTGCTCGAGAACAACAAGGCGCCCTCGCGCAGCACGGGCGAGCTGGACAACCGGGGCAGCCAGTTCTACCTCGCCCTGTACTGGGCGCAGGAGCTGGCGGCGCAGACCGAGAACCCGGACCTCGCAGCGAAGTTCGCGCCGCTGGCGAAGGCCCTCACCGAGCACGAGGACACCATCGTCGAGGAGCTGCGAGCCGTCCAGGGGCAGCCCGCCGACATCGGCGGCTACTACTACCCGGACCCCGAGAAGATGTCGAAGGTCATGCGCCCCAGCGCGACCTTCAACGCGGATCTCGCGTCGCTCGACGACTGACCCGATCCCGCGACGGGCACCGCCGACCTCGGTCGGCGGTGCTCGTTCCGCTCGTGCGAGCGGCGCGGCCGTGGGAAGCGATCCCGGCGGCCGCGCGTCTCACATGAAGCGGCCGAGCTGCCCGTCCACGAACGCGCTGAACCGCTGGTACGCCGAGCCCCCCGCGCGGACCGCGAGGTCCAGGACCACGGCGTCGGGGCCGATGAGGATCCGGCCGCGATTCTTCTGCACCCCCGCGAGGATCGTGCGCGCCGCGGCGTCCGCCTCGGTGCGGGCCAGGCGCTTGTTGAAGAAGTCCGCGAAGGCGGCCTGGTCCTGGCCCTCCGCGACGGTCGCGTTGTTGCAGATGTCGGTCTTGATGCCGCCCGGATGGACGCAGCTGACGCCCACGTGCGGGTGCGTGGAGAGCATCTCGATCCGCAGCGCCTCGGTGAACCCGCGCACCGCGAACTTCGCCGCGTTGTAGGCGCTCTGGCCGCCCACGCCGAACAGCCCGAAGATCGAGCTGGTGTTCGCGATGTGCGCGTCGCCCGACGCGATCAGGTGCGGCAGGAAGGCCTTGGTGCTGTTGACGACGCCCCAGAAGTCGACGTCCATGAGCCGGTCGTAGTCCTTGAACGAGGTCTTCTCCACGCTCGCGTGGTGCGCGATCCCGGCGTTGTTGAACAGCAGGTTGACCACGCCGTAGTGTTCGACCACGTCGTCCGCGTAGGCGAGCAGCTGCTCGCGCTCACCCACGTTCACGACCTTGGTGTGCACCTCGGCGCCGAGGGCCCGCGCCGCTTCCGCGGTCGCTTCGAGCCCGGCGGCGTCGTAGTCGCACAGCGAGAGCTTCGCGCCCCGCCTCGCCAGTTCCAGCGCGAGCTCGCGCCCCATGCCCGACGCGACGCCGGTGACGACGGCGACCTTGCCGTGGAAGTCCTTCATCTGATCACTCCTGGTTCTCCATGACGCCCCCGAGGAAGGCGGCGGCGTCGTCGGCGGCCGCGTACACGGTGCCGAAATGGTCGGTGGGGTAGAGCTTGAGGGTCACGGGCTGGCGGTGCACGGCGAGGGCCGCGGCGAGTGACAGGCCCGAGGCGACGGGCACGTCGATGTCGGTGAGGCCGTGCCCGAGGAAGATCGGTCGGTCGTAGCCCTCGGTCGGCGTGCCCATGTGCTCGTGCAGGGCCTCGTAGATCCCGGGCACGCTGCGCAGCGGCGCGGTCACCCAGGTGCTGATCCGCGCGCCCCGCACCGCTTCACGCGCGTCGTACAGACTCAGCCGCTCGGCGAGATCGACGACGCGCCGGCCCTCGTCGCTGAGCAGCCCGTCGAGTCCCAGATCCGGTCGGGCGTCGCGGAGTCCGGCCAGGATGTAGGCGGCGTAGACGTTCGTCAGCGGCGGCAGCACGACGGGCGGGAACGAGGGGCGGAGGAACTGGGCGACGCGTTCGATGTTCGCGGGTGTGCCGGTCGCGACGGTGCCGCGCAGGTCGAGGTCGTAGTCGGCGCCGAACTCCGAGGCGTGGCGGGCGCCGTTCATGGCGGCTCCGGCACCCTGGGACTGCCCGACGAGGGCCCACCGTCGGGCCAGGGGGAGCCCCAGCCCCCTGGCGGCCTGGACCGAGTCGATGAGGTTGTGCGCCTCGACCTTCCCGTTCAGGTAGCTCATCAGGCCGGGGGTGCCCATGCCGGCGTAGTCGGTGGCGACGACGGCGTAGCCGTGCCGCAGCCAGTGTCCGAGGTAGAACTGCTGCCGCTCCGATGGGGGCTGGGCCGACGGGGTCGCGTCGTCGCACAGCCCGACGGTGCCGTGCGCCCACGCGATCACCGGCCACCCTCCCGCCGGGGCCGTGCCCGCGGGGAGGAACAGCGCCGCGGTACTCACGGCGGCACCGTGCTGGTTGGTGGTGGCGTACAGGAAGCGGAACGCCTGGTCCGCGTCGTCGAGTCCGAGTGCGGCGGCGAGCGGTACCCGGTCGATCGGCGTGCCCGGCGCGAGTGCGGGACCGGAGTGGTCGCGCGCGTCCAGACCCGACCAGTTCGGCGGGCCGATCGGCGTGACGGGATCGGGTGTCGCGAGGCCCCGCAGGAGGCCGCCGACACGGGTCATCACCGCGCGGGGCAGGGCGGACGGCGTGATCGGCACCACGTCAACCTAACAGTCGCGGGTCGCCTGCGCCGCCGTGCGCCGGGGGATGGCGAGCGAGCACACCGTGGCCACGGCGCAGACGCCGAGACAGAGCACGATGGTCGCGGTGTACGCGCCGGTCGAGGGCGTCGCGACAGGACCGGCCGGCGTCGCGGTGACGACGGTCCCGCCGGTCAGCACCATGGCGACGACGGCCGTCGCCATCGACGTGCCCACCGACCGCATGAGCGCGTTGACCCCGTTCGCCTCGCCGGTCTGTTCCACCGGGACCACCGCCATGATCAGCGCCGGCATCGCCGAGTAGGCGATGCCGAGGCCCGCTCCGACGAGGGCGCTCGACGCGAGGATCCAGGCCCAGTGCACGGGCCACGGCCCCGCGATCGCGAGGAGCAGCACCAGGTATCCGCCGGCGATGACGACGGCGCCCACGGCGAGGGAGATCCGGGCGCCGCGCCGGTCCGTGATCCACGAGCTCACCCGGGAGAAGGCGAACATCACCAGGCCGCTCGGCATCAGGACCAGGCTCGCCGCGACCATTCCGAGCCCCATGCCGGCCGGGCTCTGCTCGGGCGCCATGAGCAATTGGATCGGCATCATCTGCATCGCGTAGAACGCGAAGCCGGTGGCGACCGATGCCGCATTGGTGAGCAGGATGGGCCGGTGCAGCAGCGTGCGCACGTCGATGAGGGCGTTCGGGGTCCGCAGCTCGTACCGCCACCAGGCAGCGCCGGTGACGCCGAACGCGATGAACAACCCGAGCGTCAGGGGGTCCGTCCAGCCCCACTCCGCCGCCTTCGACAGGGGGAGGAGGACGCACGTCAGGACCGTCGTGAGCCCGATCGTGCCGAGCGCGTCGAAGCTGCCACCGGGGTCGGCCGGACCCTCCGGCACCGATCGCAGGACGGCCGCGGCGCACGCCACGGCCGCCCCCGCGCACGCCCAGAACAGCGCGTGCCAACTGACGTGCCGCGCGATCGACGCCGCGAAGGGCAGACCGAGGGCGCCGCCCACGCCGAGGGAGGCGCTCATGGTGCCCACGGCGGAACCGAGCCGTACCGGCGGAACGATGTCGCGCAGGATGCTGATGCCGACCGCGATCGCCCCGATGCCGAGCCCCTGGAGGCCGCGCCCGATCAGGAAGGGGAGGAAGGCGGTCGCGAGCGCGCACACGGTGGATCCCACCGCGACCGCGGCCATCGTCCCGAGGAGCACGAGGCGCTTGCCGAACATGTCGCCGAGCCGGCCGGCGATGGGTGTCCCCACGGCGCCGACCAGAAGGGTGATCGTCAGCGTCCAGGAGGCGTTCGTGGGCGACGTGCCGAGCATGCCCGGAAGCTGCGGGATCAACGGCACGATGATCGTCTGCATGAGGGCGACGACGATCCCCGCAGCGCACAGCACCGCGACCGCGGCGCGGGGATAGGTGACCGGTTCCGAGGTGCTCAGCGGGCGCCGCCTTCCGCGTGTCCTCCGGCGTGGCGGCGGCGCGCGGCCTCGGCGATGAGCATGGCTGTCCGTTCTGCGCGGGAAAGGGTTCCGCTCCAGGTTACGAGACCCGGGCCGCGCGACGTCCGGCGGCCGGTGCCGGTGCGCAGGCGCCACGAGCCCTCCGGTGGGCGAGGCGCCGCACCGCGGTGGACGACAGGCCGAGGCCGATGTCCGCGCGGCCCCCGGGACCTGCTTGGATCGTCGAATGCTCGTCGCCCTGCTCTCGTTCGCCGCCGCCGCCACGGTCCTCGTCGTGCTTCCCGGCCCCGACACCCTCGTCGTCGTCCGCGGCGTGGTGCGGGGCGGCCGTGGCGCCGGAATCCGCACCGGCTTCGGTGTGCTCAGCGGCCTCGTGGTGTGGGTGGTCGCGGCGGTCCTCGGGCTCTCGGCGATGCTCCGGGCCAGCGAGTACGGGTACACCGCGCTCAAGCTGCTCGGCGCCGCCTACCTGGTGCACATGGGCGTGCAATCGCTGCGGGCGGTGGTCCGTGGCACGGCACTGGGGGAGAGCCCCACGCAGCCGGTGGAGTCGTCCTGGCGCGGTGGCGGATTCACCGCGGGCTTCCTCACCGACGTCCTCAACCCCAAGATCGGCGTCCTGTTCGTGAGCCTGCTCCCGGGGTTCGTGCCCGCGGGCTACTCGGTCACGTGGACGACGCTCGCGCTCGGTGGCGTGTACATCGCCCTCACCGCCGTGTACTGCGGGGTGCTCATCGCGGCGGCGGGTACGGTCACCCGCTGGATGCGGACCCCGCGGACGCGCCGCGTACTCGACGGCGTCGCCGGGGTCGCGCTCATCGGCTTCGGCGCGAAGCTGGTCACGGAGCGGTAGCCGACGGCGGGTAGTCGTAGAAGCCCGCGCCGGTCTTCACCCCGAGTCTGCCCGCGTCGACGTACTCGTGGAGGAGCCGGCGTGGCCCGTCGGGCAGATGCGGGTTCTCCGCGGCGTAGTGGTCCTCGATGTCGAGGACCACGTCCAGGCCCACCCGGTCCATCATCTGGAACGGTCCCGCCGGCATGTGCCAGTTGATCCGGAACATCCCGTCGACGTCCTCCGGCCGCGCGACCCCCTCGGCCACGACGGCCAGCGACTCGCGCTTGATCGCCGCCCAGACCCGGTTGAAGATGAAGCCGGTGCTTTCGCGGCGCGCCTCGAACGGGTGCACGTCGAACTCGGGGAGCACCGCGAGCAGCGTGTCGATCACCTCGCGGGCGGTCTCACCGTCCGACATCACGTCGGCCGCGTTGGCGCTGGGCGGCATGTAGAAGTGCAGGTTGCAGAAGCGGGTCCGGTCCCGGATGTGCTCGCTCATCAGGCGTGAGGCGTACGACGACGAGTTCGTCGTGAGGATCGCGTCGGGTTCCGCCGCCCGGTCGATCTCGCCCCACAGCGGGATCTTGATGTCGAGCCGCTCCGGAACGGCCTCGACGACCAGCCAGGCACCGTCGAGCGCGGAGGGCAGGTCGCCGCACGCGATGGCGCGCCCCGCCTCGCCCGACCCGCGGCGGGCGATGGTGTCCGGCAGCGTTCGCGTGACGTGGTCCACGGCGGCGCGCAGCTGGTCGGGGTTCGGATCGTGGATGCGCACGTCGCCGCCCCGGGTCGCGAACATGAGGGCGATCCGGCGGCCGAGCGTGCCCGCGCCGATCACGGCGACCGGGCGCCGGCGGATGTCGTCGAAGGTGAAGGGGAGGGGCATGTCGACTCCGTTCTCAGTGCTGATCGGCGTCGGCGCGGAGGCCGACGATGCCGGAGACGGGCGTGCCGAGGTCGACGAGGACCTCCGGGGCGCGACCGTCGAGCGGCACCCGCCAGATGCGTCCGCCGAGATCGGAGACGTAGGCCACCTCCGACGGCGCGTCGACGGCCAGGCCGATGGCCTCGTCGAAGCCGCCCGCGAGGATCTCGGGTGGGGAACCGGGGACCCCCGCCGCGGGGAGCGGGGCCCGGTTGAGCGAGTTGCCGTCGGGGGCGGCGCCGCGGTCCGTCCAGTACAGCGCGTCGCCGACGATCTCCAGGTCGATGGGCTCGGGCAGGCCGTCCCAGAGGGTCTCGATGTCGCCGCGGTCGGACGGTGATGCACCGGGTGGTAGCTCGAGGCCCGCGCGCAGGATCCGGCCCCGGCCGCCCTTCGCGGGACCCTTCTGGGTCCAGTAGAGGTGGCCACGGGCGGGGTCGACCGCGACACCGACGCACTCGGCGAGGCGGTCGGGTGCCGGTGGGTTGACGACGAGGTCGCGCAGCCCGGTGCCGTCGGTGCGGACGGTGCTGACCCGGCATCCCTCGCGGTCGCCCCAGTAGAGCCGGCCGGAACCGTCGGATGCGAGCTGCTTCCCGGTCGTCATCGCGCCCGGGGCGACCAGGTCGTGCGGATCGGTGCCGTCGGACCGGATCGAGTGGACTCCGCCGGTGCGGGCGGAGTAGTCGAGGCCGGCCTCGCCGGCGGTCCCGGGGACGCGGGTGGGGCGGCCCATCGTGGTCCAGTAGATCCGGCCGCCCTCGGCGATCACGCCGTCCGGGGACGCGCCGGCCTCGACCGTGTGGAGCGTCTCGGTCGCGCCGTCGGGGAGGGTCACGCGGACGATCGAGCCGCTGCGGATGCCGAGCGCCAGAATTGCTTCGAACATATAACTTATTCTACGGCGGCGGAGCCGGGTGCGGCCGTTGTCGACGGTGTGATCTTCGAGACCGGCCGCGCGCCGAACAGGGTCTCCTCGGAGCGGAGCAGGTACTGCTCCAACAGGGCTGCCGCGGCGTCGCCGCGACCGTCGAGGAAGGTCTCGAGGATCGTCACGTTGTCGTCGAGGAACGGGGCGTGGAGGAACTCGGGGTCGGCGATCGCGCCGAACGCGAGGCGCAGCTCGGCGAGGATCGAGTCGAGGACGGCGTCGAGTCGGGGGCTGTCGCTCAAACCCACGATCGCGCGGTGGAACTCGAGATCGGCCGTGCCGACCGCCTGCCAGTCCCCGGTGTCTGCGGCGGCCAGCGCCGTCGCGACCGCGTCGCGCATCCGGACGGCGGCGGGGTGTTCCGGGCCGGCGGTGCGCAGCGCGGGCGGTTCGACGGTGCGCCGGACCAGGTAGATGTCCCGCACGGACGCGCGCGTGGGCACTGTCACCCGGGCGCCGCGGTTGGCCTCGTGCACGATCAGCCCCTCGTGGGCCAGCGTCCGCATCGCCTCGCGCAGGGTGTTCCGGGATACTCCGAGCTCCGCGGCCAGGCGTTCCTCCCGGAGCGGATCCCCCGGCCGGAGGGTGCCCTCGACGATGGCGCGGCGCAGGTCGTGGGCCGCGTCCGCCGCGGCGTGGCCGCGCTGCCTCCCGGTGGTCACGGCCCGATCCTACGGAGCGCGCCGCGAACCTGTTCAACAAATCGGGGCAACAGGGGTGACAGATTGTTCAACAATCGATTATGGTGTGGATCACATCAGCGTCCGACCGCCCGAGCGAGAAGAGACCACCCATGTCCACCGCCCAGCCCGTCCCGGGCGACGCCCCGAAGGGTGCCGTCAAGGCGTACATCGCCAGCCTCACCGGCACCTCTCTCGAGTACTACGACTTCGCGCTGTACTCCGTCGCGTCCGCGCTCGTCTTCCCCCACGTCTTCTTCCCCGCGGAGGACCCGTTCATCGGGCTCCTGCTGTCGTTCTCGACGTTCGCGGTCGGCTATTTCGCCCGCCCGATCGGCGGCGTCGTCTTCGGCCGCCTGGGCGACCGCATCGGCCGGAAGAACGTCCTCGTCGCGACGCTCCTGTTGATCGGCGTCGCGACGGTCCTCATCGGCGTCCTGCCGAGCTACGGCACCATCGGCGTGATCGCCCCGACGATCCTCGTGCTCCTGCGCTTCGCCCAGGGCGTCGGGGTCGGCGGCGAGTGGGGCGGGGCCGTGCTGCTCTCCAGCGAGTTCGGCGACCCGCGCAAGCGCGGCTTCTGGGCCTCCGCGGCCCAGATCGGCGTGCCCGTCGGCAACCTCATGGCCAATGGCGTCCTCGCCCTGGTCGCGGCCGTGCTCTCTGAGGACGCCTTCCGCGACTGGGGCTGGCGCATCGGCTTCCTGCTCTCCGCGGTGCTCGTGGTCTTCGGCCTCATGATCCGCCTCAAGCTGGAGGAGACGCCCGTCTTCCAGGCGATC
Source organism: Tsukamurella paurometabola (assembly GCF_900631615.1). Taxonomy (NCBI): domain Bacteria; kingdom Bacillati; phylum Actinomycetota; class Actinomycetes; order Mycobacteriales; family Tsukamurellaceae; genus Tsukamurella; species Tsukamurella paurometabola. The sequence continues at coordinate 3,796,012 of NZ_LR131273.1, forward strand.
GCCGAGCGCGCCGAGCAGCCCAAGGCGCCGATCTCCGAGGTGCTGCGCGGACACCCCCGCGCGCTGCTCGCGGCGGCGCTCTCGCGGATCTGCCCCGATGTGCTGTACTCGCTGCTCACGGTCTTCCTCGCCAGCTACGCCACCAAGGAACTGGACTTCCCGACGAGCCACGTCCTGACCGCGGTGCTCACCGGCTCCGCGGTACAGGTCTTCGCGATGCCGCTCGCCGGCTCCCTCACCGACCGCTTCAACCGGCGACTCGTGTACGGCATCGGCGCGATCCTCACCGCGGCATGGGTTCCCGTCCTGTTCCTCATGATCCAGTCCGGCAGCCGGGTGCTGTTGACGATCGGTGTCGTCGTCGGGATGTCGCTGCACGCCCTGATGTACGGCCCGCAGGCGGCGTTCATCACCGAGCAGTTCCCCGCGCGCCTGCGCTACGCGGGCAGCTCGCTCGCCTACACCTTCGCCGGTGTCGTGGGCGGCGGCATGGCGCCGCTCATCTTCACCGTGCTGTTCCGCTGGACCGACTCGTGGGTCATCATCGCGGCGTACGTCGCCGTCACCGCAGTCGCGACCGTCGCCGGCATGGCGATCGGCCGCGATCCCGCACCCGAGGAGGAACTGGAACTGCTCGCCGACGCCCCGGATGGTGCGGATGTCCCTCGCTGACGTCCGGCGTCTCGGGGACCGCGGCGTCCGCGTCCGCGTGACGCCCGGCACCGTCGAACCGCTCCGTGCCCTCCTCGCGGCGGAACCGCTGCCCGGGCAGTGCGACCTCGTCGCCGGGGGCGAAACGGTCACGGTCCTGTTCGACGGTCCGCGGTCCGCCGCGGCTGCCGCGAGCGCCCTCTCGGCCATGACGCCGCCGGAGTCGGTCCTCGCCGACGGCCCGCTCGTCCGGATCGACGTCGTCTACGACGGTGAGGATCTGCGCGATGTCGCGGAGCAGCTCGGCACCGACGAGGCGGGCGTCGTCCGGATGCACACCGAACGCACCTGGCACGTCGGCTTCCTGGGGTTCGCCCCGGGATTCGCGTACCTCCGCGGCGCCGAGCCGTCTCCGGAGATCGCCCGCCGGCGCTCGCCCCGCGTTCGGGTGCCCGCGGGATCCGTCGGGTTGGCGGGGGAGTACAGCGCGGTCTACCCGCGTACCTCGCCGGGCGGCTGGCAGCTGATCGGCCGGACCGAGGCCGAACTCTGGTCGCTCGACCGAGAGCCCCCCGCGCTGCTCGTGCCGGGCACGCGCGTGCGGTTCGTCGCCGCCCGCCGTCGTGTCACCCTGCCGGCGACGCCCGCGCCGAGCGAGCCGGCGACGCCCGCGCCGAGCGGGGCCGCCGCGCGCCCGGCGCGGGGACTCGTCGTGCGGGAGACGGGACTGCAGAGCCTCGTGGAGGACCGGGGGCGCCCCGGGCGCGCCGGCGTCGGCGTCACCCGATCGGGAGCCGCGGACCGCGGCGCGCTCCGACAGGCCAACCGGCTGGTGGGTAACCCTCGCGGCGCGGCCGCGATCGAGAACGCCGGCGGGGGCGTGGAACTCGTCGCGGTGGGGGACCAGGTCCTGGCCGTGACGGGTGCCGACGCGCCGCTCGTCGTGGAGTCGCCGGACGGACACTGGCGCGCCGTCGAGCGCGGGCGCCCCTTCGCCCTCGACGACGGCGACCTCCTCGAGGTCGGACCGGTCACGGCCGGCCTCCGGGTCGTGATCGCCGTGCGGGGCGGGGTCGACGTTCCCGCCGTGCTGGGCAGTCGCAGCACGGACACCCTCGCCAACCTCGGGCCGGCCCCCGTCACGGCCGGCGACGTGCTGCCCGTCGGGCGCGCCCCGCGGACGGCCGTCGGCGAACCCGAACCGGTGCCCGAGGTGCCGGACGGCAGTCGGCCGACGGTACTCGACGTCCTGCGCGGGCCCGACGCGGAGCTCTTCCCCGGCGGCGCCTGGGAGCACCTGCTCGAAGAGCGGTGGGAGGTCACTCCGAACAGCGACCGCGTCGGCGTGCGACTCACCGGCGAGCCGCTCGCGCGCGCCGACGGCGAGGTGCAGAGCCAGGCGCTGGTGCCCGGTGCGATCCAGGTTCCGCCCTCGGGGCAGCCGGTGGTCTTCGTCGTCGACCACCCGACCACCGGGGGATATCCGGTGCTCGCCGTCGTGGCCGAGCACCACCTGGACCTGCTGGCCCAGCTACCGTTGGGGTCGCCCGTGCGCTTCGTGGCGGTGGAAGGACCGGTCGGCGCCTGAGTGAAACCGCCGGTCCGCAGCGTCCGGATGTGGTTACGTCGGGGAACGAGCGGTCTCCGAACGGCCGCTCGGTCGACTCGGAGCACCACCGGAAGGACCCATGAGGAAGATCGCAGCTCGGCGGATCATCGGCGTCGTCGCAGGCCTGACGGCCGCATCCCTGGTCGTCGCGGGGTGCGGGAACGGCGACTCGGACAAGGGCGAGGCGGCCACGTCGGCGGTCACCTCGGCGGCCGACGCTTCGTCCGCCGGGCCCGCGGCCTCGTCCGCTCCCGCGTCGTCCGCGACGGCCGCGTCGTCCGCGTCCGCATCCCGCGCTACGGGATCGTCTGCGCCGGTGCCGGCAGGTGGGGTGAAGGTGAAGGGCGCCGACGGCAGCGACGTCACCCTGACCGGTCCGATCGCCGCGAAGTACAGCGCCGCGACGCAGGCGCAGCGCACGGCCCTGGGGGTGGTCCTCACCGGCGATCACAACGCCGGCACCCGGGAGAGCGGCGTGATCTTCCAGCAGTTCAAGGGCGGCGTGATCACCGCGAGGAACGCTGCGGCGGGTACGCCCGCGTACATCACCTGGGGGCGAATCCGGGACGCCTGGAACGTCGAGCGCGGCCCCGACGGCAGGCCTTCGCCCGCCGGCAGGAACGGCTCCGCCGGCCCACTGGGCGCGGTGACCAGCGACGAGACCACGGCGGGTGCGGTCAAGCAGACCACGTTCGAGCACGGGAGGATCACCTTCGATCCGCGGACCGGCAAGGTCGAGGTGACCGTCAACGGCACGGTCGTACCGGCCGGAATCTAGGAGGGCACAGCCATGGCCGATACCGCGGGACCGATCGACATCACCTTCACCGCCGTCCTCGGCAAGGTGCGCGAGGGCGACACGTGGACGTGCGTGCAGCTGCCGGGTTCGGCCGAGATCTTCGGCACCCGCGGCCTGGTCAAGGTCGCCGGCACCGTCGACGGCGTGCCCTTCACCTCGTCGTTCATGGCCCTGGGCGACGGGACGCACAAACTGCCCGTCGCCGCGGCGATCCGCCGCCGGATCGGCAAGACCGATGGTGACGAGGTCGAGGTGCACCTCACGGAGCGCCTGAACTGAGTGCTCCGGCGCCCGGCAGGCGTCGTCAGCGGGCGAGGACGCCCGTCGCGAACCGGTCCGCGGTCTCGGCGACGGTGTGCCGCCAGTCCGCGGGATCGACCGCGTGCGCTCCGCGCTCGCCCGCGAAGGCGCTCGAGGCCACGAGATCCGGCTCCAGGTCGCCGAGCACCTGCAGGCTCGTGAGCAGTTGCTCCCCGTTGCTCAGGCCGGGGATGTAGCCGGCGTTCCAGCGCCCGTCCGCGCCGCGGTAGAGAGTGTCGCCGGTGAACAGGTACCGCGCACCGTCGGACCCGGTGACCAGGAAGGACGTGCTCCCGGGCGTGTGGCCCGGTGTGGGGATGGTCTCGACGCCGTTGTCGTCGACGGCCCGGTCGGCGAGCACGACGCCGGGTACGGCGTGCTCCGCGATCGCCGCGAGGTCGCCCGCCGGGGCGTGGAGGACGGAGCCGAACCGCTCGGCGATCGCGCTCAGCAACGGGCCCGCCTCGTCCTGGTGGCTGAGGTACTGGTGGGCGATGCCGCCGTGCGCGGCGATCGCGTCGAAGTCCGCGGCGTCGCCGGGGGAGTAGAACAGGACAGTGCCACCCGACGAGGGCGTCCACAGGTAGGCGTGCGTGGTCAAGCCCGGGAACGGCGAGAACGTCGGGGTCTCGAGCAGGTCGGGCCGGATGGTGGTGAGCATCGGATGTCCTCTCGTGGGGTGCGCCCGACGCTACGACCTCAAGGAAACTTCAGGTCAAGACGCGGTCCTGCGGACTCGTGCGCGGCTTCGTGGTCAGGGCGAGTGCGAGGAGGGTGACACCGAGTGCGCATCGCCACCAGAGGAAGGGGTCGATCGCGGCCCGCTCGGTGCCGCCGGTCCCGATCGGATTCGCCCACGGGATGATCAGCGCGGCGAGTCCCGAGATCGCGAAGCACACGGCGGTGAGGGCTGCGAGCCGGACGTGTGACCGGATCAGGAGGACGGCGGCGAGGCCCATCAGGGCCATCCCGGTGACGTGCTCGACGTACGCGGCGATCGGATGCACGACGATGCGCGCCGGCGGGCCGCCGGGGAACTCGCCGGCGCTACCGGGGAAGAGACCGACGCACGCGAGGGCGATGCCGTTGATCGCGCCGAGTACCAGCGCCACGGTCGCCCACGGACGGGGGAGCAGCGGGCGCAGTGCGATCACCGCGGCGATCCCGAGCGCGCCCACCGCGACGAACGCGGCGTTCATGAGTGGGTGCCAGGGGGAGCACACGAAGCGGTCCGAGACCGCGAGACCCCCGTCGCGCCGGAGGTCGCCAAGGCACTCGGGGACGCCCAGATCGCTGATCATGTTGTTCGTCCAGCTGTACGGGCGCGGCCACTGCCGAGCGACGAGCACTTCTGTCAGGAAGTAGCCGACGGTGGCGGTCAGGAGCGTCCCGGCCGTGACCGTCCGGCGCCTGCTGAGTGTGGTGGCGGGGCGGGTCGAGGGGAGGCGCGAGATGTTTAGCCGCATTCAGTAGTTCTACGGGAAAGTCTCGCTGCACGCTGTGGTGTGCATCTCCGTTCGGGCGTACGGTCGGGAACATGGCCGAGAAGAACGCGCGACCGTCCGTGAAGGACGGTGAACTGTACGACGAACTCCGCGACAAGGGTGACTCCAAGGAGAAGGCTGCGCGGATCGCGAACGCCGCGGCGAACCGGGGCCGATCCGCGGTCGGGGCGGCCGGTGGGCACGCGCGGCCCTACGAGGAGTGGACCGTCGACGAACTCCGAGCGCGCGCCAAGGAACTGGGCCTGACGGGCTACTCGTCGAAGCGCAAGGCCGCGCTGATCGACGAGCTCCGGAACCACTGACGAATCGGTGGCACGGCCGCGATTCGGTTGTCGGGACACCGAGCCCGGGCATCACGTGGCACGTGCCCACCGATCGGAACGCGCCCAGGTTGCGGTCAGCAGCAGTTCGGGTCGAGCACTGTGCACAGCGCGCTCAACGCCTCGCGACGAGGGGAGTGGCGCACGTTCATCCCCTGCCGCTCGGAGGCGACGAAGCCGGCGGTCCGGAGCTGTCCCAGATGGTGGCTGACGGTCGACTCGGTGAGTCCGATCGTATTCGCAAGCGCGCCCGTCGTGCACGGCTCGCCACAGGTGAACAGCAGTGACAGGAGTTTGACCCGGACCGGGTCGGCGAGAGCTTTGAGGCGCAGTGCGACATCGAGGGCGGTGGCATCGTCGGCGGGTGTCGCGGCGACGGGGGCGCAGCAGACGGGGTCGGACATGTCGATGACGGGCAACGCCTTGGGCATGGAGTGAACCATACGCACTCTTTTGACATATGTCGAAGAGGTGGCGTAGGACTGACCTGTCGCCCATTCGACACCCCGTCACCCGACTTCGGAGGTCGCCACCATGGCTCGTGTGCAGCTCGCCCTCAATGTCGACGACCTGGAAGCGTCGATCGCGTTCTACAGCAAGCTCTTCGGCGTCAGGCCGGCGAAGGTCGAGCCCAGCTACGCCAACTTCGGGGTGGCCGACCCTCCGCTGAAGCTGGTGCTCATCGAGAATCCCGGCAAGGGCGGCACGCTCAACCATCTGGGTGTCGAGGTCGAATCCTCGAACGCCGTGCACGCCGAGATCGCCCGTCTCGCGGAGGCCGGAATGGTCGACGACGAGGAGATCGGCACCACCTGCTGCTTCGCGACGCAGGACAAGGTGTGGGCGGCAGCTCCCGGGGGAGAGCGCTGGGAGGTGTACACCGTCCTCGCGGATTCCGCGACGTTCGGCGGCGCGCCGGCGTCGGACGCCTCGTGCGATTGCCTGCCACGGTGACCGCACCGTCGACCCGGACCCCCGTCGCGGGGAAGCTGTCGCCCCTGGACCGGCTCCTCCCGCTGTGGATCGGTCTCGCCATGGTCGTCGGGCTGATGCTCGGCCGGGCCGTGCCCGGGTTCGGTCCGGCGCTGGAGAAGGTGCAGGTCGGCGGTGTCTCCGTGCCGATCGCCGCGGGTCTGCTCATCATGATGTACCCGGTGCTGGCGAAGGTTCGGTACGACCGTCTCGGAACCGTCACGGGCGACCGTAGGCTCCTCCTGGGTTCGCTCGTGCTGAACTGGATTCTCGGACCGGCGTTGATGTTCGCGCTCGCCTGGACTCTGCTGCCGGGCCTCCCGGAGTACCGCACCGGGCTGATCATCGTCGGTCTGGCCCGCTGCATCGCGATGGTCATCATCTGGAACGACCTCGCGTGCGGCGATCGCGAGGCCGCCGCCGTGCTCGTCGCGTTGAACTCCGTCTTCCAGGTGGTGATGTTCGCCGCCCTCGGCTGGTTCTACCTCTCCGTCCTGCCCGGATGGCTGGGGCTCGAGCAGGCGAGGATCACCACCTCGCCGGGGCAGATCGCGGCGTCCGTTCTGGTCTTCCTCGGCATTCCGCTCGTCGCCGGATACCTGTCCCGGCGGATCGGGGAGGGGACGAAGGGCGTGGACTGGTACGAGTCCCGGTTCCTGCCGCGCATCGGCCCCTGGGCGCTGTACGGATTGCTGTTCACCGTCGTCGTGCTGTTCGCGTTGCAGGGCGAGCAGATCACCTCGCGTCCGGGGGACGTGGCCCGCATCGCGCTGCCGCTGCTGGTGTACTTCGCCGTCATGTGGGGCGGCGGGTACCTACTCGGGGCGTCGATGGGACTCGGCTACTCCCGTACGACGACTCTGGCTTTCACCGCGGCGGGGAACAACTTCGAGCTCGCCATCGCCGTCGCGATCGCGACGTACGGCGCATCGTCGGGCCAGGCCCTCGCCGGTGTTGTCGGCCCGCTCATCGAGGTTCCCGTCCTTGTCGCCCTCGTCTACGTCTCGCTGGCGCTGCGTCGCCGCTTCACCCCGGAAAGGACCCTCGGATGAGCCCGTCCGTCCTCTTCGTGTGCGTCAAGAACGGCGGCAAGTCCCAGATGGCCGCCGGGTTGATGCGCGCAGTCGTCGGGGATGCCGTCGACGTGCACTCGGCCGGCACGGCGCCCGGGGCTGCGGTGAACCGCCTCTCCGCCGCGTCGCTCGCCGAGGTCGGCGTCGATATCACCGGGGAGGTGCCGAAGCCGATCGATCCCGCGCTGCTGGCGACGGTCGACCGCGTGGTCGTGCTCGGGGCCGAGGCGGACCTCGACGTCCCCGACGGGGTTCGGTTCGAGCGGTGGATCACCGACGAGCCGTCCGAACGGGGTATCGAGGGGATCGAGCGGATGCGGCTGGTCCGCGACGACATCGCCGCCAGAGTGGGGGCACTCGCCGTGTCGCTGGGCGTCGCGGGCGCGCGGTGAGGTGCGACCGGGTTCGTGCAGACCCGTATGGCGCCGTGTGACCGAGCCGGCACGTAATGTCATAATGTAGATTATCGGTACAACGGGGAAGCGGACGCCGACTGGGTGTCTCCGGGCGGTTCGGATCTCTCGGTCTCGGTTCCGGAGTCGGTGTTTCCGACGACATCACTGGATATGCGCTGCGGCTCCCGCCGGCGCCTTGGTCATCAACACGACCCAGACGGGTTTAGGCACCGCCGCACTCGGTTCGGTGCGCACACCGCCGCCCGGTCTCGCCGGCCGCTTTCTCGCCTTCGGCCCGCCGGTCCGATGTCCGTCCCGATGCGTTCACCGTCGCTGGCGCTGTGCGGGTGTCGCGCTGACGACAGGCCCTCTGTCCTGTCCTCCCCGCGGTGTCCTAGTTAATACGTCACAGTGACGAATATGTCCTGCCCGTTCGGCGAGCGATGTCGCACGCCGGGATCGGTGACCGCCGAACGACGTATCGGGACATTGCTCACTCCGCAGACTATTGCAATCGCAATTGTTCCTCTCTTACTCTTGTGACGCATGGTGAGTCACGGACGCGTGGGAATTCGTTCGTGTGAGCAAGGAGGAATGATGGGCAGGCATAGTCGTGGGGAATTCGCGGCCGCACCGAAGGTCGACGTCTCACTCGAGGACACCGTCCAGTTCAGTCTGCCCGGCTTGAGCCTTGCTCGTCCGACGTCGGTGCTCGCCAGTTCCAATACGCGACAAATGGCGATAGATTCAATTTCACGAATGATTGATTTAATTGACGTGATTGACAATGCGTCTGACCAGCGCGCTGCGCGGCGGGCCGCGCAGCGCGGATCGCTCGTCAACTTCCGTCAGATCGCCACGGCGAGTAACCGGTTCGCGCAGGCGGCTGCCACGCGCATGCGCCACCCTATCGGCGGCCGGCATCGATTCACAGGAGAATTCGGCGGCGACACGCGCGCGCATGGGGGGAACATTAACCATCGATGGTCGGATAACGCTATTGTTAACACCATGACCAATGATGACCTCTCCGTCCTCAAGCGCGCGCAAGAACTCGTCCGGAAGCACGACGAGGAGCTCCGTGCTCAGCGAGTCGAGCGTGAAGGGCGGGTGCGCCAGACGGGCTCGCTGATCGCCACCTACAGTGCCGACTGCGCGCTCCGCCTCGCGGAGCTGCTGGACTTCTCCGAGAAGGACGGCCCCGTCGACAAGATCAAGTGGCAGCTGTCCGCTTCGGGTGAGAAGCTCATCTCCTTCAACCCCGAGGACAACGACCTCATGGTCGACATGCACCGCATGCCGATGCTGGTCACCAACGTCGAGGGCTACACCGTGGGTGTGCAGCACCTGCTGGGGACCGACGTCTACGTCTTCGGCCTCACCGATGGCGAGGACAACTGGAGCGGTTTCGAGGACCTCGAGGGCTTCGGTCGCGCCACCCTGACCCCGGGCAACCGCTACAAGTGGACCGAGGTCTCGCTCTCCCAGTACAACGAGTGACGACTCCCCCAGCCGCCTAGCCGAGCACGCCCCCGGGCGTGCTCGGCTTTCGTTTTGCCGAGGGTCCGCGCCGGTACGCTGGTGCGGTTGCCGCACGAGTCCATCAGGAGCGCCCATGCCGCAGTCCGCCCCGCACGCCGCCGACAGCCACGAGAGGATCCGCGTCCACGGAGCGCGGGAGAACAACCTCAAGAACGTCAGTATCGAACTCCCGAAGCGCCGGCTGACCGTGTTCACGGGCGTCTCCGGCTCGGGCAAGAGCTCGCTCGTCTTCGGCACCATCGCCGCGGAGTCCCAGCGGCTGATCAACGAGACCTACAGCGCATTCGTCCAGGGCTTCATGCCCACGCTCGCACGCCCCGACGTGGACGTCCTCGACGGGTTGACGACGGCGATCATCGTCGGCCAGGAACGGATGGGCTCCGACCCGCGCTCCACCGTCGGGACCGCCACCGATGCGAACGCCATGCTGCGGATCCTGTTCAGCAGGCTCGGCGACCCTCACATCGGCTCGCCGCAGGCCTACTCCTTCAACGTGGCCTCGGTGAGCGGCGCCGGCGCCGTCAAGCACGACAAGGGCGGCCGCGAGGTCAAGGAGAAGGTCACCTTCAGCATCACCGGCGGCATGTGCCCGCGGTGCGAGGGCCGGGGCAGCATCAGCGACATCGACCTCACCGCCCTCTACGACGACAGCAAGTCGCTCGACGACGGACCGTTCACCATCCCCGGGTACAGCATGGACGGCTGGCAGGGGCGCATCTACCGCGGCAGCGGCTTCTTCGATACCGCCAAGCCCATCGCGAAGTACACCAAGCGCGAACTGGACGACCTGCTCTACAAGGAGCCGACCAAGATCAAGGTCGAAGGGATCAACCTCACCTACGAGGGCATCATCCCGAAGATCCAGAAGTCCTTCCTGTCCAAGGACGTCGACGCGATGCAGCCCCACATCCGCGCGTTCGTCGAGCGCGCCGTCACGTTCGCCGTCTGTCCCGAGTGCGACGGTACGCGGCTGTCCGAACTCGCCCGCTCGTCGAAGATCAACGGCACCTCCATCGCCGACTGCTGCGCCATGCAGATCAACGAGCTCGCGGAGTGGATCCGCACCGTTGACGACCCCTCGGTCGCGCCGCTCATCGAGAACCTCCAGCAGACCCTCGACTCCTTCGTCGAGATCGGACTCGGGTACCTCTCCCTCGACCGCCCCGCAGGCACGCTGTCGGGCGGCGAGGCCCAGCGCACCAAGATGATCCGGCACCTCAACAGCTCTCTCACCGACATCACCTACGTCTTCGACGAGCCCACCATCGGGCTCCATCCGCACGACATCGCGCGGATGAACGACCTGCTGCTGCGACTGCGCGACAAGGGCAACACCGTCCTCGTCGTCGAGCACAAACCCGAGGCGATCGCCGTCGCGGACCACGTCGTGGACCTCGGCCCGAAGGCCGGCACCGCCGGCGGCGAGATCGTGTTCGAGGGCACCGTCGACGGTCTGCGTGCCGCGGACACGCTCACCGGCCGCCACCTCGACGACCGTGCGCGCCTCAAGGACGCGGTCCGGGCACCGTCGGGCGTGCTCGAGGTGCGCGGCGCGTCCGAGCACAACCTCCAGGACGTCGACGTCGACGTGCCGCTCGGCGTGCTCGTTGTGGTCACCGGGGTCGCCGGGTCGGGCAAGAGCTCGCTCATCCACGGCTCGATCAGCCCCCGTGAGGGCGTGGTCACCGTCGACCAGACCCCGATCAAGGGCAGTCGGCGCAGTAACCCCGCCACCTACACCGGACTGCTCGACCACATCCGCAAGGCCTTCGCGAAGGCCAACGGCGTCAAGCCCGCGCTGTTCAGCGCGAACTCCGAGGGCGCCTGCCCCGCCTGCAACGGGGCGGGCGTGATCTACACCGACCTCGGGATCATGGCCGGCGTCTCCACCACCTGTGAGGAGTGCGAGGGCAAACGCTTCCAGGCGGCGGTGCTCGAGTACCGGTTCGGCGGGAAGGACATCAGCGAGGTGCTCGCCATGCCCGTCGCGGAGGCGCTGGAGTTCTTCGGTGACGGCGAGGCCAGGATCCCGGGGGCGCACAAGATCCTCGGTCACCTCAGCGACGTGGGGCTGGGTTACGTCGGGCTGGGGCAGCCGCTGACCACGCTGTCGGGAGGCGAGCGCCAGCGACTCAAGCTGGCCACGCACATGGGCGACAAGGGCGGTGTCCTGGTCCTCGACGAGCCGACCACGGGCCTCCACCTCGCCGACGTCGAGCAGCTCCTGGGACTCCTCGACCGGCTCGTGGACGGAGGCAAATCGGTCATCGTCATCGAGCATCACCAGGCCGTGATGGCACACGGCGACTGGATCATCGACATCGGGCCGGGCGCCGGGCACGACGGCGGCCGGGTGGTCTTCGAGGGCACCCCGTCGGAGCTGGTGGCCGCACGCGGGACCCTCACGGGCGAGCACCTCGCGGCCTACGTGGACGCCTGACGGTGCCGGGGCCTTCAGGTTCGTCGCCTACCATCGCTGACGTGACCACCACCGAGGCCGTCGGGCCCCCTTCACCGAACCGTCGCACCACCGGGATCCTGCTGCTCGTGACCGGCGTCCTGGGGCTGTTGGCCTCGGCGATGCTGACGATCGACAAGATCAGGCTGCTCGAGGACCCGAACTTCGTCCCCGGGTGCAGCCTCGACCCGACGATCTCCTGCGGCTCCGTCATGCAGTCCTGGCAGGGGTCGCTCTTCGGCTTCCCCAACCCCCTGATCGGCATCGCCTCGTTCTCGGTGGTGATCGTCGCCGGCGTGCTCGCGCTCGGCGGCGTCGACCTCCCCCGCTGGTTCTGGACCGGGCTGGCGATCGGTGCCGCCGCGGGCATCGCGCTCGTGATCTTCCTGATCTACTCGAGCCTGTTCGTGATCCACGCGCTCTGCCTGTGGTGCATGCTCGTCTGGACGATCATGCCCATCGTCCTCGCGACCGCCGTGGCCGCAGCGCTGGGGCCGAAGGCGACGCAGCAGGTCAAGCAGTTGCTGGCCGCGCTCGTGCTGCTCTGGTACATCGTCGTGCTGACGCTGATCGCGGTGCAGTTCTGGGACTACTGGAGCAGCAAGTTCTAGATCAGTTCCAGGTGTCCTCGAGCATGCGCGGCTTGCACGCCTGGTAGGCGCCGAAACCGAGTACGACGAGGCAACCGAACAACATCAGGAACGGCGCGGTCCACCCGTGGGTGGCCTCGTGCAGCAGCCCGAATCCGAGCGGTCCGGCGCACGCCGCCAGGTAACCCACGCCCTGCATGAACCCGGACAGTGAGGCGGAGCCCGCTCCCGTTCGGGTGCGCAGATTCACCAGCGTGAGGGCCATGGGGAACGTCGTCGGGCCCAGTCCCGCCGCGATCACCCAGACCCAGGTCAGCGTCATCGGGGCGAACAGCAGGCCGAGGAAGCCCACCACGAAGCAACCGAGGAAGACGATCACCAGCGGGAACGGGTTCTCCATCCGGGCGCAGAGTCCCGGGATCACGAGTGTCGCGACGAATCCGACGCCCGAGAACAGCGCGACCATGTTGCCGCCGAGCGCCGCGCTGCCGCCCGCGTCGGAGAGGATCGTCGGGATCCAGGTGAACATGGCGTAGGTGTTCAGCGACGTCATGCCGAACATCGCGGCCGCGCCCCAGGCCAGGGGCGAGCGCCAGATGCGGCCCGTCGGTTCCGACGGTGCCTCCGCGGTCACGTCCTCCACGTCGTGGCCGCGTCGCGCGACGACGATGCCGAGCCACGGCAGGAATGCGGCGACGGGGATGATCGCCCAGATCGCGAGCGAGACGCGCCAGCCGTACGCGTCCGCGACCGGGACCGCGGTGAGCGCGGGCACCATGGTGCCGAGCTGGACGCACGTCAGGTACGCGGTGCTGAGGACGGCGACGCTGTCCGAGAAGTACCGCTTGACCAGCGGCGGCAGCACGACGTTGCCGACGCCCATGCCGATCAGGGCCAGGCACGAGAAGGCCAGCAGGCCGAGCGTCCCACCCATCAGCGAGCGCACACCGATGCCGATCGCGGTCGCGGCGACGGCGAGAAGGGTCGTGCGCTCGAGGCCGATGCGCGTGGTCAGGAACGGCGTCACGATGCCCGCCGCGGCGAACATGGCGGTCGGCAGCATGCCGAAGACACCGATGATCGTCGCGCCGAAGTGCAGCTCCTCGCTGATCCGCGTGAGCAGCGGTGTCAGTGACGTGACCGCGGTGCGCAGTGTGAGTGCGAACAGGACGATCGCGAGCAGTACGAGCAGCCGCCCCTGCTTCACGGATCGCACCATGGTCTGATCGGCCTCCTGCGGCTCGGTCGCGATGCTGGTCATTCGCCCTCCTTACAGTCGACCCAAATCATAGGATGAATGGATGTATGGCGGCAAGACGGTTTCCGGCCGGATAGGATGACTGTGATGCAACCGGTACGTAGGCAGACCTTGATAGCGCAGGTCACAGAACAGCTCCGCGGAGAGATCGCCAGCGGGCGATGGCCCGTGGGCGGTCGTATACCCACCGAGACCGAACTCCGCGAGCTCACCGGTACCGCGCGCAACACGGTCCGCGAGGCCGTGCAGGCCCTCGTGCACGCCGGCATGCTCGAACGCCGTCAGGGGTCGGGCACCTACGTGCTCTCCGCATGCGCCACGTCCACACTGGGCGACTACTTCTCCGCCGCGCGCGATACCGATCTGCTCGAACTGCGCGAGGCGCTCGAGGTCACCGCGGCCGGTCTCGCCGCAGAGCGCCGCGACGACGACGACGTCACCGAACTCCGCCGGCTCCTGGAGGTCCGGAACCGATTGTGGTCGCCCGAACGGGTCGACCCCGGTGCGGAGAGGGAGGCCATCGCGGCCGATCTCGCGATGCACCGCGGCGTGGTGGCCGCCAGTCACAACACGATATATCTCGAGTTCTACGACTCGCTGGTGCCGGTCCTGCAGGAGCATCTCCAGGAGTTCCCGGTGGGGTTCGCGACCTCGTACGAATGTGCACATGTCGCCGTCATCGACGCCGTCGCGGCCGGCGATGCGCCCGCCGCACGTGCGGCCGCGCGCGAACTCCTCGCGGAGGTTCGTCTCCGCGAGCGCTGACCAATACCCCTCTGGGGTATGATTCGGCCCGTGCGGACGATGCGGAGCGGATGGACTGCGGCCACCATGGCCGTCCTCCTCGGGCTCGGCGTCCTCCTCATGCACCTGGGCGTGCTGCCCATGGCGATGCCCACCGCGGCGGCCGGCGCGACCGCTCACCACAGCGCACCCCGCAGCGTCTCCGCCGCCGGAACCTCGCTCGAACAGGCCGATCACGGCACGTCCGCGCAGAAGCAGACCGTGGACGCCGTCCACGACCACGAGTCCCACGACTGCGCGGGCACGGTGGTCGTGCACAAGACCGTGAGCGCGCCCTCGCTCGTCGCAGTACTCCCCTTCGCCGACGGTGCCCCCGACCCCACCCCGGTCACGCTCGCCGCACTCGCGCGCGGGCCGCCTCCATGGACGGTGTTCGACCTCGCCCAACTCTGCGTACTCCGAGTCTGATCGACGCCCGCGCGCGGCCCGCGGCCGCGGCGCGCTGAGCCGACCCTTCAGACCGATACCCACCTCGCAGAGGAAGACCCATGACCGTTTCACGTATCCGCATCGCCACCGCCCTGTCCGCCGTCGCCGCCGGTGCCGTGCTGCTCGGCGCGTGCACGTCCGGCGAGTCGTCCGAGACCGCCACATCCAGCGCGGCCACGTCCAGCGCGACCGCGACCGGCACGGCCGGCCACTCCGGTCACGGAACGGGCGCGGCACCGTCGAGTCGAGCCGTCACCGCACAGTTCAACGATGCCGACGTCGACTTCGCCACGATGATGTACCCGCACCACGCCCAGGCCGTCGAGATGGCGAAGCTCGTCGACGGTAAGGGGGCACGCCCCGAGGTCGTCGAGCTGGCCGCCGAGATCCAGGGCGCGCAGCAGCCCGAGATGGACGCGTTCACTCGCCTGCTCGCGCAGTGGGGCGCGCCGGCCCCCAGTGCGTCCATGGACCACGCCATGGACGGGATGATGACGCCCGCGCAGATGGACGAGCTCCGCTCGCTGCGGGGCGCTGCGTTCGACCGGGAATGGTTGACCATGATGATCGCCCACCACAGGGGTGCCATCACCATGGCGGACACCGAGCTGCAGAAGGGCGTGAACCCGGAGAACCGGAAGATCGCCGAGCAGATCAAGAGCGGCCAGCAGGCGGAGATCGCCCGCATGGAGAAGCTCCTGGCGTAACGCACTCGACGGGGCGTGGTCGCCGCTCAATCATCGCGGCGGCGACCACGCCCAGCCCGCCGTCCGCCTGGGCGCCTCGCGGAAACGGGCGAAACGTCTCCGCTCGAACACTCTCCGGGCACAATCAGCAGCGCACCGACGACCCACGTCATTGCTTCGAGAAAGTGAGCAACGATGACAGCGAGGCACGCCCTCCGCAAGCCCCGGCCGATTGCACTCGCTGCGGCGGGGACAGGACTCGCGGGTGTGCTCGCCCTCACCGGTGGCGGCGCGGATCTCCTGGCACGGGTCGCGGCGAAGACGATCATCGTCGTCGGCGGGGCGAACGATCCGACCGGCAAGGACCAGTGGGCCCGGATCAGCCGCGACCACACCGGCCCCGCGCCGGTTCTCGTCCAGCACCCCGCCGTCTTCGGCATCGGCTTTCCCGGCTTCGCGCTCAGCAGCGACGGTGAGCACACCTACGCGCAGTCCAACGACATCGGCGCCACGGCGACCGTCGAGGCGCTGACCGCCGCGAAGCAGGACCCGAACGAACAGGTCGTGGTCTACACGATCTCGCAGGGCGCCGACGTCGTGGGCCTCGCGGTCCTGCGCTACGGGAAGGACCACCCGCGGCCGTCCGACGGGACCGCGGGCATCACCGTCATCGAACAGGGCAGCCCCAGCTTCATCCGTTCCGGCGCATGGAACCTGATTCCCGCGGGCATCCCCGGTCTGCACACCGGACCCGTCCGCAACGACGGAGCATCGGGCGCGACCGTGGTCAGCATCTGCGTCAAGGGCGACTTCGGCTGCGGAATGGGGATCAACCCCGTGATCGCGGCGTTCTACTTCCCGCCGGGCTTCCTGATGCACGGCACCGTGTACACGGCGGAGAACATCGGTCGCTACTCCCCGATCACCGGCGAGCCCTTCACCCCGGGATCGACCCCGGAGACGCCCGTCGGTACCCGTTCCGAGACCCGCAACGGCGCCACCGTCACCGTCGAGACCTACGCGAACGGCACCGTCAAGCGGACCTGGGCGGAGGACGGCACGACGTGGGTGTCGATCGACACGGGCGAGAATCCGTGGGGCTGGATGCTCCGCCGCAACGGCATTCCCGTGCCGAGGGAGTTCGACCAGCTCCTGAACACCCTGATCCCGGTACCCGAGCCCGGTGACTCCGGCCTGATCCCCGGGGTGCCCGCCGCGCCGCCCGCGGATCCGATGCCCTCGCCCGCGCGCCACGGCACCGACCGGGAGGACGCGGTCAGCGTCGCCGACCTCGTCGCCCGCGACGGGCAGCGGTCCGTCGCGCCCGTCGTCGATTCGAGCACGCCGTCGCGGCAGGACGGGGATCCCGTCGAGTCCGCTTCGCCGGAGCAGTCCTCCGCCGACCGGACAGCTCCGACCGAGCCGTCGGCACCGACCGAGACGGCCGAGCCCCACGACGCGTCGCCCGCACCGTCACAGCCCGCCGCGGACGCGCAGTCGACGTCCCCGGCACCGGACGAGGCCGCAGCCCCCGCAGAGCGGATCACGTCCTCGCAGGAGGCTGCCGCACCGGAGGCCGCCGAGCCCGCGGCCCAGCTCTGAACCTGCAAGCGGCCTAGCCGTAGACCTCGTCGTACAGCGCGACGATCTCATCGGCGCCGGGCACGCACGGATTGTTGCCCGGTGAACCGGAGGCGAGCGCCTGCTCGGCCATCAGGGGCGCCAGCTCGACCCACCTCGCCCGGTCGATGCCGTACGCCCGGGGCGTGGGCACCGCGAGGTCGGAGCAGAGCTGCTCGATCGCGGCGACGAGCGCCTGCCCCAGCGCCTCGTCGGTCTCCCCCACCAGCCCGTACGCGCGGGCGCAGTCCGCGTAACGCGAGGGGGCCGACCCCACGGAGTACCGCATCACCGCGGGCAGCAGCATGGCGTTCGACAGGCCGTGCGCCACGTGGAAGTGGGCTCCGATGGGCCGGCTCATCCCGTGCACCAGTGCGACGGAGCTGTTGGAGAACGCGATCCCCGCCTGGGTCGCGGCGAGCATCATCGCCTCGCGAGCTGGCCGGTCGGCGCCGTCGGCGTACACGGCGCGGATGTTCGCCGCTATGGTCGAGATCGCGGTGAGCGCGAAGCCGTCGGCGAACGGGTTGGCCTTGCGGCTCACGTACGCCTCGATGGCGTGCGTGAGCGCGTCCACCCCGGTGTCCGCGGTGAGGCGCGCGGGCATCGACAGCGTGAGCTCGTAATCCACGATCGCCGCCACGGGCAAGAAGGCCGGCCCCGGGCAGAGCATCTTCTCGTCACTCGCGCTGTCGGTGATGATGCTGAACTGGGTGGCCTCGCTGCCGCTGCCGGCGGTCGTCGGGATCGCGATCACCGGAAGCGCGGGCCCGACGGTGACCGTCGGCGCCTTGTAATCCCGCATGGCGCCCCCGCCCGCGGCGAGCACCGCGAGCGCCTTGGCGGTGTCCAGGGGGCTGCCGCCGCCCAGGCCGATCACGCAGTCCGCGCTGTGCTCGCGGACCACGGCGAGACCGGGGCCGAGCGAGTCCGTCGTCGGGTCGGGCACCGTCCCGTCGAAGACGGAGACCTCACACCCCGCGCCGGTCAACGCCGCCACGAGGCGCGCGACGGTGCCCTGCGCGGAGAGGAAGGCATCCGTGACGACCACGGGCCGCGAGAACCCGAGGTCCTTGACCAGGCGACCGGAGTCGGCGAGCGCCCCGCCTCCGACCGTGAGCCGACGGGGAAGTCCTATCTGCGCTGCAGTCATGTGACGAACGTACCTAGACTTCTCCGCATGGCTGAGCAGATCGGTGAAGGCACACACGAATTCGAGCCGCACCACGCCGCGGTCGGGGACCGTCTCAACTGGTTGCGCGCCGGCGTCCTCGGTGCGAACGACGGGCTCATCTCCACCGCGGGCATCGTCATCGGCGTGGCCGCCGCGACGGGCGAGTCCTCGGCGATCCTCACCGCGGGCATCGCAGGCCTCACCGCGGGCGCCGTGTCGATGGCGCTCGGCGAGTACGTCTCGGTGAGCACCCAGCGCGACACCGAGGTGGCGCTCATCGCCAAGGAGAAGGCCGAACTCACCGAGATGCCCGACGACGAGTTCGCCGAGCTCGAGCAGATCTACCGGCGGAAGGGCCTCTCCCCCGACACGGCGCGTCGCGTCGCCGAGGAGCTCACCGCGAACGACCCGCTGCAGGCGCACCTCGACGCCGAGCTCGGCATCGACGAGGAGAACCTCACCAGCCCGGTCGCGGCCGCCCTGTCGTCGGCCGTCTCGTTCAGCATCGGAGCGGCCATTCCGATCCTCGCCTCGCTGATCGAGGCGCAGCGGATCCTCGCGATCGTCGTCGCCGTACTGGTGGGCCTCGCGCTCACCGGCTTCGTCTCGGCGCGGCTCGGTGGGGCCGAGGTCCGGCGCGCGACCGCCCGCGTCGTGCTCGGCGGCCTCATCGCGATGGCCGTCACCTACGCCGTGGGTAAGCTCCTCGGCACCACCGGAATCGCCTGAGGAGACACCGTGATCGCACGATTCGCAGACAAGACGCCCCGCGTCGCCGAAACGGCCTGGGTGGCCGAGACGGCCACCGTGGTGGGCGACGTCGAACTCGGACCGGGCGTCGGCGTCTTCTACAGCGCCGTGGTGCGGGGCGACACGACGCCGATCGTGATCGGCGAGAACAGCAACGTCCAGGACGGTGTGGCGATGCACGCCGACCCGGGCTTCCCACTGACCGTCGGCGCGCGGGTGTCCATCGGCCACAATGCGGTCGTGCACGGCTGCACCGTCGGCGACGACGTGCTGATCGGCATGGGCGCGGTCGTGCTCAACGGCGCGGTGATCGGCGCCGGCAGCCTGATCGCGGCGAACGCGCTCGTTCCTCAGGGCATGGAGGTGCCGCCCGGGTCGATGGTCGCGGGCGTGCCCGCGAAGGTGCGACGCGAGCTGTCCGACGAGGAGCGCGCCGGCATCACGGCGAACGCCGCGGGCTACCAGTTCCTCACGCAGGCCCACTCGACGCAGACCGGCCCGGCGTAGGCCTCCGAGTCCGGGGCGCAGGGCCGGGGCCCCGGAGCGCGCGCACTCAGAGCCCGGACCACACCATCGTCGCGCCGGAGTGCCCGGCGGCGATCACGCCCCAGATGCACGCGGCCGCGGCCACCGTCGACACCACCCCCAGCACGACGGTCCCCGCGCGACCGGACAGCACCGTCGCCCCGGAGGCGCGCGAGGCGACGACGGGGCTGGACCCGGCCCACACCAGGACCGCCACGACGAGCAACCCCAGCGACCACAGGAAGGTCGCGGTCCCCTGGGTGGAATGGCCGGCGATCTGCTCGCGCATCCCCTCCATCGACGGGCGCTGCTCCAGCTTCTCGCCGGATTCCTTCGCCAGGTAGCACGCCACCGCCGCGACCAGCGCGAACACGGGGAGTCCTGCGCCCAGCCGGGTACGCGCGGCGGGCCACCACGCGGCGAGCACGAGGGCGAACGCCGCCAGCGGCAACAGCACCACCGCGGCGTGGACCAACAGCGGATGACTCGGAATTCCCGCGATCTCGGTGAGCACGCATCAATGCTGGCAGAGTGGACCCCGTGACGCAGACAACTCAGCCAAGCTTCTGCCCCACGCGGCGCGCGGTCCTCGCGGCCCTTCCCGGTATCGCGATCCTGCCCGTCGCGGTGGCCTGTGGAACGACCTCGAAGTCCGACGACACCGCGTCGGGGTCCACCCCCGCCGACGGCTCCAGCGGTGGATCGGCGCCGGGCAGAGGCGCCCGGGTCCCCGTGGCCCAGGTACCCGTCGGGAGCGCCGTGGTGATCGCAGGCCCGAAGCCCTACGTGGTGGCCCAGCCCACCGACGGCACGTTCGTGGCCTTCGACGCCGCCTGCACCCACCAGGGCGCGACCGTGTCGGCCCAGGACGGGCTCACCCTCGAGTGCCCCGCCCACGGGAGCAGGTTCAACGGAGGTACCGGCGCGGTCGAGAAGGGGCCCGCCAAGGCGGCCCTGGCCTCGGCCCCGGTGCGCCGTGACGGGGAGGAACTCGTCGTCGGCTGACGGCGAGTGATAGACATGGACCCGAAAGCTACCGCGTTGTAGCATGACAGGAACGTTATTGAACGGGTCTCAGTAGGCAGCCTCTGCCGGGACCTTCACCACATCAACGAGGAGGCTCCCGTGGCCAATCCCGAGGCGATCTACAAGGACGTGCTCATCGTGGGCGCCGGGCTCGCCGGCATCGACACGGCGTACCGCGTGTCGAACGAGGTACCGCACCTCAGCTATGCCGTGCTCGAGCAGCGCGCCGAGATGGGCGGTACCTGGGACCTGTTCAAGTACCCCGGCATCCGGTCCGATTCCGACATCTTCAGCCTGAGCTACCCGTTCCTGCCCTGGAAGGGCACGAACCGTCTGGCCAGTGGCCCGGAGATCAAGGCCTACATCGAAGAGGCCGCCGCGAAGTTCGGCATCGACAAGAACATCAGCTTCAACACCCGGGTCGGCACCGTCGACTTCGATTCCCGGACCGACCTGTGGACCCTCACCGCCGAGCGCGACGGCGAGAAGGTCGTCTACCAGTCGCGGTTCCTCGTGGCCTGCACCGGCTACTACAACTACGAGGCCGGCTACGAGCCGCCCTTCCCCGGCATCGACCAGTACCGGGGCCAGGTCGTGCACCCGCAGCACTGGCCCGAGGATCTCGACTACAAGGGCAAGAAGGTCGTGGTCATCGGATCCGGCGCCACCGCGATCACTCTGATCCCGTCGATGGCCGACGACGTCGAGCACATCATCATGCTGCAGCGCTCCCCCACGTACGTGCTGCCGGTCCCGAACGCCGACCCCCTCACCAAGTTCGGTGCGAAGGTCCTGCCCGCCCAGGTCGCGCACAACATCACCCGCAACGTCAACGCCGTCATCAACGTCGGGCAGTACGTTCTCGCGCGCTCCTTCCCGAAGACCTCGCGCAAGTTCCTGCGCAAGCTCAACCAGGCCATGCTGCCCGAGGGCTACGAGGTGGACGTCCACTTCAAGCCGAAGTACGAGCCCTGGGATCAGCGCCTGTGCGTGGTGCCCAACGGCGACCTGTTCAAGACGATCAAGGACGGCAAGGCCGAGGTGGTCACCGACACCATCGACACCTTCACCGAGACCGGCATCCGCCTGTCCTCGGGGCGCGAGCTCGAGGCCGACATCGTGATCACCGCGACCGGCCTGCAGCTGCTGGCCTTCGGTGGCGTCGAGGTCAACGTCGACGGTGCTCCGATCAAGCCGAACGACAAGTTCGCCTATAACGGCTACATGCTCGAGGGCGTGCCGAACTTCGCGTTCATCATCGGTTACACCAACAACTCCTGGACCCTGCGCGCCGACATCTCGGCCCGCGGGATCGCGCGCCTGCTCAACCACATGGTGGTCAAGGGCTACACGCACGTCGAGCCCCAGGTCGGCGACCATGTCCTCACCGAGCACCCCGCGCTGGACCTGACCTCCGGCTACGTGCAGCGTTCGCCCGACGCGATGCCCAAGGCCGCGACCGAGCAGCCGTGGATGATCCGGCACAACTTCGTGCTGGACTCGCTGGACTACCAGCGCTCCCGCGTGGACGCCCCCGAGCTGAAGTTCGGAACCATCGCGGCACCGTCGAAGGCCGGCGTCTGATCGGCTGATCCCGATAACGGAAGAACCCGCCCCCCTCGATGGAGGGGGCGGGTTCTTCCGTTCGGTCCGGCGACCGGGCTCAGGAGCCCGGGACGTAGGTGCCGCCGACGGTGTTGCGCACGACGATCGGCGAGCCGATCGGGAAGTTGTCGTAGAAGTACTTGCCGTTGGCGGTGCTCACGTTGAGGCAGCCGTGGCTCACGTTGGACACGCCCTGCTGGTTCACCGACCACGGGGCGGCGTGCACGAAGATGCCGCTCCACGACATGCGCGTCGCGTATTCGACGTAGGTGCGGTACCCCTCCGGGGAGTCGACCGGCACGCCGTACGTGGACGAGTCCATGTACATGTCGCGCTTCTTCTCCATGGTGTAGTACGTGCCGTTCGGCGTGGGGTGCTTGTCGGTGCCGAAGGACGTCGGCATCGTCTTGACGACCTCGCCGTTGTGCCAGATGGTGATCTGCTTGGTGTTGTCGTCCGCCAGGGCGACCCAGCCGGTCTTGGTGGCGACAGGAGGCTCGGGCGACGCCGCGACGGTCTCGCTCGTCTCGGTGGCGCCGGCCGGCTTCGACGGACCCGTCGGGCGCGGCGTGGTCGGGCGCGACGGGGTCGTGGGAGCCGCGCCCGCGACGGCCGCGGAGGCCGTGGCCGCGACGATCGCCGCTGCCGCGCCCGCGCCGAGGCGTGCGAAGCCGCGGCGAGTGACGCCGGTGGGACCGAGGTTCCGGTCAGTCATCGTTGTTCCTCCTGCGGTATCAAGCTTTGCGCACGATTCTACGGGTCGAGGGGCTCAGGTGAAGAAATCACTGAACCGGAGCTGAGGATCACACCGCCGGCGTTAAGCATCCAGTGGGCCAGGAAACAGGGCCACCACCTGCCGGTTCTCCGGGCAAGGGCGTCCATCAGGGCCCCGAAGCCCGCGGTGACGCCGATTGTCGGAAATACGGGGTCGTGAGCGCTTCGTGCGGCACCGACATGCCACAGTCCGAACGCCAGCGGGCTCGCCACGGCGCCCACTCGCCGCCCGTACGCCGCCTGCAGCGTCGGCGTGAGGGACCCGCGGAAGAGCATCTCCTCCGGCAGTGCGGTGCCGAGGGGGATGTCGACGAGCATCCACGTCGCCCGGTTCGACGGTGCCTCCCGCTGCACGGGCCGCACGAGCGCGAGCCCGGCGCCCGCGAGCGCACCCCCGGCGGCGACGCCGGCGGCCGTCGGCACCCGGGTCCGGGCCAGCGCGGCGTCGGCGGCGCAGAAGGCGAGCGTCGCCGCGGAGCGTGCGTCGCGCGTCCACCCGTACCGGCTCGCGAGCCTCGGCAGGACGGCATTGGACCAGGCCACCGCCGCCCCGGTCGCCAACGCCGGGGCGCCCCGTCGCCCGGTCATCGCTGAGCCGGGTGTCGCATCGCCGGGCTCACTGCATCGTCACCCAGGAGCCCAGCGAGCGGTACAGCGTGGCGGAGAAGGGCAGGTCGCTGCCGTAACGGGAGGGATCGCGGGAGGTGTCCTCCTGCAGGGCGTGGCTCACCCCGCGCAGGCGCACGTAGTTGGCGTGGGTGCCGGTCATCACGTCGACCAGGTCCTGCGTGGCGGAGCAGTCGACGGCGACGTCCGCGTCCGAGCAGGTGACGATGTTGTGCTTCTGCGGCGGCAGGGTCATCGCGGTCCGCAGCACGTCGGGCGTGCCCGACGGCAGGCCCGTCAGGACGGGTTCCACGAGCGCCATCGGCAGCGGCGCGCGCCCGGTGCCGCCCGTTCCGAGCGCGAGGGCGAGTGCCGCCGCGGTGCCGTGGCCGACGGCGAGGAGCCGGTCGTCGCCGAGCCCGGCGCGCTCGGCGAGTGCCGTGAGCGCCTTGCCGGCGCGATCCAGCTGAGCCGCGTAGTCCGGTGTGCCCGACGGTGCGCCGTCGAACCGCAGGGATGCCACCCCGTGCTGCGCGAGCATCACCGACAGCTCCCGCGCGGCGATCTGGCCCGCGCGATCCGGCCCGGCGAGGACGAGTGCGGCGCGGAGCCGCTGCGGATTGCGCGGCGAGACGTACACGGCCGTGCCGGCGTCGGTGGGCACCTGCACGGTCGAC
Organism: Tsukamurella paurometabola; assembly: GCF_900631615.1. Taxonomy (NCBI): domain Bacteria; kingdom Bacillati; phylum Actinomycetota; class Actinomycetes; order Mycobacteriales; family Tsukamurellaceae; genus Tsukamurella; species Tsukamurella paurometabola. The sequence goes on from NZ_LR131273.1 coordinate 3,820,160, forward strand.
TCGTTCCAGTCGGCCGGCAGCGCCGCGGGCGCCGGCGGCGCCGGCTCCTGTGAGATGACCGGCGTGGGCTTGTCCGATGCGCACGAGGCGACGGCGAGCAGCATCGCGATCAGTACCGCGGCGAGCCGGGTCCGGGCGTGGGTCATCGAACATCCCTCTCGTGGTTCGGCGCGGGTCAGCGCAGGCGTTCCGCGGCGCGCGCGGTCTCGACGAGCCGGTCCGCGAGCTCGGCGAGTTCGTCCTGGCCGGCGCCCTCGGCGAGCGCGGTGCGCACGTCCTCCGCTGCGCAGCGCACCTCGAACATACGCTCCCCGAGCGACTCGGCCTCCTCCGCGGTGAGGACCACGGAATCCGGCGGCAGGGACGTCCCGGCGAGCGCGGTCCGCGCCTCGTAGGCGCGTTGCCGGCACGATCGCCGGCAGTACTTGCGCGTCCGGCCCGGCCCCTCGGAGACCACCTCGCGGCCGCACCACGCACACGCGGCGGACCTGCGACGGCGAGCGGTGGTCATGGGCCGCAGTCTAATGAACCGGGTAGACTGGGAATGTTCGGCGTAGGCGAGAGGTTGGGAGAAGCATGGCAGATCGAGTTCTACGGGGCAGCCGCCTGGGCGCGGTGAGCTATGAGACGGATCGGGACCACGACCTCGCTCCGCGCCGGGTGGCGCGGTACCGCACGGACAACGGTGAGGAGTTCGACGTCCCGTTCGCGGACGACGCCGAGATCCCCGGTACGTGGCTGTGCAAGAACGGGCTCGAGGGCACCCTGATCGACGGGGTCGCACCCGAGGAGAAGAAGGCGAAGCCGCCGCGCACGCACTGGGACATGCTGCTGGAGCGGCGGTCCGAGAGCGAGCTCGAGGAGCTCCTGAAGGAGCGGCTGGACCTGCTCAAGGCACGGCGCGGAAAGTAGCGCGAGGTTCGTCCGACGAACACGAAGGGCCCCGGAGAGATCCGGGGCCCTTCGGTGTTTCCTGCGGTCCTACTTGCCGCGCAGTTTCTGCAGCTTGCGCTTGCGGGCCTGGAATCCCCACTTCGGCACCAGGGTCGCCGCCTCCTTGAAGATCGAGCCGCTCATCTTGGAGTCGCCGATCACCCGCTCGGTGAACGTGATGGGCACCTCGACGACGGTGAACCCGGCCTGCACGGCACGCCAGGTCAGGTCGATCTGGAAGCTGTAGCCGAGCGACTCGACCTCGTCGAGCCCGAGGCCCTCCAGGGTCTCCCGGCGGAAGGCCTTGTAGCCGCCCGTGATGTCACGGATCCGGGTGCCGAGCATGATCTGGCTGTAGACGTTGCCGCCGCGCGAGATGAGCTGGCGCGACAGCGGCCAGTTCACTGTCTTGCCGCCGAAGACATAGCGCGAGCCGATCACCAGGTCGGCCCCGGCGTCGATCGCGGCGAGGTGACGCTCCAACTGCTCGGGGGCGTGCGAGCCGTCGGCGTCCATCTCGACGATCACGCGGTAGTCGCGCTCGAGGGCCCACTTGAAGCCCGCGATGTACGCGCCGCCCAGCCCGTTCTTCTCGGCCCGGTGCAGCACGTGGATCCGCTCGTCCGCCGCGGCCATCGAGTCCGCGAGATCCCCGGTCCCGTCCGGGCTGTTGTCGTCGACCACGACCACGTCGACACCGGGCTGCGCCCGGTGCAGCCGGCCCACGATGAGCGGCAGGTTCTCCAGCTCGTTGTACGTGGGGATGATCACCAGCGTCTTCGACGACGGCGCTGACGTCTCACTCATGCAGGTTCCTCGGTCCGGGGGCGGGGCTGAAACAGACCTCCATCGTGCCTTATCGCGATCGCGATTCCGCAGAGGGTGGCCACGAGCAGTGCGACCTCGCCCCAATCCCCCAGCCGCGCGGCCGGGGTGAGGCCGTCGCGCAGGCGGATCGTCTCGACGAGGTGGTCGGCCGTCCAGATGCTGGTCTGCCGGCTGACCTCGCCGTCGGGACGGACGAGGGCGCTCACGCCGGTGGTGGCCGCGACCACGACGTCGCGGTCGAGCTCGACGGCCCGCACCCGGGACATGCCGAGCTGCTGGTAGGTCATGCCGGTGCGGCCGAAGGTCGCGTTGTTGGTCGGCACGGTGAGCACCTGCGCCCCGTTCTCGACGGACGCCCGGAGCGCCCGGTCGAAGGCCACCTCGTAGCAGGTCGCGACCCCGAGGGGCACGCCGTTGGGCCGGACCACGCCGGGCCCGGACCCCGGGGTGAAGTCGTTCGCGAGATCCACGTAGTCACTGAACATGCGGAAGAACTCGCGCATCGGCATGGTCTCGCCGAAGGGCTGCAGGATGGCCTTGTCGTGTCGCTCGATCGGGCCGTTCGCGTCGATGAGGATCATGCTGTTGTAGTAGCGGCCGGTGCCGTCGTAGTGGACCGTGCCGACGAGGATCGGCGCCCGCACATCGGCGGACGCGGCGCGGATCCGCGCCGCGACGTCCGGATCGCGCTCGGGTGAGACGTCCGAGGAGTTCTCCGGCCAGATCACCACGTCGGGCTGCTTCTGCCGCCCCTCGCGGATCTCCGTCGCGAGCCGGTGCGTCTCGTTCAGGTGGTTGGTGAGCACCGCCTCCCGCTGGGTCGCGACGTCCCAGCGCTGCTCCGGCACGTTCCCCTGGATGGCGGCGACCGTCACCGTCCGCCCCTCGGACGGCGCGCCCACGGCCGGCCAGGCCGCCGCCGCGCCGATCGCCACGAGGGCCGTTGCGGCCGCGGGCAGCAGGAACGCCCGACGGTCCGCGCGCCGGTACGCAGCCACGCCGGCGGCGGCGAAGCACGCGCCGAGCAGCGCGACGACGAAGGAGAGGCCGGGCGCCCCGACGTACCGGGCGAGGGCCAGCAGCGGACCGTCGGCCTGACTGAAGGCGAGGCGCCCCCACGGGAAGCCGCCGAACGGGAACGACGCGCGCGCCCACTCGGTGACGGCGAAGCCCGCGGCCACCCACAGGGGGCCGCCGGGCGCGCGGGTGACACGGGTCGCGATCAGACCGAAGGCGCCGTAGTACAGGGCGCAGGTGATGCCGAGGCCGATCCACGGCAGGGCGCCGACCATGGAGTCGATCCACTTGAGCAGTGGGATGAACAGGCCGAGCCCGGCGAGGAAGCCGTATCCGAAGCCGCCGCGCAGCGTCGGGCGCTCCCGGGTGGCGAGCACGACGACCAGCGCCGCGACACCGAGGGGCGCGAGCCACCACAGCCCCGCGGGCGGGAACGCGAAGAACAGTGCGACGCCGGCGAGCAGCGCGGCTCCCCCGCGGACCAGGGTCTTCACGCCGCGAACACCGTCCGGCCGTCGACCACGGTGCGCAGGCAGCGGGGCAGGCGCGCGCCGGGCGCGAGGTCGGGCAGCGGCGCGACGCCAGCGCGGGGATCGGTCGACCAGCGCTGCACCGCGTCCGACGGTGCCCGCACGACCAGCTCGTCGGCGTCCCAGACGGCGAACGTCGCGGGCGCCCCGGCGACCAGTGTCCCGGCGACGCCGTCGCGGACTCCCCCGGCCCGCCACGCGCCGCGGGTCGCGGCGGCGAAGGCGGCACGCGGCGAGATCGCGCTGCCGGGCGTGCGGTGCTGCACCGCGGCGCGCAGCGTGGCCCACGGGTCGAGCGGCGTGACGGGCGAGTCCGACGAGAAGGCCAGCGGTACGGCGTTCTTCGCGAGCAGGGCGAAGTCGTTGAGGGCCGCCGCGCGCTCGGTGCCGAGGCGGCGGGCGTACATCCCGCCCGGTCCGCCCCACAGCGCGTCGAACTGCGGCTGCATCGACGCGTTCACGCCCCAGTCGCCGAGCTTCGCGGCCTCGTCCGACGTGACCATTTCCGCGTGCTCGACGCGGTGCCCGCAGGAGGCGACCCGGGGGCCGCCGAAGGCGTCGACGGCCGCCGCGAAGGCCGCGACCACCCGCGCGACCGCGGCATCGCCGATGGCGTGGAAGCCGGCCTGGATCCGGGCCCGGGTGCACGCCAGGACGTGCGCGGTCACGGTCTCCTGGTCGAGGTACGCGACGCCGTTGGACGGTGCGTCCGCGTACGGCGCGTGCAGCAGGGCGGTGCGGCTGCCGAGCGAGCCGTCCACGAAGAGGTCGCCCGCCAGGCCGTCGGCCCCGGTGCGGTAGATGAGCGCGCGGGCGTGGTCGGCGTCGCGGGCGGCCTCGCCCCAGTAGCGGCGCACGCGCACCCCGTGGTCGAGGGCACCGAGCAGGGTGAAGTCGCGCTCGCCCGCGATGTCGGGCCCGCCGCATTCGTGGACGGCGGCGATGCCCGCGGCGGCTGCCGCGTCGAGGGCCGCGGTCTGCGCGGCGGTGATCTGCGCGTTGCTGAGCGCCGCGAGGGCGGCGGCGCGGACGGCGTGGTGGGCGGCGGCGGTGAGCGGACAGTCGGGCGAGAAGCCGGCGAGCCCCTCCAGACCGGGGACGAGAGCGCGCAGTGCGGTGCTGGCCTGCGCGGAGTGCTCGTCGACCCGGGCCGCGTAGACGACGCGATTCTCGTCGAGGTCGGTGCGCTGGAGCGTGCCCTCCCATGTGGTGTCGTCCCAGCCGCGGGCGATCACGGTCTCGCCGGGGGTGGCGGCGAGCGCGGCCCGCACCGCCTCCGGGCCGCCGGACAGGTCCGGGCCGGTCAGGGCGAGCCCCGTGGCGGTCAGGTGGACGTGGGTGTCGACGAAGGCGGGGGCGACGAACGCCCCGTCGAGGTCGGTGACTCGCGCGTCCGGGTGGAGGGCCCGCGCGGCGCGGTCCTCCCCGATCCAGGTGATGACGCCGTTCTCCACCGCGATCGCGGTGGCGGTGGTGGACGTGGGCGTGTAGATCCGCCCGCCGACGAGTAGTTCGGTGGTCACGGACGACCAGTCTGCTACGCGGGCGGCAACTCGCGGAATCCGGGCCGGGGCCCGTACCGCGTCACGTCGACGATCGGCTCGTCGGTCCGCTCGCGGCCCACGTCACCGTCCGGGCCGGACATCACGTCACCGTCGACGACGGTCCCGTATCCGCGGGGCTGCCCCGCGAGGACGGTGACCAGGCCGGACTCCTCGACGAACGATGCGACGCGCTTGGCGCCGACGTACGCGACCGCCGGGCGGACCACCGCGCGGACGGGTTTGACCAGCAGGAGCAGGCCGAGCGCGGTGCTCACCACGCCGGGCACGGCGAGCAGGAAGACGGCCGCCGCGAGGATCGCGGTGTCCATGAGCGCCGGACCCGCGGACCGCTGCCCGTCGAGCGCCCGCCCGAGGTCGCGCAGCACGCCGGCGGCGGTGCGCCGCAGCATGACGACGCCGAGCACGGTGGCGCCGATGATGGCGAGCACCGCCCAGCCGAAGCCGAGCCAGGACACCAGCCCGGCGAACGCCGCGATCTCCACGACGAGGTAGGTCAGGAACGCGAAGAGCTTCATACCGGTACAACGGGTGAACCGGGCGAAAGGTTCCCCGCCCCCTCGCAATTGAACACTGTTCCTGTCAGGGAAAGCCCAGGTCGGGCTGAACAGAAACTGTGTTCAATTCGATCAGCGGTCCTCGAGGTCGCCCTCGGTGTCGAGGTAGGCCTGCTGGAGGGCGGCGAGGAGCTCGGGGTCCGGGGCCTTCCACAGTTCGCGCTGGGAGGCCTCGAGCAGCCGCTCGGCGATGCCGTGGAGCGCCCACGGGTTCGACTCCTCCATGAACTTGCGGTTCTCGGGATCGAGGACGTAGTTCTCGGTGAGCTTCTCGTACATCCAGTCGGCCATCACGCCGGCGGTGGCGTCGAAGCCGAAGAGGTAGTCCACCGTCGCGGCCATCTCGAAGGCGCCCTTGTAGCCGTGCCGGCGCATCGCCGCCATCCACCGCGGGTTCACGACGCGGGCCCGGAAGACCCGGTTCGTCTCCTCGCTCAGCGTGCGCGTGCGCACCGAGTCGGGGCGGGTGGAGTCGCCGACGTACGCCTCGGGATCGGACCCCGTGAGGTGCCGCACCGTCGCGACCATCCCGCCGTGGTACTGGAAGTAGTCGTCCGAATCGGCTATGTCGTGCTCGCGGGTGTCGATGTTCTTGGCCGCCACGTTGATCCGCCGGTACGCCGCCCGCATGTCGTCGGCTGCGGGCGCACCGTCGAGCCCGCGACCGTACGCGTACCCGCCCCAGGCCGTGTAGACCTCGGCGAGGTCGGCGTCGCTGCGCCAGTTCTTCGAGTCGATGAGCTGCAGCAGACCGGCCCCGTACGTGCCCGGCTTGGAGCCGAAGACGCGGGTCGTCGCGCGACGGTCGTCGCCGTGCTCCGCCAGCGCGGCGCGGGTGTGCGCCGCGACGTAGTTGGAGGCATCGTCCTCGTCGAGACGGGCGACCAGCTGGACCGCGTCGTCGAGCATCGCCACGACGTGCGGGAAGGCGTCGCGGAAGAAGCCGGAGATGCGGACGGTCACGTCGATGCGCGGGCGGCCCAGCTCCTCGAGCCCGATGACCTCGAGGCCGGAGACGCGGCGGGACTGCTCGTCCCACACCGGCGTGACGCCGAGCAGTGCGAGGACCTCCGCGATGTCGTCGCCGGCGGTGCGCATGGCCGAGGTTCCCCACACCGACAGCCCGACGGAGCGCGGGTACTCGCCATGCTCGTCCCGGTACCGCGCGAGCAGCGAGGCGGCCAGCTCCTGGCCCGTCGCCCACGCGAGCCGCGACGGCACGGCCTTCGGATCCACCGAGTAGAAGTTGCGCCCCGTGGGCAGCACGTTCACCAGGCCGCGCAGCGGTGAGCCGGACGGCCCGGCCGGGATGAATCCGCCCGCGAGGGCCCGCAGCACGTTGGCGATCTCGTCGCCCGTGCGGCGCAGGCGCGGCACGATCTCCGTCGCCGCGAAGTCGAGGATCTTCGCGACGGCCGGATCGTCGGTCAGGCCGGGCATTGCCGACGGTGCCCAGTCGGCGGCCGCCGCGGCGACCACCAGTTCGCGGGCCCGGGCCTCGAACTCGTCCGTCTTCGTCCGGGATTCGGGGCCGCCCACCGCGCCTTCTTCCAGGCCCAGGGCCTCGCGCAGGCCCGGTGTGTGCACGGAGCCCGCCCACATCTGCTTGGCGCGCAGCATCGCGAGCACCAGGTCGGTCTCCGCCTCGCCGGACGGGGCCGCGCCCAGGATGTGCAGACCGTCGCGGATCTGCACATCCTTGATCTCGCACAGCCAGCCGTCCACGTGCAGCAGCATGTCGTCGAAGGCGTCCTCGTCGGGCTGGTTCTCCAGGCCCAGGTCGTGGTCGAGTTTGGCGGCCTGCAGCAGCGTCCAGATCTGCTGCCGGATCATCGGCAGCTTCGCCGGGTCCAGGCTCTGCACGTTGGCGTACTCGTCGAGGTGCTGCTCGAGGCGCGCGATGTCGCCGTAGCTCTCGGCGCGTGCCATGGGCGGGATGAGGTGGTCCACGAGCACCGCGTGCGCGCGCCGTTTGGCCTGGGTACCCTCGCCCGGGTCGTTGACCAGGAACGGGTAGATCAGCGGCAGGTCGGCCAGCGCGGCGTCGGTCCCGCAGGATGCGGACATGCCGAGCGTCTTGCCGGGCAGCCATTCCAGGTTGCCGTGCTTGCCGAGGTGGATCACCGCGTCGGCGCCGAAACCGTGGTCGCGGTCGGCCAGCCACCGGTAGCTCGCCAGGTAGTGGTGGCTCGGCGGCAGGTCCGGGTCGTGGTAGATCGCAACGGGGTTCTCGCCGAAGCCGCGCGGCGGCTGCACCATGACCGTGAGGTTGCCGAACCGCAGCGCGGCGATCGCGATGTCACCGGAGCCGGTCGTGAACAGCGAGCCGGGAGCCTCGCCCCAGTGCTCCGTCACGGCCTCGCGCAGGTCCTGTGGGAGCGTCGCGAACCAGGCCCGGTAGGTCGCGGGGTCGACGGTGACCTCGCTCCCGTCGAGGCGCTCGTCCGAGAGCCAGTCGGGGTCCTGGCCGCCGCGGGCGATGACGGCGTGGATGAAGGCGTCCGAGTCGTCGGCCTCCAGCCCCGGAACCTCCGCCGGATCGCCGATGTCGTAGCCGGCGGCGGCCAGCCGGCGGATCAACTCCAGCGCGGACTGCGGTGTGTCCAGGCCGACGGCGTTGCCGATCCGGGCGTGCTTGGTGGGATACGCCGAGAGCATCAGCGCGATCCGCTTCTCCTCATTCGGGATGCTGCGCAGCCGCGCGTGCCGCAGTGCGAGTCCCGCGACCCGCTCGGCGCGCTCGGGGTCGGGCACGTAGGCGGGCAGGCCGTCGTCGCCGATCTCCTTGAACGAGAAGGGCACGGTGATGATGCGGCCGTCGAACTCCGGGATCGCGACCTGCGTCGCGACGTCGAGCGGACTGAGGCCGTCGTCGCTGCCCTCCCACTGCTCGCGAGAGGTGGTGAGCGCCAGGGCCTGCAGGATCGGGATGTCCAGCGCCGCGAGGCGGCCGACGTCCCACGACTCGTCGTCGCCGCCCGCCGCGGCACCCGCTGCGTTGACGCCACCCGCGGCGAGCACTGTCACCACCAGGGCGTCGAGGGTGCCGAGCTCGGCGAAGAGGGCGTCGTCGGCGGTGCGCAGCGAGGCGCAGAAGATCGGCACCGCGACCGCTCCGCGCGCCTCGATCGCCGAGGCCAGCGCGTCGATGTAGGCGGTGTTCCCCGCGAGGTGCTGGGCGCGGTAGTAGAGCACGCCGATCTGCGGACCGTCCGCCGCGGTGACCGCCGCGGGGCGCGGCACGACACCCCACTGCGGGGCCGTCACGGGCGGCGCGAAGCCGTCGCCGGTGAGCAGGATGGTGTCCGATAGGAAGTGGTACAGCTGCGCCAGATTATTCGGTCCGCCCTCGGCGAGGTAGGCGTGCGCCTGCGTGGCGACGCCGGCGGCCACCGTCGACGCCTCCATGAGGTCGGCGTCGGGCGCCTGCTCCCCCGAGACCACGACGACCGGCTTGCCGCTCGCGGCCAGGGCGTCGAGGCCGCTCTCCCAGTACCGGCGACCGCCGAGGATGCGGACCACCACGACGTCGGCCCCGTCGAGCAGGCCGGGCAGGTCCAGTTCCACGCTGATCCGGGCCGGATTGGCCCAGCGGTAGTCCGCGCCGCTGGCCTTCGCGCTGAGGAGGTCGGTGTCCGAGGTGGAGAGGAGGAGGATCACCGCCCCAACCCTAGTGGGCGCCGTTTCCGAGGATCGTTCCCGAGTGCAGTCCGGGCAGGCGGCGATAGGCGCCGCGGATGTGCGCCTCGGTGAGATCGGCGGCGCGGCCCGCGTCCCGTGCCTCGATCGCCGCGAGGATCGCCCGGTGCTCGTCCTGCAGGACCGCGGTGAGCGCGGGCCAGTCCTCGATCTGCTCGAACGCGGCGAGGATCCCCGCGCGCAGGGCGCCGCGGATGGCGACGGTCACCGTCGTGACGAGGCGATTTCCGCAGGCCTCGGCGATCGCGGTGTGGAACTCGGTGTCGGCGTCGTTGAAGGCCGCGCGGTCCTCCCCGGCCGCGTCCATGGCGGCGAGTGCGGCACGGACCGGGGCCAGGGCCGCCGCGTCGGCGTCGCGGGCCGCGAGGGACACCGAGGAGCGCTCCAGCAGTACTCGCGCCTCGACGATCTCGGGGAACTCGAAGTTGGTGAGCGCCATGTGGAGGCGGAGGAAGTGCGCGAGGGAGTCGGCGGGCATGGCGCTGACGAAGGTGCCGGCGCGCGGGCCGCTCCCGGTCCCGGAGGTGACGACGCCCTGCGCCTCCAGCACCCGCAGCGCCTCCCGGACCGCGGGGCGGCTCACCTCCAGTCGCGCGGCGAGGTCGCGCTCGGGAGGCAACGCGTCGCCCACGCGGAGCGAACCCGCCAGGATCTGATCCTCGATGGCGCTGATCACCAGCTGGTACGTGCGGGTGCGGGCGACGGGTCGCCAGTCCGGTGCGTCGAGCGTCATGTGCTCAGCCTTCCAGGAGAGCGCGGATCGGTTGACATGTGATGCCCGCCACCCTAGCGTCGATCCTGTGGTCAGACCACAGCACTGATCGCTCCGCCTCAGCCCGTCCTGGAGATCTCCATGCCTCACCCGCTTTCCCGTCGCGCCCGGACGGCGCCGTCGTGAAGGTCGCCCTGTTCGCCACGTGCTTCAACGACACGATGTGGCCCGGGACCCCGAAGGCCGTCGTCCGGCTGTTGGAGCGCCTCGGCGTCGACGTCGCCTTCCCGCCGGCCCAGACCTGCTGCGGACAGATGTTCACCAACACGGGCTACGCAGACGAGGCGATACCGGGCGTGCGCCGCTTCGTGGAGGTCTTCGCCGAGTACGACGCCGTCGTGGCCCCGTCGGGCTCGTGCGTCGGCTCCGTGCGACACCAGTATCCGGGGCTCGCCGACCGTGCCGGCGACCGCGGGCTCCGCGCCGCCGTCGACGACCTGGCGCCCAGGGTGTACGAGCTCAGCGAGTTCCTCGTGGACGTGCTCGGCGTCACCGATGTGGGCGCCTTCTTCCCGCACCGCGTCACGTATCACCCGACCTGCCATTCGCTCCGCATGCTCCGCGTCGGCGACCGCCCGCTGCGGCTGCTCCGCGCGGTACGCGGCATCGACCTCGTCGAGTTGCCGGACGCCGACCAGTGCTGCGGTTTCGGCGGCACCTTCGCTCTGAAGAACGCCGCCGTCTCCGTGGCGATGGGCCTGGACAAGACCGCGCACGTCCGCGGCACCGGCGCGGACTACCTCGTCGCCGGCGACAACTCGTGCCTCGCCCACATCGGCGGCCTGCTGTCGCGTCAGGGCGACGGCGTCCGCACCGTGCACCTCGCCGAGATCCTGGCATCGACCGAAGGAGGCGGGCCGTGACCGCCGGACATCCCCACGTCGGCGTGACCGGCACGTTCGTCGGCATGCCGGCGTTCCCCGCCGCCGCGCGCGAGGCGCTCGGCGACACCACGCTGCGCCGCAACCTCGCCCACGCCACCTCCGTCATCCGCGGCAAGCGCGCCGCCGTCGTCGGTGAGCTCGACGACTGGGAACGGTTGCGCGACGCCGCGGAGGCGATCAAGAACCGGACCCTGCGGCACCTCGATCGCTACCTCGAGCAGTTCGAGGCCGCCGCGACCGCCGCGGGTGCCGTCGTGCACTGGGCCCGCGACGCGGAGGAGGCGAACCGGATCGTCGTCGACCTGGTACGGGCGACCGGCGCCGAGGAGGTGGTGAAGGTGAAGTCCATGGCGACGCAGGAGATCGAACTCAACGAGGCTCTCGCCGCCGCCGGCATCGACGCCTGGGAGACCGACCTCGCGGAGCTCATCGTGCAGCTCGGCGAGGACTGGCCCAGCCACATCCTGGTGCCCGCGATCCACCGCAATCGCACCGAGGTGCGCGACATCTTCCTGCGCCGGATGAAAGAGGTCGGCCGGGCCGCCCCCGACGACCTCACCGACGAACCCGCCCGGCTCGCCGAGGCGGCGCGGCTGCACCTGCGCGAGAAGTTCCTCCGCGCCGAGGTCGGCATCAGCGGGGCCAACTTCGCCATCGCCGAGACCGGCGGACTGGTCGTGGTCGAGTCCGAGGGCAACGGCCGCATGTGCCTGACCCTGCCGAAGACCCTCATCTCCGTGGTGGGCATCGAGAAGATCCTGCCGACCTTCGCCGACCTCGAGGTCTTCCTCCAGGTGCTCCCCCGCTCGAGCACCGGCGAGCGGGAGAACCCGTACACCTCCATCTGGACCGGGCCGGCCGGCGACGGCGACGGCCCGGAGGCGGTGCACATCGTGCTCCTCGACAACCACCGCACCGACGTCCTCGCCGACGAGGTGGGCCGTTCCGCGCTGCGCTGCATCCGCTGCTCGGCCTGCCTCAACGTCTGCCCGGTGTACGAGCGGGTGGGTGGGCACAGCTACGGCTCCGTGTACCCCGGCCCCATCGGTGCCATCCTCACGCCCCAACTGCGGGGCACGTCGTCCGAGGTCGACGCCTCGCTGCCGTACGCCTCCACCCTGTGCGGCGCGTGCTTCGACGCGTGCCCGGTGAAGATCCCGATTCCGGACCTGCTGGTCCACCTGCGCACCCGGGTCGTCGACGAGGCGCGCGGCGGCATCCCGAAGCCGGAGGCGGCGGCCATGAGGGGCGCGGCGTGGATGTTCGACCGCCCCGGACGGCTGCGCGCGGCGCAGCGCGCCGCCACCGTCACCGGACGGGTCTTCCGTACGCGCGGGACCTTCGGCAGGCTGCCGGGCCCGATGCGCGGGTGGAGCACTGAGCGCGACACCCCGGTACCTCCGACGGAGACCTTCCGGCAATGGTGGGCCCGCGAGCGCGACGGGTGGGACGACCGGTGACGGCGCGCGAGGAGATCCTCGGACGGGTCCGGGCCGCGCTCGCCGATGTCGGTGATCCCGACACCGCCGAGACGCCGGTCCCGTGGAGCTACGGCCGACCCGTCGGTACCGGCGACCTGGGGGTCGTCGACCGGTTCGCGGAACGGGTGGCCGATTACCGGGCGGAGGTGCGGCGGTGCGCCCCCGCCGACCTCGGTCCGACGGTCCGCTCAGCGCTCGGACCCGTGGACGGGACCGCCGGCGTGCTCGGCGACGACGTGGTCCGGCGCCTCGTGCCGGGCCCGGTCCCGTGGCTCGACGACGAGGACCTCGCGCCGCACCGGCTCGACGCCGCCGCGGCGGTGGTCACCACCGCCACCATCGGGATAGCGAACACCGGGACGATCGTCCTCGACCACGGCGCGGGGCAGGGGCGGCGGGCCGTCACCCTGGTGCCCGACGTCCACGTCTGCGTGGTGCACGCCGACCGGATCGTCGACGACGTGCCGGCGGCCGTCGCCCGGCTCCGCGACGCCGGTGCCCACGTCCGGCCGCTGACCTGGATCAGCGGCCCGAGCGCCAGCAGTGATATCGAGTTGGATCGCGTCGAGGGCGTGCACGGGCCCCGGAACCTGCGGGTGATCGTCGTGGAGTGAGCGTGGTCAGAGCACGGCGCCGTGCATGACGATGCCGGGCGCGGCCGCATCGACGAGGTCGGTGTTCGCATCGTCACCGCCGGCGTACGCGACGACGCTCGACGTCTCGATCCGGGTGCCACCGCCGACCCGCACCACGCAGTCCACGGTGAACAGGTCGATCCCCGCCCTCGTCACGCGGTCGGCGACGCGGGCACCCAGCGAGGCGACGTCGCCGATGCGGAGTGGCTCGACCTGACGGACGGTCTGCGAGACGTGCAGTAGTCGGCCGACGTTGAAATCCTCGATCTGCTCGGCGAGCAGCCGCGCCGCGACCTTGAACACGGGGTCGGCGATGATGAGCGGCGGCACGGGCGTATCGCGCGGGATGATCCGGCTACTCGCGTACGGCACGTGCGGCGAACGGGTGGCCCGGCCGTACGATCGGAGGCTCTCCGCGTCCACGGAGTAGCAATCGTCCAGCCAGAGGGTGTCGTCGCCGTCGGTCATTCGGCGACTGTAGCGCCCCGCACCGTGTCGGGGGCCGCGATGGTCAGGTCGAGCAGCGCCATCATCGAGTGGTAGACATCGGTCAGCGGGTAGATGTCGCGGGCCGCGCGGGCGCGGGCGACGGCACCCTCGATCGAGCTCATGAACACGGACGCGAAGACCAGCGCCCCGCGCTCCTCCACGCCGTAATCCACGAGCGCGGAGGCGAACCGGCGCTCGCACTCGGTGTACGCGGCCGTCGCTGCATCCTGGACCCGCGGCTCGCCGTCGGCGAGCGCGGCCGCGAGCAGGGGGCACCCGACCTGGAACTCGGACCGGACCAGGACGCGCTTCCACAGCTCGATGAACCGGCCGATCCACTCCCGCGGCTCTCCCTTCGAGGTCGCTGCGTCGATGTACCGCAACAGGCGGCGGCCGGCCAAGGACGTGGACGCCTCGACCAGTTCCGCCTTGCCGCCGGGGAAGTACTGGTACAGCGAGTTCTTCGAGGCCTGCGACTGTGCGGTGAGTTCCGCCAGGCCGGCGTCCGCGAAGCCGTGGCGGCCGACCAGATTGAGCGCGGTGTTGACCAGTCGGACCCGAGGTCGGGGACGCGGCTTGGGGGCGGCGGGCATCGGTGCCTGACCCTCCTCAACTCTCGACGGTGACGACGGGGCGCCGGTGGGGGGGAAGTCGCCACGCGGCGTGGCGGCGCTTGTTTGAACCGCTCGGTTCATGTTACCAATGACGGGTCGATGAACCGAATGGTTCACTCGCGCCATCCCCCGAACGGAGTACCTCACGCATGACCGCCCCTGCCCGGATCGCCCCTCCCGCCCCCGCTGAGCAGTCGAATGTCAGCTACCTCGGGATCGGCGCCTACCGTCCGCGGCGCGTCGTGCCCAACTCCGAGATCGTCGACAAGATCGACTCGAGCGACGAGTGGATCAAAACGCGTTCGGGCATCGAGTCGCGGCACTTCGCCGAGGACGACGAGACCATCCTCGCGATGTCGGTCAAGGCCGCCGAGCGCGCGGTGAAGGCCGCAGGCATCGACCCGGAGCAGATCGACTGCGTCATCTCCGCCACCAACACCCGCCTCGAGCTGGGCCCGTCGCTGGCGCCGCAGATCGCCAAGGAGCTCGGCCGCGTCGGCATCCCCGCCTTCGACATCACCGCCGGATGCTCCGGCTTCACCACCGCGGCCGCCGTCGGCACCGACCTGATCCGCGCCGGCACCGCCAAGTACGTGGTGGTCGTGGGCGTCGAGCGGCTCTCCGACCTCATCTCGCCCGAGGACCGCACCTGCGCGTTCATCTTCGCCGACGGTGCCGGCGCCGCGGTCCTGGGACCGACCGAGGAGGTGGGGGTCTCCCAGGTCTCGTGGGGCGCCGACGGCGACTTCACCACCGCGATCTACCAGGACAAGGACTTCGGCACCTACTTCGACGAGGTGCACGCCTACCGTGACGACACGGCCGGGGCGGTCGAGGCCCCCGTGCGCCCGTTCCTGCGGATGGAGGGCCGCAAAGTCTTCCGCTGGGCCGCGACGGCGCTGCTGCCCGCCTGCCAGGAGGCGCTCAAGCTCGCCGGCCTGACCTCGAAGGACATCGACGTCTTCGTGCCCCACCAGGCGAACCTGCGCATCACCCAGGTGCTCATCAAGGCCCTCGAGCTGCGCGACGACTGCGTGATCGCCGAGGACATCGTGACCACCGGCAACACGTCCGCCGCGTCCATCCCGCTCGCCGTCGAGGAGTTGCTCCGCACCGGGAAGGCGAAGCCGGGCCAGACCGCGCTCGTCATGGCCTTCGGCTCCGGCCTCGCCTACGCCGGCCACGTCATCACCCTGCCGCCGGTCCACTTCGAGGACTGATCGCACTGCAGCCGAAGCAGCCCGACGCCTGCCCGGGGGTCCTGCGACCGCACGCCGCGGCCGACGGTGCCCTGGTCCGGGTTCGGCTGCCGGGCGGCGCCCTCGAGCCCGCACAGCTGGACCTGCTCGCCGACCTCGCCGGCGGCGAACCCCTGGAGTTCACCTCGCGCGGGAACGTGCAGCTCCGCGGCATCGCGGACCTCGAGGCCACCCGGGCTCGACTCGCCGCCGCCGGGCTGCTGCCCTCGGAGACCCACGAGCGGGTGCGCAACATCGTCGCCTCGCCCCTCGCCGACGGTCTGCGCGAGGTGGCGGCACGTCTCGACGAGGGGCTGCGGGCGCGCGCCGGCCTCGCCGAGTTGCCGGGCCGGTTCCTGTTCGCCCTCGACGACGGCGGCGACGTGGCGGCGCTCGCCGCGGACGCCGAGGTCCGCGGCGGTTCGTTGCACCTCGACGGCCACCCGACCGACCTGCCCGGCACCGTCGACGCGCTGCTCGACGCCGCGCAGGCCTTCCTCGACGTACGCAGCGACGAGTGGCGCGTCCGGGAGCTCTCCGACGGTGCCGAGCGCATCGCGGCCGCCCTCGGCGGGGCGGTGACCGGCCCCCGCGACGTGCCCGCGCCGCCCGTGCCGCCACCGGTCGGCTGGTTCGACCGGCCCGACGGCTCGGTGACGCTCGGCATGGGCGTGCCGCTCGGCCGGCTCGACCCGCACACGGCGCGGTTCGTGGCCGCGGTCGAGCACCCGATCACCGTCACTCCGTGGCGGACCCTGCACGTGCACGGCCTCGAGGAGGGCGCCGCGGAGACCGTGGTGCGCGTCCTCGCCCCGATGGGACTGATCTTCGACGCCGCCGCCCCGCTGCTGCGCGTGAGCGCCTGCGTCGGCGACCACGGATGCGCCCGCGCGCAGGGCGATTCGCTCACCCGCGCCGCGGAGATCGCCGGCGGCATCGCCGACGACGAGCGCGTCCACGTGGTCGCCTGCGACCGCGGATGCGGCGCACCGTCGGGCGAACACCGACGGGTGGTCGTGTCCGGCGAGCCCGGCGAATAGACTTCCCGGGTGCACGACTACCTCACCGACGGCGCCGAGATCTACCGGCGGTCGTTCGCCACGATCCGCGCCGAGGCCGACCTCACCGCGTTCGCCGCCGGCGCGGAGGCGGTGGCGGTCCGCATGATCCACGCCGCCGGTCAGACCGACCTCGATCGCGATATCCGCATCTCCCCGGACGCCGTCGCCGCCGGACGGTCCGCGCTCGCCTCCGGCGCCCCCATCCTCACCGACGCGAACATGGTGGCGCACGGCGTGACCCGCAAGCGCCTCCCCGCCGACAACGAGGTGCTGTGCCTGCTCCGCGACCCGCGGGTGCCGGCGCTGGCCGCCGATCTCGGCACCACGCGCAGTGCCGCCGCCCTACAGCTGTGGGGCGATCGCCTGGCAGGCGCCGTCGTCGCGATCGGTAACGCGCCCACCGCCCTGTTCCATCTCCTCGACCTGCTCGCGGCGGGCGCGCCGAGACCCGCGGTGGTCGTGGGCGTCCCGGTGGGCTTCATCGGCGCCGCGGAGTCGAAGGACGCGCTGGTCGCCGAGGCGGGCCGGCTGGGCGTCGAGTACATCACCGTGCTGGGCCGCCGGGGCGGAAGCGCGATCACGGCGGCGGCGCTCAACGCGCTGGCGCGGGAGGAGGAGCTGTGACGGGGATCCTGTACGGCGTCGGCGTGGGACCGGGCGACCCGGAACTGGTCACCGTCAAGGCGGCGCGGATCATCGCCGAGGCCGACGTGGTGGCCTATCACAGTGCGCGCCACGGCCGCTCGAACGCGCGGGCGTGCGCCGCGCCCTACCTTCGCGAGGACCACACCGAGATCCGGCTGATGTATCCGGTGACGACGGAGACGACGGATCACCCGGGTGGCTACCGCGGCGCGCTCGACGACTTCTACGCCGGCGCCGCCGAGGAACTCGCCGAGCACCTCGCCGCGGGACGGAACGTCGCGCTGCTCGCCGAGGGCGACCCGATGTTCTACAGCTCGTACATGCACATGCACAAGCGGCTGCGCGACCGGTTCGAGTGCATCGTCGTTCCCGGGGTCACCTCCGTCAGCGCCGCGGCCGCCGCCACCGGCGTCCCGCTCGTCGAGGCCGACGAGGTGCTCACCGTGCTGCCCGGCACCCTTCCCGAGCCCGAGCTGCGGCGACGACTCGCCGACACCGACGCCGCGGCCATCATGAAGCTGGGCAGGACCTTCCCGACCGTGCGTGATGCGTTGCGGGACGCGGATCGCGACGGCGCGGCGTGGTACGTCGAGCGGGCCAGCCGCGCGGACGAGCGGGTGCTGGCGGTCGGCGACGTCAGCGCCGAGGACGTGCCGTACTTCGCGACAGTGCTCGTGCCCGGCCGGATCAACGCGCCCGCGGCCCCGTCGGACGGACGCGGGGAGGTGGTCGTCGTCGGCCTCGGACCCGGCGACGAGGCGTGGACGACGCCGGAGGTGCGGCACGAGCTCTCCGAGGCCACGGACCTCGTCGGCTACCAGACCTACACCGATCGTGTCCGCCCCCGCCCGGGGCAACGCGTGCACGCCTCCGACAACCGCGTCGAAGCCGACCGTGCCCGGCACGCACTGGAACTCGCGCAGGCCGGTGCACGCGTGGCGGTGGTCAGCTCCGGCGATCCGGGGGTGTTCGCCATGGCCTCGGCCGTCGCGGAGGTCGCCGCGGACCCCGCCTTCCACGACGTCACCGTCCGAGTGCTTCCGGGGATGACGGCGGCCAACGCCGTCGCGAGCCGGGTGGGCGCGCCCCTCGGCCACGACTACGCGGTGCTCTCCCTCTCGGACTACCTCAAGCCCTGGGACGTGATCGAGCAGCGTCTGCGCGCCGTGGCCGCCGCGGATCTCGCGCTGGCGGTGTACAACCCGGCGTCGAAGACGCGTCGTGAGCAGCTCGTCCGGATGCGTGACGTGCTGCTCGAGGTGCGCTCCCCCGAGACCGTGGTCGTCGTCGGTCGCGCCGTGGGCTCGCCGGAGGAGACGCTCACGGTCACCACCCTCGGGGCGTTCGACCCGGAGCAGGTGGACATGCGCTGCCTGCTCATCGTCGGGTCCTCGCGCACCGAGGTCACCGAGCGCTCCGGCGGCCGGATCGTGCACACTCCCCGTAGGTACTGAGAAGAAGGAGACGGACATGGCGAAGGCGTACTGGATCGCGTTCTACCAGGAGATCAAGGATCCCGAGAAGATGGCGGCGTACGCGGCCCTCGGCGGGCCGGCGATCACCGAGGGCGGCGGGCGCTTCATCGTCCGTGGCCAGGCCGCCGTCGCCTACGAGGCCGGGAAGATCGAGCGCACCACGATGATCGAGTTCGACAGCCTCGAGCAGGCCATCGCCACGCACGACTCCCCCGCGTACCAGGAGGCCCTCGCCGCGCTGGGCGATGGCGCCGTGCGCGAGATCCGCATCTGCGAAGGCTCCTGACCTGGACTCATCCGCCGAACGGGTCTCCTGCCCCTCGCAGGGGCAGGAAACCTCGCCCGGGGTGGACCAGACTCGGGGACATGATCGAAGAGACCGCCCCGACTCTCGGCTCGTTCCTCCGCTCCCGACGCGCCGCGGTGGACGTCGACGACCTCGGCCTCCCCAGCTACGGCCGTCGTCGCGTCCCGGGCCTGCGACGGGAGGAGCTCGCCGACCTCGCCGGCGTGTCGGTCAACTACCTGACCCGGCTCGAGCAGGGAGCCGCGGGTAATCCCTCCGACGAGGTCCTGACTGCGCTGGCCCGAGCGCTGCGGCTCAGCGAGGTGGAACGCCTGCACCTGCTCGAGCTCGCGCACCCCTCCGGCGAGGGCGCCGCGCCGATCGACCGCGATGGCGCCGGGTTCGCGGGCGTTCGTCAGCTCGTCGACGCGATGGACACACCCGCCGTCGTGCTCTCGCGCAATCAGGACGTCCTGGCCTGGAACCGCCTCGGACACGCGGTTCTCGCCCCGCACGTGGCGTTCGAGGCGCAGCACGCCGAGACGCCGCCCAACAAGGTCCGGCAGACCTTCCTCGACCCCGAAGTACGGTCGCTCTACGTCGACTGGGAGTTCGAGGCCGAGCTGGCGGTCGCGTCGCTCCGCTGGGTCGCGGCGCAGTTCCCCGATGATGCGGCGCTGCGCCGCCTGCTCGGCGAGCTCGCGCTCGACCGCGACTTCGCCCGGCTGTGGGCGCTCCAGGCCGTCGAGCTCTGCACCAACGGGATCAAGCACTTCCACCATCCCTGGGTGGGCCGGCTCGACCTCTGCTACCAGATGCTCCACCTCCCCGAGTCCGACGGTGCCCGCATGATCGCCTTCAGCGCCGTGCCCGGCAGCCCGGACGACGACGCCCTCACCCTGCTGCGGCACCGCGTCGCCGGCTGAGACCTCCCCCCCGTTCACCCACTCCCCCGTAGCGCCACCGGGACGCGCCTCCCGGCGATGAGCGCTGCCCGAAAAACGAAGGACCGCCATGCCCTTGCACCCCCAGGCCGCCGCCCACCTCGCCGCCACGGCGGACGCCGCACCGGTACACGCCTCCACCGTCGCCGAGGCCCGCCGCGCGGGTCGCGGCTACCTCGACCTCCAACGCCCGGCACCCGAGATCGCCCACGTGCGGCACACCTACGTCGTCGGCCCGGGATCGTCCCTCCCCGTGCGCGTCTACCGCGACGGTCCGCCCGGCGGTCCCGTCGTGCTCATGCTGCACGGCAGCGGCTTCGTGATCGCCGACATCGAGATCAGCGACGAACCCGCTCGACTCCTCGCGCGCGCCACGGGATTCACCATCGTCACCGTCGACTACCGCAAGGCGCCCGAGCACCCCTACCCGGCGGCCGTCGACGACGCTGCCGCCGTGCTGGATTGGATCGCCTCCGGCGCACTCGACGTCGATCCCGCGCGCACCGCGGTCGTCGGCGACAGCGCGGGTGGAACGCTCGCCGCGGCCCTCGTCGAGCGGGTCCGCGATCACGGTGGGCCGGCCGTGGCGGCTCAGGCGCTTCTGTACCCGTCGCTGCGCCGGCACTCCCCGGCGACGGAGCTGTCCGATAGCGACGTGAGTCTCACCGCCGCGGACGTCGAGTGGTTCTGGAACCACTACCTCGGACCCGGCCCGGCACCCGAGGGCGCACAACCGCTCGACGCGACCGACTACTCCGGGCTCCCGCCCGCGTTCGTCGGCACCGCCGAGTACGACGTGCTCCGGCCCGACGGTGCCGAGTACGCGGCCGCGCTCCGCGGCGCCGGCGTCACCGTCGAGTACCGCGACTACCCCGGCACCCTGCACGGCTTCTACTGGATGGATGCGGTGCTCGACGCGGCCGCCGATCTCCAGCGCGACCTCGCTGCCTGGCTGCGCCTGACCCTGAACGGAACACGATGACAACCACGACGCAGCGCTTCCACCCGGGACTGCTCGCGCTCGCCACCGGCGGCTTCGGGATCGGGCTGACGGAGTTCTCCATCACCGGGCTGCTCTCCGACGTCGCGAACGACCTCGGCGTGAGCATCCCCGCGGCCGGCGGCCTGGTCACCGGATACGCGCTGGGCGTCGTCCTCGGTGCCTTCACGGTGACGCTCGCCCTCGTGGCGCGGCCGCCGAAGACCGCCCTGTTGATCCTGCTGGCGCTCTTCGTCGCGGGGAACGCGCTGTCGGCCGCCGGACCCACGTACGAACTCGTCATGGCGGGGCGGATCCTGGCCGCGCTGTGCCACGGCGGCTTCTTCGGGATCGGCGCCGTACTCGCGGCGCGGCTGGTCACCCCCGACCGCCAGGCGTCCGCCATCGCGCTGATGTTCGCCGGACTCACCGTCGCCAACGTGCTCGGGGTTCCCGCCGGCACCGCCCTCGGTCACCGGTTCGGGTGGCGGGCGACGTTCGTCGCGGTCGCGGTGATCGGGCTGGTGGCCATGGCGGCCATCGCCGCGCTGGTGCCGAACCCGTCCGCCGAAACGACCTCGGTGCGTGCCCAGCTGTCGGTGCTGTTGCGCCCCTCCGTCTGGGTCGCCTGCGGGGTCACAGCGCTCGTCTTCGGCGGCCTGTTCGGCGCCTTCACCTACATCGAGCCGCTGTTGCGGTCCGTCACCGGCTTCGGCGCCGCCGCGATTCCCTGGCTTCTCGTACTGTTCGGGCTGGGCCTGTTCGCCGGCAACCTCGTCGGCGGCCGTGCCGCCGACCGGGATGCGGACCGCGCGCTGCTCCTGTTCGCCGCGGTCCTGCCGCTCGGCATCGCCGCGGTCGCACTGGCCGCCGGATCGAAACCGCTGGTCGCGGTCGCGCTCGCCGCCATGGGGCTCATCGGATTCGCGACGGTGCCCTCGCTCCAGCTCCGCGTGCTGCGGAACGCCGGCACCGCCACCCTCATCGCCTCGTCCGCGAACATCGCCGCGTTCAACCTCGGCAACGCCGTGGGTGCCCAGCTCGGCGGCGTGGGGATCAGCGCCGGCGGCGGACCCTTGGCGCCGGTCTGGATCGGCGTCGCCCTCAGCGGGGCGGGTGCTCTGCTCGCCACCGGGAGCATCGTCGTGGAGCGCCGGCGCCGCGTTCCGCGGGCCGGTATGCGGGTCGACGAGGTGCGGGTCTGACACTCCGCCTCGCCGGCCCCGGAACAGGCGGGGCCGGCGAGGCGTTGGACCGACCATGGCACCGTCCGAGTTCGACCCCCGCAGCCTGATCGCCTCCAGCCGCCTCGGCGTCCTCGCGACGCTTCGCGCCAGCGGCATGCCGCAGCTCTCGCCGGTCACCACGGTGTACGACGCGGACGCCGACCGGATCCTGGTGTCCATGACCGCCGGCCGCGCGAAGGAGGCGAACCTGCGCCGCGATCCGCGCGCGGCGATCGAGTTCACCAGCGCGGACGGCTACACCTGGGCCACCGCCGAGGGCACGGCAACGCTCATCGGTCCGTCGACCGACCCCGACGGCCCCGAGGTCGACGCCCTCGTCGACTACTACCGCAGCGGCGCCGGCGAACACCCCGACTGGCGTGAGTACCGCGAGGCGATGGTCGCCGATCGCCGGGTCCTGCTCGTCCTGCAGATCACCCACGTCTACGGCGCCAGGCTGCGCTGACGCGACCGGGCCTCGTGTCGCTCAGGCCGCGCCGAAGCGGCGGAGCGCCTCGACGGCGGTGACCCTGCCCGCGGTCGCGAGGTCGAGGTTCGCCAGCGATGCCGCGTGCACCGCGGGATCGGCCGCCGCCACGCAGTCCTCGACCACGTGCACGACCAGCCCCAGGTCGGTGCCGTGCCGCGCGGTCTGCTCGACCGTGAGATTGGTCGCGACACCGGTGAGGTAGAGAGTGTCGATCCCGTGCTCCGCGAGCCAGTCCGTCGCGGGCCCCGCCAGTCCGGAAAGGCGCTGGTTGTCGTAGACCGCCGTCGGCTGGTCCGCCATCGCGGCGATGATCCGCGTGCCGCTGGCGTCCGGGCGGAAGGAATCCTGGGCCGCGCCCACCGCTTGCATGAACGCGGTGTTCCGCACCAGGTCGCCCTCCCCCTCGGGCACGGTGAACCGGGTGAAGATGACCGGTACGCCCGCTGCCCGCGCCGCGTCGTGGAACGCGGCGGCCCGGTCCACGACGCCGGACTCGGCGACCGGCGCCGCGAGCATAGGGCCGAAGAAGCCCTCCGGCTCGATCACGTTGACCTGCCAGTGCAGGGCGAGTACAGCAGCTGTCATGCCCCGATCATGCGCGCTCACTCCGTAGCGCGCAGGAAGTCGGCGACCTCGCCGGCCCACTCGCCGGCTTCCGGCGGCGTGAAGATGTGCCCGGCTCCGGCGTATTCGACGACGCGGGACCCCGGGATCGCCCCGAACTCCCGCGCGATGTCGGCGGGAACCAACCGGTCGCCGCCGGCGACGACGACCATGGTGGGGACCGCGATCCCGGGCAGGAGACCGGTGACATCCACGCGCCCGGCGAGATCGAACTGCGCGGCCATCCCCTCCGGCATCGTGTCGCGGACCGCGATCCGCGCCTCCTCGATCTCCGCCTGCGGCAGGACGCGCAGAGTCGCGTCCGAGGATGCGACGGAGACCACGTACGCCGCGAGCTCGTCGCGGACGCCGGCCGAGGCGAGGACGCGGATCGTGTCCGTGACCGTCCGGACCCGGAAGTCCGAGCGCGCGACGCCGACGGTGAGCACGAGTGCCGAGACGTGATCGGGATGGCGGTGCGCTGCGGTGACCGCGACGGCCGCTCCGAGGGAGAGGCCGACGATGGGGAACCGGACGGCGCCGCGGCTCACGGCAGCCGCAACGGTGCGGTCCGCGAGGTCCTCGAGCGCGAGCGGTGCCGCGGTGAGCGGGGTTCCGCCGGACCCGGGCCAGGACGGACCGACGAAGCGCAGGCCGGGGGCGTGATCGAGCAGGACGGAGAAGTTCTCGAGTACCCCGCCGCCCGCGCCGTGGGCGAGCGCGACGACGGGGCCCGCGCCGCGATCGACGACGGCGGTGCCGGACTCGGACAGGATGTGGGTGGCGCGACCGGAATACATGCGTGCAGTCTGCGGGTTGACGCCGGTGTGAAGGTCAAGGGCGAGATGCTGATCGGCGAGTTGTCCGCGGTCACCGGCGCGAGCGCGCGCTCGCTGCGGTACTACGAGGAGAAGGGGCTCCTGCTGCCCGAGCGCACGTCCACGGGATATCGCGTCTACGGCGCGGGCGCGGCCGCGCAGGTGCGCCGAATCCGCGGCCTGCTCGACGCCGGATTCGACACCGACGCGATCCGCGCCATCCTGCCGTGCGCGCGGGACGAGCGGACGGTCGACCTGTGTCCCGCGATCGAGGCGACCATGCGTGCCACCCTCGCGCGCATCGAGGCGGATCTCAAGGAGCTTACCCGGAGGCGGTCCGCCGTCAGTGCGCTTCTCGGGTGAGCAGGCGGGCGCCCACCAGTGCCACGACGGCGCCGGGAAGGACGTTGACCACCAGGATCGGGAGTTCCTCGGCCACCGTGTAGCCGTGCGAGACGCCGACGGCGAGGTTGGCGATCATCGCCAGCGTCCAGAGCACGACGAAGGCGATCGCGGCGCGCTGTGGACCCACCGACCCGGACCTGCGGCCGACGGCGAGGAACGCCAGCGCCAGCACGATCCCGAGTGTGACGATGACGACCGTCCGCACGGCCGTCAGCCTTCGCGGATCGTCATGGACTTCAAGCGGTCCCCGGCGACGACGAAGGTGAACTCGCTGAGGCCGTTGGCATGCGTACTCCGCCAGTCGCCCACCACCGTGACGGTGTCGCCGTCGACGGTGACCTTCTCCGGCGTCAGCACGCCCTTCGCGCCGATGAACTCCTTCGCGCTCCACCCCTGCATCGCGGCACGGTCGCCGAAGACCCGCCCCCAGTCGTCGATGAAACCGTCGGCGGTGAAGGCGTCGAGAAAGGCCTTCTCGTCGCCGGCGTTCACCGAATCGATGAACTCGGCGACCGGGCTGGGGATGTCGATGTTCGTCATGCGCGTCTCCTCGTCGTACGTCCGTGGGGTTGCGATTCCACAACCGCCATCGTAGGGGCGACCGGCCGACGCTGCCGCTCGAATTCCGGGCGTTTCCACAAGCTCTCCTTGTGGATCGACGGGGACGTGCGGTCAGTCGCCCGCGCGCTGCGCGAAGGCGGCATCGAAGGCTCCCGCGGCCGGATTCAGTTGTCGAGCGCGGACGAACGCGAGGGCTTCCGGGGCACCGTCGAAGCGGTCCATGCCCGCGTCCTCCCACTCGACCGACAGCGGACCGGAGTAGTCGATCGTGTTCAGCATGCGGAAGATCGATTCCCAGTCGGCATCGCCCCTGCCCACCGATACGAAGTCCCACCCGCGGCGCGGGTCGCCCCACGGGAGGTGCGACGCGAGGCGGCCGTTCCTGCCGTTGCCGATGCGGCGCCGGGAGTCCTTGCAGTGCACGTTGTAGATCCGGTCCGCGAAGTCGTACAGGAAGCCCGCCGGGTCCAGGTCCTGCCAGACCATGTGCGACGGGTCGAAGTTGAGCCCGAAGGCGGGACGGTGCTCCACCGCTTCCAGCGCGCGCACCGTCGTCCAATAGTCGTAGGCGATCTCGGACGGGTGCACCTCGAGGGCGAAGCGCACCCCGACCTCGTCGAAGACGTCGAGGATCGGGTTCCAGCGGTCCGCGAAGTCCCGGTAGCCGGCGTCGATCTGTTCCTCGGTCGCGGGTGGGAACATCGCGACGTACTTCCAGATCGACGAGCCGCTGAATCCGGTCACCGTGGGAACCCCGAACGCCGCCGCTGCGCGGGCCGTCGCCGCGAGTTCGTCCGCGGCCCGGGTCCGAACGCCCTCCGGGGAGCCGTCCCCCCACACCCGGTCCGGCAGGATCGCTCGGTGCCGGGCGTCGATCGGGTCGTCGCACACCGCCTGCCCGGTGAGATGGTTCGACAGCGCCCACACCCGCAGGCCGTGCTCGTCGAGCAGGCGTCGCTTCGCCGGCAGATACGCCGGATCCTCGAGGGCGGAACGGACGTCGAAGTGATCTCCGCCGCAGGCGATCTCGAGCCCGTCGTAACCCCACTCCGCGGCGCGGCGCACGACCTCTTCGAACGGCAGATCCGCCCACTGCCCGGTGAACAGAACGATCGGTCGGGTCATCGGTGTGCCTCCTGGAGGTGGTGGACGTCGGTGTCGACCCACCGCCCGGTGCGGGAACTCTCCTCGATCGCCGCGAGGACGCGCTGCACCTGCAGGCCGTCGTCGAACGACGGTGCGGGATCGGCGCCCTCCGCGATCGCGTCGAGCAGGTCGACCGCCTGGTGGGTGAACGGTTGCGCGTAACCGAGGCTGTGACCGGGTGGCCACCATCCCGCGAGGTAGGGATGCTCGGGATCGGTCACCATGATCCGTCGGAAGCCCGCATCGGGTCCATCGGCCGCGTCGTAGTACTCGAGGTGATTCATGTCCTCGAGATCGAACGCCAGGGCACCCGATTCACCGTTGACCTCGAGCCGGAGGGCGTTCTTGCGGCCGGTCGCGAGGCGCGTGGCGGTGAACGTCCCACTCGCGCCCGAGCGGAACCGCGCCACGACATCGCAGCCGTCGTCGACGGTCACCGGGCGCTCCGTCCCGGTGTCGTCGGTCCGCCGGTGGTACACGGTGGTGAGGGTGCCGCTCACGGCCCGGATCGTATCGCCGGTGACGTACTGCGCGAGGTCGATGACGTGCGCCCCGATGTCGCCGAGCGCACCGGACCCGGCCCGAGCCCGGTCCAGCCGCCAGGTCCACGGAGCCGCCGGATCGGCGAGCCAATCCTGGAGGTACTGCCCGCGGACGGAGTGGACGCGGCCGATGCCGCCGCGCTCAACGATCCGGCGGGCGAGCGCGAGGGCCGGGACGCGACGGTAGGTGAAGCCGACCATGGCTCGCACGCCGCGCCGGCGCGCCGATTCGGCCGCGCGTGCCATCGCCTCGGCCTCCGCGAGCGTGTTCGCCATCGGCTTCTCGACCAGGACGTGCTTGCCCGCCTCGAGGGCCGCGATGGCGATGTCCGCGTGGGAATCACCGGATGTGCAGATGTCGATGAGGCCGATGTCGCTGCGGTTCAGCAGGTCCCGCCAGTCCGTGGCGATCCCCGCCCAGCCGAAGCGCTCGGCGACGGCGCGCGTCGCGGCCTCGTCGCGCCCGACGAGGGTCGTCAGCTCGGGGATGCGCCCCGGGGTGAAGAACTCCCGGGCGGCGAGCCACGCCTGGGAATGGGCCCGCCCCATGAAGGCGTAGCCGACCTGTCCGATCCCGATGCGATCAGGACGCATACGCCGTCCCGATGTACTCGCCGACGTTGGACGCATCGACCACCGGCGCCGACAGCGTGATCTCCTTCGGCA
This sequence comes from Tsukamurella paurometabola, assembly GCF_900631615.1. NCBI lineage: Bacteria > Bacillati > Actinomycetota > Actinomycetes > Mycobacteriales > Tsukamurellaceae > Tsukamurella > Tsukamurella paurometabola. The sequence continues at coordinate 3,847,246 of NZ_LR131273.1, forward strand.
CCGCGACCTCGTCCAGGTCGGCGAGGCCCTTGCCCTGGGCGATGAGCCGTGCGAGGCGGACGGCGTCCGCGCCCTGTGTCGCGGGGTACAGCACCGTGGCCTTGACCACCGAGTCGGGCTTCTGGATCTCGAGCATCATGTTCTTCGAGCCACCGCCGCCGATCATCGTCAGTTCGGTGCGGCCGGCCTGCGTGATCGCGGTCAGCACGCCGACGCCCTGGTCGTCGTCGTGGTTCCACAGGAAGTCGATCTTCGGCGCCGCCTGCAACAGGTTCGACGCCGCACGCTCGCCGCCCTCCACCGTGAAGTCGGCGGCGACCCGGTTGGCGACCCGGAGGCCGCACGTCGCGAGTGCCTCGCCGAAGCCCCGCGACCGTTCCTGGGTGAGCGGCAGCGAGTCGATACCCGGGATCTCGGCGACGATCGCGTCCTTCCGTCCCTTCGCCGCCGCGCAGATGTGGCGTCCCGCGGAACGGCCCATGCCGAAGTTGTCGCCGAGCAGCGTGGTTCGGGCGGCGGTGGTGCTCGAGAACCGGCGGTCGACGTTCACCACGGGAATACCGGCGTCGGTGGCCTTCTGTGCCACCTGGGTCAGAGCACTCCCGTCGACGGGCAGGATCACGATGGCGTCGACCTTGTCGTTGATGAAGGTCTCGACCTGCGAGATCTGAAGGCTGGCATCGCTCGTGCCCTCGGAGAGGCGGAAGTCCACGTCCCCGTAGCGTCCCGCGGCCGATTTGGCGAGCGAGGTGATCGCCGCCATCCAGCCGTGATCGGCGGCAGGAGCGGAGAACCCGATCTTCACCTTCTTCCCGGGAGCGTCGTTGGCTCCGGATTGTGCGGCGCCCCCGCCGGTACCGGGGGTGGACGAGTCGGAGTTGGTGCACGCCGTCAGGGACAGCGCGACGGTCGCGGCGAGCGCGACGGTGGCGGCTCCGCGGCGGAGGGGATGTCGGGACATGAGGGGCCTTTCGGTGATGAGGGGTGCGGCGATCGGTTCAGGTGCGGCGGCGCTCGGCACGGCGCGCGAGGTGCTGTTGGAGGAGGACCGCGCCGATGATGATGCAGAACTTGGCGACGGATTGAACGGACACGGAGAGGTTGTTGAGGGTGAAGATGTTGGTGAGCACGGTGAAGATGAGCACGCCGAGGACCGTGCCGACGATGGTTCCGCGGCCGCCGCTGAGCAGGGTTCCGCCGATCACCACCGCCGCGATCGCGTCGAGTTCGTAGAGGCTGCCGTGCGTCGAGGTGCCCGTCGTCGTCCTCGCCATCAGCATCAGCGCGGCGATGCCGCAGGCGAGGCCCGCGAGCACGTACAGCAGGACGGTGTGGCGGGCGACCTTGATCCCGGCGAGCCGCGCGGCCTCGGGATTGCCGCCGACGGCGAACGTCCGACGGCCGAATGTGGTGCGGTTGAGGAGGAACCAGCCCCCGGCTGCCACGAGCGCGAAGATGAGCACGATCACCGGGATGCCCAGCACGTCCGCCTGGAAGATCCGCAGGAACGGCTGATGAGTGACGATCTGGGTCTTCTTGTCGGACAGGATCTCCGCCAAGCCGCGGGCGCCGGCGAGCATCGCGAGCGTGGCGATGAAGGGCACGATACGGCCGTACGCGATGAGTACGCCGTTGACGAGGCCGGTCGCCGCGCCGACGACCAGCGCGGTGAACACGATCACCGGCCATCCGATCGAATCCGCAAGGGCCAGCGTGCCGGTCGTGGTAGCCCAGACCGAGGCGAGCGCGACGATCGCGCCCACGGAGAGATCGATGCCTCGCCCGGTGATCACGAAGGTCATGCCGATCGACACGACGCCGATCACAGCGGCGAGCCGGAGCACCGTCATCAGGTTGTCGACGGACCCGAACCGTCCGCCGGCCGTCGCGAGTCCGATCACGCACAGTGCCACGAGGGCGACGGCGAGTCCCAGGAGTCGGACGAATCCCGCAGGCAGGTGGCGCGCAGGTGCGCTCTCCGCGGCGGCTGTCGTCTCAACGGTGTCCGTCACTGTCTCTTCCCTTCCATCACCAGGTCCAGGACCCGGTGTTCGTCGAGTTCGGCGCTCGGCCCGGTGTGGACCTGCCGACCGTCGGCGATCACGGTGACGCGGTGTGCCAGGCCGAGGACCTCGGGGAGTTCGCTCGAGACGACGACGATCGCCACGCCGCGGCGCGCGAGATCCGTGATCAGCTGGTAGATCTCGCGGCGCGCGCCGATGTCGACGCCGCGGGTGGGTTCATCGAGCAGGAGCACGCGGCAGTCCCCGAGGAGCCACCGCGCGAGCACCACCTTCTGCTGGTTGCCGCCGGACAGCGTGCCGACGATCCGATCCACGTCGGGAGGGCGCAGGTCGACCCGCTCCGCGACGCTCTGCGCGGCGGTCCGCTCTGCGGAGCTGCTGGAGATCCCGGCCCGCGACCAGGCGGGGATGCTCGCGAGGGTGACGTTACGGGCGATCGTGTCGTCGAGCACCAGCCCCTGCGACTTGCGCTCCTCCGGGCACAAGCCGATTCCGGCGGCGACGGCGGCGGAGACCGATCCGGTTCGAACCCGCCGCCCGCCGAGCTCGACGGTGCCGGCGTCGGACCGGCGTGCACCGAAGACGGTCTCGAGGATCTCGCTGCGGCCCGAGCCGACGAGGCCGGCGAGTCCGAAGACCTCGCCGCGGCGGACGTCGAAGTCGATGGGGCCGAACTCGCCGCGCCGGGTCAGGCCGGATACGCGAAGAACCGGCTCGTCGGCCTCGTCCAACGCCGGCAGGTCGTCGTAGACGCGCTCGATCTCTCGGCCCGTCATGAGCGCGATGAGATCGCCGGCCGGTGTGTCCGCGACGGCGAGGTCCTCCGCCACCGTGCGGCCGTCCTTGAGCACGGTGATCCGATCGCCGATCCGCCGGATCTCCTCCAGACGGTGCGAGATGTAGATGATGGCCGCGCCCGCCGCGCGCAGGCGCTCGACCACTGCGAACAGGCCGTCGACCTCGCCGGAGTCGAGCACCGCGGTGGGCTCGTCCATGATCACGACCTGCCTGTGCACGTCCTGCTCGCCGAGGTGGGAGAGGGCCCGCGCGATCGACACGATCTGTTGCGCTGCAGCGGGAAGCCAGCCCACCTCCCGAGTCGGTGCCAGCTCGGGATGACCCAGGCGCGCGAGCAGAGCGGCGGCCGCGGCGTTGGTGCGGCCGCGGGCCGTGGCCCCGCCGCGCGCGAATTCGTGGCCGAGGTAGATGTTCTCGGCCACTGAGAGGCCGTCGATCAGGTCGAGCTCCTGGTAGATGGTGGCGACGCCCTGGCTCAGCGCGGCCTGGGGGGTGCCGAGTTCGACTTCGACGCCACCGAACTCGATACGCCCCGCATCGGGCTGGTGTGCCCCCGCGAGGATCTTGATGAGCGTCGACTTGCCCGCGCCGTTCTGCCCGAGCAGGCAGTGGACCTCGCCCGAGCGGGCCACGAGGTCGACACCGTCCAGGGCTCGGACGCCCGGGAACGCCTTGACGATCCCCCGCATGCGCAGCGCCGGGGGGCCAGGCTCGGATGTGATGCAGGTCATAGCCGGGACACTAAGGTGAGATATGTCGATTGTCAACAAAAGATGCGTTGACTCGACCATAAGTGTGTCGGGTAGTCTCGGAACGACGTAGGAGGAGGTGACGGCGATGACTGCGGCCAGTAGGCAACGGACGACTGTTCCGCGCGCGCGGTCGGCAGGCACGGGAGCCGGTGACCTGCTCCAACTTCTCCGTGACGGGCGCCCGCGCACCGTGGGCGAGCTCGTGCAACAGACGGGCCTGTCCCGGTCGACGGTCCGCACCCGCGTCGACGCTCTCGTGGCCGCGGGATACCTGACCGAGACCGAGGACATGCCCTCGACGGGCGGCCGCCCCGCCGGTCGTGTCGCGTGGAACGCCCGGCACGCCGTCGTCCTCGCCGTCGACCTGGGCGCCACCCACGCCGTCGCCGCCGTGCTGGACCTCAATCGATCGGTCCTCGCCGAACACGCCTGGGACCGCCCGATCGCGGACGGGCCGGAGGCGGTCCTCGACGAGGTACTGGCCGTCGGGCGGCGCCTGCTCGACGAGGTCGCGGGCCCCCGCTTGGCAGGCGTCGGCGTCGGGCTGCCCGGCCCCGTCGAACACGCCACCGGCCGGCCGACGAGTCCGCCGATCATGCCCGGTTGGGACGGGTACGACGTGGTGGCACACCTCGGTGTCCTCGGCGCACCCGTCCTCGTCGACAACGACGCCAACCTCATGGCGCTGGGCGAGCGCGCCGCCGGGTGGCCGGACGCGCAACACCTGTTGTTCGTGAAGGCGGCCACCGGCATCGGCGCCGGCATCATCTCCGAGGGAGTGCTCAATCGCGGCGCGATCGGCACCGCCGGCGACCTCGGGCACGTCGCCCTGCCCGCGGCCGAGGACGTCGTCTGTCACTGCGGGAACGTCGGTTGCCTCGAAGCCGTCGCCTCGGGAACCGCGATGATCGCGCGCCTGCGCGAGGCGGGCGAGCCCATCGCGTCGGTGGCCGACGTCGTGGAGGCGGTGCGCAGCGGCGACTCACGAGCCTCGGCACTCGTGCGCCAGGCGGGACGCGACATCGGCACCGTCCTGGCGTCCTGTGTGAGCCTGCTCAATCCCGCCGTGATCGTGATCGGTGGCGAACTCGCCGGCGCGGGCGAGTCCCTGGTCGCAGGAGTGCGCGAGGTCGTGTACCGCCGCTCGATCCCCCTCGCCACCTCCACCCTGCAGATCGTCGCGTCCGGCACCGGACATCACGCCGGCGTGGTGGGCGCCGCCGATATGGTGATCGACCACGTCTTCTCGTCGGCGGCGGTCGATGAGAGCCTCGCGGAGACCGCCTGATCCGTTCAGAGCCTCGCGACGAGATCGGCGTACGCGGCCGCCGCGGTCGTCACCGCCGGCACGGGCGGCCGCTCGGGCCGGTCGACCATCACCACGTCGACACCGAGTTCCCGCGCGACCGACAGCTTCGCCGAGACGAGGTCGCCGCCGCTGTTCTTCGTGACCAGGACGTCGATCGCGTGCTCGCGCAACAGGTCTCGCTCCGAGGTCCGCGTGTACGGTCCCCGACCCCGGATCACCGTGTGCCGGGACGGCAGGACGCCCTCCGGTGTGTCGACCACACGGATCAGGAACCACCAGTCGTCGAGAGTGGCGAACTCGTGCACGTCCTGCCTGCCGGTGGTGAGCAGGGCCCGCCCGCCGCCCCGCCGCGCGAGAGCCCGCGCGGCAGCGGCCACCGTCGGCACGCGGGTCCACCGGTCCCCCGCCTCGGGCTCCCACGACGGCCGGACGAGGGCGAGGAGCGGCACCTCCGCCGTCGCCGCGGCGAGGGCGGCGTTGCGGGAGATCGTAGCGGCGAACGGGTGCGTCGCGTCGACCAGCACATCGACGTGATCCTCGCGCAGGAAGGCGGCGAGGCCCGACGGTCCGCCGAACCCCCCGATCCGCGTCTCCCCCACCGGCAGCCGCGGATCGGCCACGCGGCCGGCGAGGGAGCTCAGCACGCCGAACCGCGGGTCGTCGTGCAGCATCCGCGCCAACTCGCGGGCCTCGGCCGTTCCGCCCAGGACCAGTACGCGCCGCATCAGTGGCTCGCTCCCGGCGGGCGCAATCGCCGCGCCGAGTACAGGTAGCTCTCCTCGAAGGCGTCCGCGTCGAGCACCTTCCCGACGAAGATCACCGCGGTCTTGGTGATCCCCTCCGCGGCGAGCCGCTGCGGCAGGTCCGCGAGCCGGCAGCGCACGATCCGCTCGTCCGCGCGGCTGGCGAACGCCACGACCGCCACGGGACAGTCGGCGCCGTAGTACGGCACGAGGTCGTCGGTGAGGGCTTGCGCGCGGTGCGCGGCGAGGTGCAGCGCCAGCGTCACCCCGGTCCGGGCGAGGGACGCGAGGTCCTCCCCCGCGGGCATGTCCGTCGAGAGTGTGGACACGCGGGTGATGAGCAGGGACTGACCCACGCCGGGCACCGTCAGTTCCCGGCCCAGCGCCGCGGAAGCGGCGGCGAACGCCGGCACGCCGGGGACGATCTCGTACGGCACGCCGGCCGCGTCGAGCCGGCGGGCCTGCTCGGTGAACGCGGAGTAGAGCGAGATGTCGCCCGAGTGCAGGCGCGCGACGTCGAGCCCGTCGCGGTGCGCGCCCACGAGTTCGTCGACGATCTCGGGCAACGGCATCCGGGCGGTGTCGATCAGCCTCGCCCCGGCCGGGCAACGGTCCAGCATCTCCTGCGGTACCAGCGATCCCGCGTACAGGCACACCGTGCACCGGGCCAGCAGCTCTGCGCCGCGGAGGGTGAGCAGGTCGGGAGCGCCCGGTCCCGCACCGATGAAGTAGACCGTCACGCTTCGCCTTTCACGTACACCCACTGCACGATCGGCCGGCGCGGCTGCCACGCCGTGCCCGCGCCGAGCGGCTCCAGGTCGGAGACCGTGTAGCTGCGAAGCTCGCCACCGAAGCGGGTGCGCAGCAGGGCGGCCACGTTCTGCCCCTCGACGGTCACGGTGTTCGCCACCAGCCGGCCACCCACGGGGAGGATGCCGACGCACGTCGCCGCGAGGGCCTCGGTGAGGCCGCCGCCGATGAAGATCGCATCCGGGACGGGGAGTTCCGCGGTCAGGTCCGCCGTGTCGCCCACGATCACCTCGGCGGGCACACCGGCACGCGCGGCGTTGCGCGTCACCCGCTCAGCGCGGTCCGCGCGCCGCTCCACCGCCGCGACGGAGCCACCGCCCTGCAGTGCCCAGGTGATCCCGACGGATCCGGAGCCGGCACCGAAGTCCCAGATCCAGCCCGGCGTCGGCCGCAGTGCCGCCACCGTCATCGCCCGCACGTCGGGCTTGGTGATCTGGCCGTCGTGTTCGAACACGAACGACCCGGCGGGCTCGGAGGGGTCGAGTGCGATCACGTTGAGGTCGTCGAACGCCAGCGACCGTTGCCAGGGCCGGACCTTCTCACGGAAACCCCCGAGCTGTTCGAGCACCGTCATGTCGGCGGTGAGTCCGGCGTCGTGCAGCAGGTCGGCGACCGCGTTGGGCGTGACGCCGGACTCGCTGAGCACCACGACCCTGCGGCCCGCCCGTAGCGCCCGCACCAGCTGCGACGGGTCGCGTCCCACTGCGGACACGACCGTCACCTCCTCGGCGGGCCACCGCAGCCGGGCGCATGCCAGCGCGAAGCACGAGAAGTGGGGAATCACCCGCAGGTCCAGGTCGGGCCGCCGGCGCGCGATCGTCGCGCCCACGCCGTAGAACATCGGGTCCCCGCTCGCGAGCACGTGCACGCCGTCGGCCAGTTCGTCGATCGCGGGCAGCAGCGGCGTCGGCCACGGTCGGGCGATCGCGGCGACACCGCGGGGAAGGTACTCGAGCTGGCGTGGCGCGCCGAGGATCACCGTCGCGTCGTCCATGAGCGTGCGACGCGCGACGTCGGTAAGCCCGGGCCATCCGTCGGCGCCGATGCCGACCACCGTCACCGTCATCGCGGCATCCGCCGCCACACCGCCTGCGGGACGTACCGCAGTGCCGCGTAGAGCGGGCGCAGGACGGGCGGGATCCACACGACCCGGCGGCCGCGCCGCAGCGCGTGCACCGTCGCCTCGGCGACCTCCGGGGCGGTACGGCTGAACGGCGCCGGTTTCACGCCGGAGGCCATGAGTTCGCGCGTCATCGCCCCGACGATGAAGCCCGGCCGGGCGAGCAGCACCTGGATCCCCGTCCCGTGCAACGAATCGGTGAAGCCCTGCACGAAGCCGTCCAACCCCGCCTTCGTGCTCCCGTAGACGAAGTTGGCCTTGCGCACCCGCACCCCGGCGACCGAGGAGAAGGCGACGATCGCCCCGCGGCCGCCCGCGCGCGGATCCTGGTCGCGCAGCAGCTTCGCCAGCCCGAGGAGGATCGACACCTGCGCCACGTAGTCGGTCTGCGCGATCTGCACCGCGTGCGCGGGGTCGGCCTCCGCGCGGGCCTGGTCGCCGAGGATGCCGAACGCCACCACCGCCACGCCGATCCGGCCGAACCGGTCGGCGACCTCGTCGAGGAACGCGGCGTGCCGCTCCGTGCGGTCGGCGTCGAACTCGATCGGGAAGACGCCCGTGGCGCCGACCTCGCGCAGCGTCGCGATCTGCACGTCCAGATGCTCCGGGCGCCGGGCCGCGAGGATCACGTCGCGGCCGGGCGCGATCCGGCGGACGACCTCCAGGCCGACCTCGCTCCGGCCGCCCAGGAGGAGCACCGCCCCGTCGGGAATCCTGTCCGCAGTCACCGGACCAGACTAGACGCGCGGCGTCCGGCTACCGTGACCGTGTGCCGAACGACGACCGCCCCGTCCTCAATCCCGACGCCCTCGCCTTCGTGACCGAGCGCCACCTCGCGACGCTCAGTACGCTGCGCGCCGACGGAACGCCGCACACCGTCGCGATCGCCTTCACCTACGACGCCGGCACCGGCGTGGCGCGGGTCATCACCTCCGGCGACAGCCAGAAGGCGCGCAACGCTGCGCGGGGCGGGTACGCCGCCCTGACGCAGGTCGACGGTGCCCGCTGGCTCACCCTGGAGGGGCCGGCACGGGTCCGCACCGACGCCGCGTCGGTGCGGGACGCCGAGGCGCGCTACGCCGTTCGCTACAAGCCGCCGCGGGAGAACCCGAAGCGCGTGGTGATCGAGATCGACGTCACCCGGGTGCTGGGATCGAGCACGCTACGCGATTAGCGGGACCGCGCGGGCGGCAACTCGCCGTGCATGTCCTCGAGGGTCTTGCCCTTGGTCTCCGGCACGAATCGGTAGACGAAGAAGAGCGACAGCAGCGCGAAGGTCGCGTACAACCCGTAGGCCAGGGTGAGGTTGCCCTCCATCTTGGGGAAGGTCACGGTGATCGCCCAGTTCGCCGCCCACTGCGCCGCCGCCGCCAGCGACAGCGCCGCGCCGCGGATCCGGTTCGGGAACATCTCCCCCAGCAGCACCCAGACGACCGGTCCCCAGCTGACGCCGAAGAAGATCACGAAGAGGTTCGCGGCCACCAGTGCGAGCACACCCATCACGCCGGTGAGGCTCGGTTTGCCGTCGACGATCTCGGCGGTGCTGAAGCAGACGGCCATCGTGGCGAGCGACACCGTCATGCCGATCGAGCCGGTGAGCAGCAGCGGACGGCGGCCGATGCGGTCCACCAGCATGATCGCGACGATCGTCACGACGACGTTGACGATCGAGGTGAAGACGCTGATCTGGTTCGACTGGGACTCCTCGAAACCCACCGCCTGCCACAGCATGTTCGAGTAGTAGAAGATGACGTTGATGCCGACGGCCTGCTGGAAGATCGACAGCAGCAGGCCCACCCAGACGATCGGGTAGATGCCGCCGCCGGGCTTGACCAGGTCGCGCCACGAGTGCTTCTCCTCGCCGGCGAGGCTCTCCTCGATCCGTGTGACGGTGATGTCGAGGTTCTTCTCGCCCAACAGCATCGTGAGTACCCGGCGGGCCTCGGGGATCCGATGGCGGGAGACGAGGTAGCGCGGCGACTCGGGGATCATCGTCGACGCGACCCCGTACACGATCGCGGGGATCGCCATCACGAGGAACATCCACCGCCAGGCCTCCATGCCCAGCCACAGATCGTTCGACGCGCCGCCCGCGAGCGAGGCGAGCAGCCAGTCGACCAGCAGCGACAGGAAGATGCCGAGGACGATCGCCATCTGTTGCAGCGACCCGAGCCGGCCGCGGATCCGGGCCGGTGACACCTCGGCGATGTAGGCCGGCGCGATGACCGACGCGACGCCCACGCCCACCCCGCCGACCACGCGGAACAGGATCAGCATCCAGGTGTGCGTGGCGAAAGCGCACCCGAGCGCACTGAGCAGGAACAGGACGGCGGCGATCTGCATGACGCGCAGCCGGCCGATCCGGTCCGCGATGCGGCCCGCGGTCATCGCGCCCGCGGCGGCGCCGAGGAGCGCCGAGGCGACCGCGAAGCCGAGCGCGTACCCGTGGATGCCGAACCGGCTCTCGATCGCCTTGGTCGCGCCGTTGATGACCGCGCTGTCGTAGCCGAACAGCAGGCCGCCCATCGCCGCGACGATCGCGATCTGGACGACCCGGCTACTGTTGCCCTCCCCCTCCTCGAAGATCGAGGGGCCGTCGGCCGTGGTGCCGCCGCCGTGCGTCATAGTGCCTCCGGTCCGTCGCTGCTAGAGGATCGTCAAACTGTGCGGCCTGGTGTTCACGGGCTCGCAGCCGTCCTCGGTGACGATGACGATATCCTCGATCCGGGCTCCCCATCGGCCACTGAAGTAGATTCCCGGCTCGATCGAGAACGCCATGCCCGGTTCCACCGCGATGTCGTTCCCCGCAACGATGTAGGGCTCCTCGTGCACCGAGAGCCCGATCCCGTGACCGGTGCGGTGCAGGAAGTTCTCGCCCAGACCGGCGGCCGCCAGCAGCTCGCGGCCCGCGGCGTCGATCGCCTCCGCGCTCACTCCCGGGTGCACGGCCTCGACCGAGGCGCGCTGGGCCCGCTCGAGCAGGGCGTACTGCTCGGCGACCTCCGCGGGCGGCTCGCCCATGGCGTAGGTGCGGGTGCAGTCCGAGTTGTATCCCGAGGCCAGCGGCCCGCCGATGTCCACGACGACGATGTCGCCGGCCTCGATGACGCGGTCCGAGACCTCGTGGTGCGGGTCGGCCCCGTGCGGTCCCGAGCCGACGATGATGAACGCGGCCTCGGTGTGCCCCTCCTCGACGATGGCGGCGGCGATGTCGTCGGCCACCTCGCGCTCTGTGCGCCCGACCTTGAGGAAGTCGCCGACGCGGGCGTGCACGCGGTCGATCGCGGCGCCCGCGGCCCGCAGCTCATCGAGCTCGGCGGCGTCCTTGATCATCCGCAGGCGGCGCAGCACGTCGGTCGCGAGACGCGCGCTCAGACCGCGGTCCAGCAGCGGCACGAGGTGCAGCGCGGGCACGGCGTCCGCGACGGCCACCGTCGTGGCACCGGCCAGCAGGCCGAGGACCAGGGCGTACGGGTCGTCACCGTCGACCCAGTCCACGACGGACAGCTCCACGCCCGCATCGCCGAGGCCGGGCACCGCGGAGTCCCCCAGGATCGCGAGCTCGAGCCGCGGGACCACCAGGCCGAAGCCGGCATCGGTGATCACGAGTGCCGTCAGCCGCTCGAAGGACTCGCTGACGATCCCGGTCAGATATGCGAGATCGGGTCCGGGCGTGATGACGAGCGGAGTCCCCGCATCGGTCGCGAGCTGCCGGGCTCGGGTGAGACGGGTCGCGTACACCGAGGCGGGAAAGGAGTGGGGGTTACTCATGATCCGATTGTGACACGATGATTCCCGTGACGAACGACGCGAGCCCACTGATGCTGCTCGACTCCGCGGGCCTCTGGTTCCGGGCCTTCTACGCGATCCCCGACAAGGTCAAGGCCGCCGACGGCCGTTCGGTGAACGCGCTGCGCGGCTTCCTCGACATGACCTCACAGCTCATCACCACGCACCGCCCGGGGCGCCTGGTGGCGTGTCTCGACCTGGACTGGCGCCCCGCCTTCCGGGTGGAGCTGCTGCCCACCTACAAGACGCACCGGGTCGCCGAGGACGGCGACGGGAGCGCCGAGGAGGTGCCCGACACGCTCTCGCCGCAGGTCGACATGATCCTCGAGGTGCTCGATGCGGTCGGGATCGCGACGGGCGGCGCCGTGGGGCTCGAGGCGGACGACGTCCTCGGCACGCTGGCCGCGCGCGAGCGCACCGACCCGGTCATCGTCGTCTCGGGTGACCGCGACCTGCTGCAGGTGGCCGATGACGCCGCTCCCGGCGTGCGCTGCCTGTACATCGGCCGGGGCATCGCCAAGGCGGAGATGTTCGGGCCGGCCGAGGTCGCCGAGAGGTACGGGCTGCCGCTCGACCGCGCCGGAAAGGCGTACGCCGAACTCGCCCTGCTGCGGGGCGATCCGTCCGACGGACTTCCCGGCGTCCCCGGGATCGGCGAGAAGACGGCCTCCAAACTGCTCCTGCAGTACGGCTCGCTCGCGGCGATCCGCGAGGCCGCCGCGGCGACGCCGTCGCCGCTGGCTGCGCGAGCCGCGGCGTCGATCACGGCGTCGGCGGACTACCTGGACGCCGCATGGGACGTGGTGTGGGTGCAGCGCGACGCCGATGTCGCGCTGTCGGGATCGGACGCGCTGCCCCGCGAAGCACGCGATCCGCAGCGCCTGGCCGAGCTGGCCGAGGAACTGCGGATCGGGGCGCAGGTGGACCGCTTGCTGTCCGCTCTCGCGGGCTGACGGGACGGCCCGCGGCGGCGTACGCCGCGGGCCCCGGCATCAGGAGGGCGCGCCCACCTGGTACTTGCCGCTGTCGTCGAGCACCTTGACCTGCACGGTCTTGTCCTTGCCGCCGATCGAGGCGGTGCAGGTGAACGTCTCACCGGCCTTGACCTTAACGCCGTCGGTCTTGCAGTTCACGTCCTTGGTGTCGGTCTCGTTGTAGCTGTCCTTGAGCACCTTCGTGACGCCCTCGTTGACCTTGGCGTTGTCGAACTTCTTGCTGAAGAACGCGCCCGAAAGCCACCCCACGAGCACGACGATCGCCACGATCAGGATGATCGCCCCGGCGGCGATGCCCACGATGAGGCCGGTCTTCGACTTCTTCGGGGCCCCCAACCCCGGCTGGCCGAACTGCTGCCCGAACTGCTGGCCCGCGAACTGTGCCGGCTGACCGGGCTGCTGCCCGAACTGGTCCTGGCCGAACTGCGGCGGCTGCGGCTGCTGGTAGCCGCCGTACTGCGGGCCCTGCGGGCCCTGCGGCTGCGGCTGGCCCCACTGGCCCTGGTACTGGGGCGAGATCTGGGTCTGGTCACCCGCCGGCGCGCCGAAGCCCTGCTGTCCGTACTGCGGTGCGATCTGGGTCTGATCCTGCGGAGGCTGCTGGCCCGGTTGCTGCCAACCCTGCTGCCCCCACTGGTTCGGATCCTGCGGGTTGCTCATGAGTCCACTCCTCCCCTGTCGCCCGCCGACGGCCGACGACGTACGCCTCTTCGGTCAAGATACCCGATCATCAACCCGATTCCGCGACCACGCCGCGCCGGACCGCGGCGATCGCGGCGGTGGCGACGGTGGCGAGGCCGGGCCGGGTGTCGAACGAGGTCTGTTTGATCTGATCGAGCAGGTCGATCACCTGCCGGCACCAGCGCACGAAGTCGCCCGCGGGCAGCGGCCTGCCGCGCTCACCCGCGGCGAGCAGCACGGCCGCGAGGGTCCCGCCCGACGCCCACTGGTGCATCGGGGCCACGAAGCCGATATCGGGCTCGCGGCTGGGTTCGAGGCGATGAGCCGCCTCGGCGGCGACGATGTCGGTCCACCGGTCGGCGACGTCGCGGAGCGCGGAGCGCACCGCGCCCGGAACCTTCTCCCCGGTGAGGAGCATCCCGCCGCGCTCGCCGCGCGACTCGAAGACCAGCGCGCTGACCACCGCGGCGAGGCCCGCCGCATCGAGCCCGTCGAACACCCCGTCCTCGATGCACTCACAGACCAACAGGTCGGATTCGCTGTAGACGCGGGCCAGGCGGTGCCCCGCATCGGTGAGGGCGGACTCGCCGTCGACCGTCTCGATGTACCCGCGGTCTCCGAGCAGCGCAACGATCCGCTCGAATGTGACGGCGAGCGATGACGTGGTGGCGCGCACCGTCGCCGCGGATCCGGTGACCTCGCGCTCCAGCCGGGCGTACCGCTCGGCCAGGCGGTCCAGCTCTGGCGCCCGCTGTCCGGTGTGCGCGGGGTGTGCCCGCATCCGGGCGCGGAGGTCCGCGAGCCGGCTGTCCGTCGCGGCGGGGCGGGGCGCCTTCGCCTGCTGGCGGGGCGCCGAGATGTTGCTGTTGCGCAGTGTCGAGGCGAGGTCCCGCTTGCCGCGCCCGGAGCGGTAGTCGGCGTTCTTCGGCACCCGGAGCGTGCCGAGGACCGCCACGTCGCCCACGAAGTCGGCCGCGCCGACCCGGCCGGACCAGCTGCTCTCGGTCACCACCACGGGCTTGGGATCGCGACGGTCCCCGGAGGGCTCCACGACCAGGGCGAGGCCCCGTCGGCGCCCGCCCGTCACCGCGATGACGTCGCCGCGCCGCAGCTCGGCGAGCGCCGTGGCGGCGCCGTCCCGGCGATCGGCGAGGTGCTCGCGCCGCAACGACCGCTCCCGCGCGCGGACCGCCTCGCGCAGCCGGACGTACTCGAGGTAGTCGGCGCCGCCCGCGGCCTCGGTGATCTGTGCGCTCAGCTGCGCGAGTTCCTTCTCGCCCCGCTCGACCCGCTTCGCCAGCCCGACCACCGACCGGTCCGCCTGGAACTGCGCGAAGCTGGCTTCGAGCAGCCGCTCGGCGCCGTCGCGCCCGAGGCGGTCGAGCAGGTTGATCGACATGTTGTAGCCGGGCGAGAACGAGCTGACCAGCGGGAAGGTGCGGGCACCGGCGAGACCGGCGACCTCCTGCGGGCGCACCCCGGTCTGCCACAGCACCACCGCGTGGCCCTCGATGTCGATGCCGCGGCGGCCCGCGCGTCCCGTGAGCTGGGTGTACTCGCCCGGCGTCAACTCGACGTGCGACTCGCCGTTGTACTTGACCAGGCGCTCCAGCACGACGGTGCGCGCGGGCATGTTGATGCCCAGTGCCAGGGTCTCCGTGGCGAACACGGCCCGCACCAGACCCTTGACGAAGAGCTCCTCGACCGCGTGCCGGAAGGCCGGGAGCATGCCGGCGTGGTGGGCCGCGAAGCCGCGCAGCAGGGCCGCGCGCCACTCCTCGTAGCCGAGCAGATCGAGGTCGGCGGGTGAGAACTCGGCGACGTGCTTGTCGATGATGCGGCCGATCTCCTCGGCCTGTTCCTGGTCCGTGAGCACCACCGGTGACCGCAGGCACTGCGTCAGAGCCTGCTCACAACCGGACCGGGAGAAGACGAACGTGATCGCGGGCAGCAGTCCCTCGGCGTCGAGCAGGGCGATGACGTCCGGCCGCGGGATCGGGCGGCGCGTGGCCTGCGGGCGGCCCCGGCCGCTGGAGCGCCGGCCCGTCCGGCTGTTGATGCCGGGGTCGAAACTGCGGTCCAGCGATTCGCGTTGCTTGACGTAGCGCACGAGGTCGGCGTCCAGGACCAGGTTCTTCTGCCCGGACTCCTGGGCCGTGCGCAACGCCTTCGTGTCGAACAGGTCGAACAGTCTGCGGCCCACGAGCATGTGCTGCCACAACGGTACCGGGCGGTGCTCGTCGACGATGACCTCGGTGCTGCCGCGGACCTCGCTGATCCAGGCGCCGAACTCCTCGGCGTTGGAGACCGTCGCCGAGAGACTGACCAGCCGGACGTCCTGCGGGAGGTGCAGGATCACCTCCTCCCACACGGCGCCGCGGAACCGGTCCGCGAGGTAGTGCACCTCGTCCATCACCACGTGGCTCAGGCCGTCGAGGGTGGTCGAGTTCGCGTACAGCATGTTCCGCAGGACCTCGGTGGTCATCACGACCACCGGCGCGGACGAGTTGATCGCGGTGTCGCCCGTGAGCAGGCCGACGTTCTGCGCGCCGTAGCGGGCCGTCAGCTCCGCGTGCTTCTGATTGGAGAGCGCCTTGATCGGCGTCGTGTAGAAGCACTTGGTGCCGCCGGCGAGCGCGAGGTGGACCGCGAACTCCCCGACCACGGTCTTGCCGGCACCGGTCGGTGCGCACACGAGCACCCCGCGGCCCTCCTCGAGAGCGCGGCAGCCCTGGACCTGGAACGGGTCGAGGGTGAAGTCGAGCGCCGAGGTGAAGCCGTCGAACTCAGAGGACGTCATCGAACCCCGAACGCGGGATCGACGTGCGCGTGACCTTCTCCGGTCGGCCGACGGGCGCGGGTGCGGCGAGGGCGCTCCTCGATGGGCCGGAGGACGCGCCGATCGGTTGCGGGGCCGACGGTGCCGGCGATGCCGTCTCGTCGTCGATCTCGCCCTCCCAGGCGTCACCGGTGCCGCGCTTGGCCTTGAGCCGGTCGTGGAACCGGGCGAACTGGATCGACAACTCCAGGAGTACGGCCAGCGCCGCGCCCAACGCGAGCATGGTGAAGGGGTCGCCGGACGGGGTGATGACGGCGGAGAAGATGAACATCGACAGCAGCATGCCGCGGCGCCACTTCACCAGTTTGGTGTACGGCAGTACGCCGACGAGGTTGAGCGCGACGATGAACAGCGGCAACTCGAAGCTCACGCCGAAGATCGCCATCACCGTGAGGACGAAGCTGAAGTACTCCGGCCCCTGCAGCGCCGTCACCTGGGTCTCATTGCCGACCGTGAGGAAGAAGCTGAAGGCGCTGGTGATCATGAAGTAGCCGAGCACCGCGCCGGCGACGAACAGGGTGCCGCCGAGGGTGACGAAGACCGCCGTGTAGCGCTTCTCCTGGCGGTGCAGGGCCGGCACGATGAACGCCCAGATCTGATACAGCCACACCGGGCAGGCCAGCAGCACGCCGGTGGCCACGGCGACCTTCAGCCGCAGGTTGAACTGGTCGAAGACGCCGGTCGCGAGCAGCCGGCACTCGCCGTCCCGCGTGATCTCCGCGCGGGAGGTGGCGGGGAGGTCGCAGTACGGTCCGGTCAGCAGGTGGCCGGTCGAGGGCAGGCCGAAGGGGCCATGGCTGTACCACCAGAAGCCGACGATCGAGGTGAGGACGATCGCGGCGAGGGACCACAGCAGGCGGGTCCGGAGCTCGTAGAGGTGCTCCACGATCGACATCGTGCCGTCGGGATTGACGACGGCACGGCGGCGACGCGGATCGAACGGGATCTTCAAAGGGGCAGGGGCGGCTACGCCGACTTGTGATCGGCCTCGGACGGCTGCACCGTCTGGACGTCGATCGGCTGCTCGGTGACCTGCGCCTGCGGCTTCGGGGCGGCCGTCTTGCTCTCGCCCTCGGTCTTCATCTCGTCCATCTCGCTCTTGAAGATGCGGAGCGACCGGCCGAGCCCGCGGGCGGCGTCCGGCAGCTTCTTACCGCCGAACAGGATCAGCAGGACGACGGCGATGATGATCCATGCCCAAGGAGAATGGGTGAGCCCCATGATGCTGCCTCACTAACTTCGCGAATATCTCCATCGAGACTACCGGACCGCGTCCACCCCGACGGCTCGCCGGCGGCGCGGCCGAGGTGACCTCTTCATGAATAGTTGGCGAGTCCCGCCGCGGCGCGCTCCGCGACGGCCGTGGCGAGCGACTGCGGGCCCAGCACAGTGAGCTCGCCGCCGAAGCTGAGCACGAACCGCACCATCCACGACTCGGTCGCGTACTGCATCGTCGCGGTGACGGGGCCGCCCGGTTCGTCCGAGAGGACGGTGAAGGGGTGGTACTCGAGTGCCCACGCGGCGCCCGGCCCGACGTCGAGCGTCGCGGTGGTCAGCTCGTCGGCGGCGGCACCGTCGAACAGGCCCGACGCGGGCTCGACGTGCTGCGGCACCGAAGCGGGCTCGTCGAGGACGACGGCCTCGTCGATCCGGTCGAGCCGGAACATGCGCAGCCCCTCGCTGGAGCGGCACCAGGCCTGCAGGTAGCTGTGTCCGTCGAAGGTGTCCAGGGCGATCGGATCCACGTCGCGTTCGGTGGCGGCGTCGCGGGTGGCGGAGTAGTAGCGCAGGTGCAGCGCACGGCCGTCGCGCAGCGCTCCGCGGACGGTGCCCGCGATCGCCGCGACAGGGCCCGTGTCCGGCGCGCCGTCGATCGAGGCGACGGTGTCGCGGCCGGCGCCGGCGACCGCGGCCTCCAGCTTGGCGATGGCCCGCAGTACGGCCGCGGGATCGGCCACTCCCGGCGAATCGGCCAGTGCCCGCAGCGCGAGCAGCAGCGACGCCGCCTCGGGACCGGTCAGCTTGAGCGGACGGTCCAGATTCGCGCTGAACTCGATGTCGACGCCCGCCTCGTCGTAGTCGATCTCGATGAGGTCGCCCGGGAACATGCCCGGCAGGCCGCACATCGTCAGCCCGGTGATGTCCTTGCGCAGCTGGGCGACGGTGACGCCCAGGTCGGCCGCCGCCCGCTCGAGGTCGGCTTCCGGGTGGGTGCGGAAGTACGGGATCACGTTGAGCCAGCGCGCGAGGCGCTGCATCTGCCGGCTCGGCTGCTTCGACTGCGTACTCATCGCTCCCCCGCCAATGCCGTGAGCCGCTCGACGACGGCGTCGCGCAGCTGCGCCGGCTCGAACACCACCGCGTCGGGACCGAGGCCGCTGACCTCGCGCGCCACCGCGTCCACCGACCGCATCTCCACCGTCAGCTCCGTGCCGGGCCGGCCCCGGAAGTCGCGGTCCGCCTGGGCCGACGCGAGGCGCCGCAAACCGTCGCCCTTGCCCTGTGCGACCCACAGCCGGGCGGTGCCCACCGGGTCGCGCTCGGCGACGGTCGCGACCACGTGCGCGTGCAGGTCGAAGCCCTCCGGCGGCCGGACGGTGGCCGGGCTGCTCGTGACGGCGCCGCCGCGGACCCGGCTGAGCTTGAAGGTGCGGACCGCGTCGCGCGCCACGTCGTGTCCCACGGCGTACGCGCTGCCGCGGAAGGTGACCACGCCCCACGGGTGCAGCGTGCGATCGACGTAGGGCTGCGCCGGATTCGCGCGGTGCTCGAAGGTCACCTGACGGCGTCGATCCACCCCCTCGAGCATCGCGAGCAGTGCGCCCTCGGCCCCGCGGTCGGGCGCGATCCCGGGGCTCACGCCCGCGCCCGGACCGTTGACGTCCATCCCACCCGCACGCAGCTTCTGCACCGCGGACTGCGCCGCCGCCGACAGCTCCGGCGACTGCCACAGGGCCGAGGCCACGGCCACCGCGGTGGCCTCCTCGGGGTCGAGGTCGATATCACCGAGGGCGTATTCGTCGAGAGCGATCCGGTATCCGACGGCCGAGTTGATCCGCGACACCGGCGCCACCTCGATGGGGACGCCCAGCTCGCGCAGGTCCGCCTTATCGCGTTCGAACATGCGCTCGAAGGCCTCGTCGTCGGACTCCGGGTCGTACCCGAAGACGTTCTTCCGGATGTAGTCCCGGTCCAGCGGGCGTTGCGTGTACAGCAGGCATATCACCAGGTTGGTGAGACGCTCGATCCGCGAAGTTGCCACGTGTCGATCTTACGTTCTATACGCGTGCTCGGCCCGCATCGACGCGATGTCGGGTCACATCGACGCGATGAGCCGCTCGACGCGCTCGTCGACGTTGCGGAACGGGTCCTTGCACAGCACGGTGCGCTGGGCCTGATCGTTGAGCTTGAGATGCACCCAATCGACGGTGAAGTCGCGGCCGGCGGCCTGGGCAGCGGTGATGAAGTCGCCGCGGAGCTTCGCGCGAGTCGTCTCCGGCGGATTCTTCACGGCGGCGTCGACGGCCTCGTCGGTGGTGACCCGCGCGGCCATCCCGCGGCGCTGCAGCACGTCGAACACGCCGCGGCCGCGCTTGATGTCGTGATACGCGAGGTCGAGCTGCGCGATCTTGGGGTCCGAGAGGTCCATCGAATACTTGTCGAGGTACCGCTGGAAGAGCTTGCGCTTGATCACCCAGTCGATCTCGGTGTCGACCCCGGAGAAGTCCTGCGTCTCGACGGCGTCGAGCGTGCGGCCCCAGAGGTCGACGACCCGGCTGAGTTGCTCGTCGGGCTCGCGGGTGGCGAGGTAGTCGACCGCCTTGGCGTAGTACTCGCGCTGGATGTCCAGGGCACCCGCCTGTCGCCCGCCGGCGAGGCGCACCTCGTGCCGGCCGGTGGTGTCGTGGCTGACCTCGCGGATGGCGCGGATCGGGTTGTCCAGGGAGAAGTCCCGGAACTGCACGCCCGCCTCGATCATCTCGAGCACGAGGTGCGCGGTGCCCACCTTGAGCATGGTCGTCGTCTCGGACATGTTCGAGTCGCCCACGATCACGTGCAGCCGCCGGTACTTCTCGGCGTCGGCGTGCGGCTCGTCGCGGGTGTTGATGATCGGCCGGCTCCGCGTGGTGGCGCTCGAGACGCCCTCCCAGATGTGCTCGGCGCGCTGGCTCAGGCAGTACGTCGCGTTCTTCGGCGTGAGCAGCACCTTCCCCGCGCCGCAGATCAGCTGCCGCGTCACCAGGAACGGGAGCAGCACGTCGGCGATGCGGGAGAACTCGCCCACGCGCCCGACGAGGTAGTTCTCATGGCAGCCGTAGGAGTTGCCGGCCGAATCGGTGTTGTTCTTGAACAGGTAGATGTCGCCGCCGATGCCCTCGTCCTGCAGCCGCTGCTCGGCGTCGAGCAGCAGGTCCTCGAGGACGCGCTCGCCGGCCTTGTCGTGCGTGACCAGCTGAAGGACCGAATCGCACTCCGCGGTCGCGTACTCGGGGTGGCTGCCGACGTCGAGGTACAGGCGCGACCCGTTCTGCAGGAAGACGTTCGAGCTGCGGCCCCACGAGACCACACGCCGGAACAGGTACCGGGCGATCTCGTCGGGGCTCAGTCGACGGTGCCCGTGAAAAGTACACGTGACACCGAACTCGGTCTCGATTCCCATGATTCGGCGCTGCACTTCACGAACATACCCCGCGGCCCGGGTCAGGCGGCGCAGCCCCGTCGTGCGCGCACGCCGTCGAGCTGGAAACGGAGGTGCCGGCGCCAGCGCCGATCGTCGCCGGGGGTGGCGTGGATGACCGCCGCGACCGCCACCATGAGCGCCGCCAGGTCCTGGTGGTCGAAATCGGCGCGGACCGCCCCCGCGGCGTGCGCGCGGTCGAGGACGGACCGTACGGCGCTGCCCGAGCGACCGCATTCGGCCATCAGGTCGACGTCGCCGAGCGGGCCGCGGGCCATCGCCTCGTTCGCGGCGCGGTCGCGTGCCTGGCCGGCGAACATCGCCTCGAGGAAGCCGGCGAACCCGGTCCACGGGTCGGGCTCGGCGGCGCTCTCCCGAGCCAGTCGTTCCAGCTCGGCGAGCCGCTCGGGGAGCAACTCGTCGAGGAGCGCGCCCCGATCCGGGAAGTTGTTGTAGAGCGTGCCGATGCTCACGCCCGCCTCTTTCGCGATCCGGTCGAGCGGCACGTCGATGCCCTGCTCGGCGAACAACCGTGTTGCGGCGTCGAGCAGCTTGCGGCGGTTGCGGACCGCGTCCGCGCGGGGAGACATGCCCCGAGACTACCGATCTTGAGGGGTCCCTCATGTTCTGGTACGAAGTTGAGTATGACCTCAACTAATGTGGCCCCCGTCCTCCTCGTCCTGGGCGCCGGCCCCGGCCTCGGCATGTCGGTCGCCCGCGCCTTCGGGAGACGGGGTTACCGCGTGGCACTGGCGTCCCGGTCTGCGGCCCGTCACCCCGGATACGTCGGCGAACTGCGGACGCTCGGTGTCGACGCGACGGCCTTCCCGGTCGACGTGTCCGTTCCCGGTGCCGCCGCGGACCTCGTGGCGACGGTGCGGGAGCACTTCGGCCGCATCGACGCCGCCTACTACGGTGCCGCTGCTCCCGTCGCCATGGGCCCGGTCACCGAGCTCGGCCCCGACGGCGCGACCGCCGCCCTCGCCACCGTGGCCCCGGCTGTCGAATTCGCCGGCGCGGTGCTGCCGGACCTCCGCACGAACGGCGGTGCCGTCGTTTTCGCCGGCGGTCTCAGCGCCGTGGTCCCGATGCCCGACGTCGGCGGGCTCGCGCTCGTCGCCGCCGCGTATCGGGCCTACGCGCTCAATCTGCACGCCGCCCTGGCGCCGGAGGGCGTCTACGCGGGGACACTGACGGTGGGCGGCATGATCGACGGCGGTGACATCGCCGCCGCGACCCGGGCGAGCGCGCCCGAGGCGGACCTGGCGGCGATCACCCTGCGTCCCGACGACCTGGCCGAGCGGGTGTGGCGGATGGTGCAGGAACGGGACGCCGGCGAGGTGCTGGTCGATGTGATCAGCTGACCGCTGCGGCCACCGGCGTCCTCGTGGCGACTGCCCTGCCACGGCGGAGGTGATCGATGCGGTACGCCAGGATCGCGAGTGGCACGAGCGCGACGCTGGGCACGATGAAGGCCGCGATCAGGGCCTCGGGCGGCAGGAACTCCCCGATCGTCGCCGAGAAGACCAGGTTGAAGCCGGCGTGCGCGATGGACGTCGGCCAGATGCTGCCGGAGCCGTACCACAGTGTGCTCCACACGATCTCGAGCAGCACCGACATCACGATCCACAGCGGGATCAGCAGCAGCACATCGCGCAGGGGCGGCTCGAAGCTGAAGTATCCGACCGAGGCGAGCGGCCAGTGCCACGCGCCCCAGACCGCGCCGGTCACCGCGGAGGCCGCCGTCGGCCGCCCCCTGAGCGCGGGCAGATCGGCCACCGCGCCCCGCAGGTACGCGGTCCAGCCGAACTCCTCGCCGAAGAACACCGGCGCCAAGACGACCATGACGAGCGGGCCGAAGGCCACGGCCTGCAGGTGTGCGGGGATCCCGTCCGCGGGCATCGTCATCACGCCGGTCACGAATCCCACCGGCAGTGCGATCGCCAGCAGCACCAGTGGGATCGCGAGGGCGGCGGCGTACCACCGCCACCGCAGCCGCAGCTGCGGCCGCAGGCCCGCCCCAGCCAGCCCCTGCCGGGTGATCCACATGCGGACGACGAAGGCCGCGATGGCGGGGAGGAACGCCGCGGTGACCAACTGGATCGCCGGATCGTCGAGCGGGTGGCCCAGCCCGTACGCGGCGAACCACAGACCCCAGGACGGCAGGAACGTGAGCGCGAGGAACCAGGCGATGCCGCGCCGGTGCACGGAGGTGTCGTTCATTCCTCCAGCACACCGGATCGACGGTCCGCGGTCACGGGCCCGGAACCCCGCTTTCGCGGTGGTGCCAGCGCTACCCTCGGCCCAGCAACTCCGCGACCCGGTCGTCCGAGAGCCGCTTGAACGCACGGCGGGGACGGTTGTGGTCCAGGATCGCCACCTCGAGCTCGCCCGCCTGGAAGGTCTTCGCCTCGGACGCGGCGCCCGAGCCGTTCGACGGGGCCGGCGCCCCCAGAGCCTTCACCGCGAGCGAGACGGCGGCTGCGAGATCCAGGTCGTCGGCGTAGCCCTCGGTGAGTACGGGTGTGATCGTCTCGGTCTGACCGCCCATGACCACGAACTGCTTCTCGTCGCCCACGGAGCCGTCGTACCCGACCCGGTAGAGCCGCGACCCGGTGTTCTCGGGCGTACCCACCTCGGCGACGCACAGCTCCACCTCGTAGGGCTTGGCCTGTTCGGTGAACACGGTTCCCAGCGTGGACGCGTACGCGTTGGTCAGCGACCAGCCGGTCACATCGCGGCGCGAGTACTGGTAGCCACGGGTATCGGCGAACTGGATGCCCGCGCGGCGCAGCGACTCGAACTCGTTGTACTTGCCGACGGCGGCGAAGCCGATCCGGTCGTAGATCTCGCTCACCTTGTTCAGTGAGCTCGGATTGTCGGCGACGAAGACCACCCCGTCGGCGTACTTGAGCACCACCACGCTGCGACCTCGGGCGATGCCCTTGCGCGCCAGCTCCGAGCGGTCGCGCATGATCTGCTCGGCGGACGCGTAGTACGGGAACGTCACTTCTCGCCTCCCCTCGCCGCGATGACGCGGTCCGTCGCGGCGGCGACGTCCTCCTCCGCGATCTCCACCGCACCGTCGGCGGTGACGACGATCGCCGTCGGGTACAACTTGCGCAGCACGTCCGGACCGCCGGTCGCGGTGTCGTCGTCGGCGGCGTCGAACAGGGCCTCGGCCGCGACGTCGAGCGCACCGTCGGCGTCGAGGCCGGGCCGGAAGCGCTTCTTGATCGACGACTTCGCCCAGGCCGAGCCCGAGCCGATCGAGTGGTAGCCCACCTCGTCGTGCCAGTCGCCGGTGACGTCGTACGAGACGATCCGCCCGCGGGCCTCGGACTCGTCGAAACCGACCAGCAGCGGTACGGCCGCGAGCCCCTGCAGGGCGGCACCGAAGTTGCCGCGCACCATGCCGGCCAGCCGGTTCGCCTTGCCCTCGAAGGTGAGCGGAACGCCCTCGATCTTCTCGTAGTGCTCCAGTTCCACCGTGAAGAGCTTGACGATCTGCTTCGCGATCCCCGCAGTACCGGCGATGCCCACCGCGGTGAACTCGTCGGTGACGAAGGTCTTGATGATGTCGCGCTGCGCGATGAGGTTGCCCATCGTGGCCCGGCGGTCACCCGCGAGCAGCACGCCCCCGTCGAACGCGACAGCCACGATCGTCGTCCCGTGGGGGACGTCCGGCCCACCGTCCGATCCGCTGCGCCGACCGGGCAGCGCCTCGGGCGCCACCGCGGCCAGATGCTCGACGAACGACGATCCGCCGCGCATGACCTGCATCGATTCGCCGCGCCGCGACGGGGTCACTGGCCGCCCTTCTGCACGTACGCGCGCACGAAGTCCTCGGCGTTCTCCTCGAGCACGTCGTCGATCTCGTCGAGCAGATCGTCCGTCTCGTCGGTCAGCTTCTCGATGCGCTCCTGGCCGGCACCCGACGGGCCGCCCGCAGGATCCTCGTCGTCCCCGCCGCCGCCACGCTTGACCTGCTCCTGCGCCATCTCGCTGCCTCCTTAGCGACCGAATCCGGGCCGCTCGACCCGATGTACCAACACTACCGGCCTACACTGCTGCCGTGGATCCGTACACGCCGCCCAGCATGCCCGATCCGGTGCTCGTGAGCATCGGTGACATCCACTGCACCCGAACCGAGGTGATCACGCCGGTGGGCACGTTCCCGATCGCGGGTGCGCAGTGGACGTCGCGGACCACAGCGTGACCACCCGTGCGATCCCCACCTGGGCGATCGTGCTCGCCATCGTCGGCGCCTTCGTCGTGTGCCTGTTCTCGCTGTTCTTCCTGCTGGCGAAAGAGGACCGCACCCAAGGGTTCGTGCAGGTCAGTGTCATCGGCCCGGAGGGGCGTTCGTACACCACCAGCGTCCCGGTGTACTCGCCGTTCGCCGTCAAGGACATCTACGACCGCGTGAACTACGCGCGGAACCTCGCGATCGGTATGTAGCCCGACGGTCCGCCGCTCTCCCGCGGGAGTTGTTCCCCGGGTAGTGGGTTGCAACCCGCTGATCGGCGAGAAACACCCGCGGGAGAGCGGCGGGACGGCAGAACGGCGCGCCGACTCAGGCTGGACGGAGCCGGACGACCGGGATCGGGCGCGACGTCTTGCGCTGGTACGCGGAGTAGCGACCGCCGTTGTTCGCATCGGCGAGATCCCAGAGCCGCCGATAGTCGGCATCGCCGGGTTTCAGTGCCTCCACGGTGGCCGGGAACCGCTCGGTCCCGACCTGCACGTCGACGGTGCCGGAGGCGACCATGTTGTGGAACCACGCCGGATTCCGCGGCGCGCCACCCTTCGAGGCGACGACGACGTAGTCGTCACCGTCGCGCACATAGGTCAGGACGGTGGTACGGGGCGCCCCCGACTTCGCGCCGACGGTCCGCACGATCAGGCTGGGAACGCCGAAGAGCAGTTTGTGACCGATGCGGCCGCCCGACCGCACGTACAGCTCACCGTGCGCCTTGAGCACCTCGGGGAACGCCTTCGCGTAGAGCCTGCCCACCTCGCGACCGATGTCCATGTCCCTAGCCTCGCAGAGAATCGACGAGCTCGCGCGCGGAAGCGGCGTCGTCGAGCAGCCGGCCGACGTGCTCCTTCGTGCCCCGGAGCGGCTCCAGGGTGGGGATGCGCACCAGCGACTCGGCCCCGACATCGAAGATCACCGAATCCCAGCTCGCGGCGGCGATGTCGGTTCCGAACCGGCGCATGCACTCGCCGCGGAAGTACGCCCGGGTCGACTCGGGCGGGGTGGTCACGGCGTCCATCACCTGCTGCTCGGTGACCAGCCGCTTCATGGAACCGCGCGCCACCAGCCGGTTGTAGAGCCCCTTGTCGAGCCGCACGTCGGAGTACTGCAGGTCCACGAGCTGCAGCTTCGACGCCGCCCAGCCCAGGCCCTCCCGCTGCCGGATCCCCTCGAGCAGGCGCAGCTTCGCCGGCCAGTCGAGCTCGTCCGCGAGCCGCAGCGGATCGTCGGCGAGGGTGTCGAGGACACGCACCCAGGTGGCGTGCACATCGAGCGCGCGGGCGTCGTCTGAGCCCTCGAGGAACGTGCCGACGCGGTCGGCGTACACGCGCTGGATGTCCAGCGCCGTCATCGTGCGGCCGTCGGCGAGCTCGAGCGGAGCGGTCAGCGAGAGGTCGCGCGAGACCTGGTGCACCGCGGTCACCGGCGCGGCGAGCTGCAGGTCCGACAGGTCGACGCCCGCCTCGATGAGGTCCAGGACCAGGGCCGACGTGCCCACTTTGAGGTAGGTGGCGGTCTCGGCGAGGTTGGCGTCGCCGATGATCACGTGCAGTCGCCGGTACTTGTCGGGATCCGCGTGGGGCTCGTCGCGGGTGTTGATGATGCCGCGCTTGAGGGTGGTCTCGAGGCCCACCTCCACCTCGATGTAGTCGGCGCGCTGCGAGAGCTGGAACCCGGGCTCGTCGCCGCTGGCGCCGATGCCCACCCGCCCGCTGCCGCAGAACACCTGCCGGGTGACGAAGAACGGCGTCAGCCCGGTGACGATCGACGCGAACGGAGTCTCGCGGCTGCACAGGTAGTTCTCGTGCGTCCCGTACGAGGCGCCCTTGCCGTCGATGTTGTTCTTGTACAGCTGCAGCGCGGGGGCACCGGGCACCGTCGAGGCGTAGCGGGCCGCGGCGTCCATGACCCGCTCCCCCGCCTTGTCCCAGATCACCGCGTCGAGCGGGTCGGTGACCTCGGGGGCCGAGTACTCCGGGTGTGCGTGGTCGACGTACAACCGCGCCCCGTTGGTCAGGATCATGTTCGCGGCGCCGATCTCGTCGGCGTCGATGATCGGCGCCGGCCCGCCGCGCCCGAGGTCGAAGCCGCGGGCGTCCCGCAGCGGCGATTCGAGGTCGTAGTCCCACCGCGTGCGCTTCGCGCGGGGAACAGCGGCCGCAGCCGCGTACGCCAGCACCGCCTGCGTCGAGGTGAGGATCGGATTCGCCGTCGGGTCCTTCGGCGCGGAGATCCCGTATTCCACCTCGGTACCGATGATGCGCTGCATGCCGCCCAGCCTATCGCTGGGACGTCCGCATCCTGCGGCAGGTCCGGGCCCGGCCGCCGAGCGCTATCGCGAGGACCGCGAGATCCGGAACCAGGTCGCGAACCACAGCACCACGGCCGTACCCACGAGGACGCCGATCGCGATGCCCCACTGCGCCGGCGTCGAGTCCCAAAGCGGGTCGATCGCCTGCATGGTCGGACGGCCGGAGACCGCGTCGACCTGCTTCTGCAGCTCCACGGTGGACGCACTCGCCGCGAAGCCCCAGCGCGACGGAAACAGCCACGAGATCTGCTCCAGTCCGACGCGCTCGTGCAGCGCGAACAGGCCGCCGCTCATCACCAGCTGCACCATCACGACGACCACCAGCATGGGCATCACCTGTTCGCTGGACTTCGCCAACGCGGAGATCAGCAGGCCCACCAGTGTGGACACGCACGCGAGGATGGCGATGTCGATGATCAACTCGACCGGCGCACTGGCCAGCACCGATCCCTGCGCAGTGGACTGCTTCACGCCGACGATCACGATCGCCATCATCATGATCGCCTGGATCGTCGCCGCGACGAAGTACACGAGCGTCTTCGCCGCGAGGTACGCACCCGGGCCGAGGCCCACGGCCCGTTCGCGCTGGTAGATCGCGCGTTCTCCCACGAGGTCGCGCGACGTCAGCGCCGCACCCATGAAGCACGCCCCGACCACCAGCAGGACGAGGATCATCTTCGCGCCGCTGTACCCGTCGGGGAGCGAGTACGGGGAGGCGAGGCCGTCGTCGGCGGGCGTGAGTAACGTGATTCCACCGAGCACCAGCGGCAGCAGCAGGAGGAAGACCAGGTAACCCCGGTCCGCGAGGATCAACCGCAGCTGCCGTCGCGCGACGACCGAGAGCTGTTTGCGGACCGAGGCCTTCGGGGCCTTGGCCGGGTTCGGGGGTGCGCCGGTCGGGGCGGGCGGCGGCGGGGCCGGATTCGCCGAGCGGTAGCGCTGCCACGCGACGTCGGGCTGCTTGGCGGTGAAGTCGAAGATCTCCGCCCAGTCTCCGGTGCCCATCGCTGCCTGCACGCCCTTCGGCGAGCCGCAGTACGCCGTCTTGCCGCCGGGCGCGAGCAACAGCACCTGGTCGCACATGTCGATGTGGGTCAGCGAGTGGGTCACGACGATGACCACGCGGCCCGCGTCGGCGAGGCGGCGCAGCGTCTGCATCACCTGCCGGTCGAGCGCCGGGTCCAGGCCCGACGTGGGTTCGTCGAGGATCAGCAGCGACGGTCCGGTGAGCAGCTCCATCGCGACGGACGCGCGCTTGCGCTGGCCGCCCGAGAGCTTGTCCACGCGGGTCTGCTTGTGCTCGGTGAGCTGCAGTTCCGCGAGGACGCCGTCGATCACCTGGTCGCGGTCCGCCTTGGACATGTCGGGTGGCAGGCGCAGCTCGGCCGCGAACCGGAGCGCCTGCTGCAGGGTGAGCTGGCGGTGCAGCACGTCGTCCTGCGGGACCATGCCGATGCGGGAGCGCAGCGCATCGAAGTCGCGGTGCACGTCGCGGCCCTCGAACTCGACGCGCCCCGCCGTGGGCGTCACCGCGCCGGAGACCACCCGCGACACCGTCGACTTCCCCGCGCCGGACGGCCCGATCACGGCCGTCAGCGTTCCGGGCGCCGCGCGGAAGTCGACGCCGTGGAGCAGCGTCTTGTTGCCGTCGACGGTGAGCGTGATGCCCTGGACGGCGAGACCCGCGCCCGCGAACTCCTGCGCCTTCGGCCGCTCGAGCCGGCCCTGTTCGACGATGAGGTCGGAGTTGCCGACGGTGACCAGGTCGCCGTCGCGCAGCGACGTGGGGCCGGCGATGCGGCGGCCGTTGACCTGCGTGCCGTTCGCGGAACCGAGATCCTCGATGACGAGCCCCTGCGGGCCCGTGAGGAGGCGCGCGTGGCGGCGCGAGACCAGCATGTCGCCGATCGCGATGTCGTTCTCGGGGGTGCGGCCGATGGTCATCTGGCCGGTTCCCACCGGCAGTGAGGGCATCTTCGCCACCTGGTACAACCCCGTGTTGCCCGCCATGGCGCGCAGGTGCGGCGCCACGTCCCCCGTCGGCCTGGGCGGGACGCCGGACGACTGGACGGGCGCGGATGGCGCCGCCTCCTGACGCGGCGGCAGGGGCATGGGGCGGGACGGCGGCGCCGGGGTGGCTCGCGGAGTGCCCGCCGGCGGAGCGGGCGGCCCGCCGGCGCCCGGGGCGGGCGCGGGATGCGGCCGGGGCACCGGGTTCGACGGTGCGCGCCGTGCCGCGGGTATCTGCTGGACCGGCTGCTGCGGTGTCGCGGGCGGCGGCGTGCGCTGCGGCGGTGGCGGCGGGGTGTTCGACCGGGGCGCGGCCGAGAAGGTCACGGGGGCACCGCTGCGCGGATCGCCGAACATCAGCTGCTGGGTTCCGTTGAGCGCGATCGTGGGCCGCCGGACACCGCCCGTGAACACCCCGTTGGTGCTGCGGTCCGTGAGCACCCATCCCGTCGGTCCCGCGGACGCCACGGCGTGCGTCCGCGAGACCAACGGGTGGTTGATCGTCACGTCGGATTCGAGCGTGCGCCCGAAGGTCACCGTCTTACCGGGGGCGAAGGTCAGCGTCTGCCCGTCCACAGTGACGGTGAGAACCGCGGTATCCGTACTCATCACGGAGCATTCTATTCAGACGCCGCTTGCCCTGGGCTTATGCCGCGCTTGTTGTGCGAGCCCGGTGGGTCACAGGTACTGCCCGGTGTTGTTCTCCGTGTCGATCGCGCGGGAGGCGCTCGAGTTCTTGCCGGTCACCAGGGTGCGGATGTAGACGATGCGCTCGCCCTTCTTCCCCGAGATCCGCGCCCAGTCGTCCGGGTTCGTGGTGTTCGGCAGGTCCTCGTTCTCGGCGAACTCCTCGACGATGGACTCCAGCAGGTGGGTGATGCGCAATCCCGGCTGGCCGGTCTCGAGGAAGCCCTTGATGGCGTGCTTCTTCGCGCGGTCCACGACGTTCTGGATCATCGCACCCGAGTTGAAGTCCTTGAAGTACATGACCTCCTTGTCGCCGTTGGCGTAGGTCACCTCCAGGAACCGGTTGTCGTCGGTCTCCGCGTACATCCGCTCGACGACCCGCTCGATCATGGCCTTGACACAGGCCTCGCGATCGCCGCCGAACTCGGCGAGGTCCTCCTCGTGGATCGGCAGCGCCGCCGTGAGGTACTTCGAGAAGATGTCGATCGCGCCCTCGGCGTCGGGGCGCTCGATCTTGATCTTCACGTCCAGGCGGCCGGGCCGCAGGATCGCGGGGTCGATCATGTCCTCGCGGTTCGACGCACCGATCACGATGACGTTCTCCAGGCCCTCGACACCGTCGATCTCCGACAGCAGCTGCGGCACGACCGTGGTCTCGACGTCGGA
The DNA here is from genome assembly GCF_900631615.1 of Tsukamurella paurometabola. Taxonomy (NCBI): domain Bacteria; kingdom Bacillati; phylum Actinomycetota; class Actinomycetes; order Mycobacteriales; family Tsukamurellaceae; genus Tsukamurella; species Tsukamurella paurometabola. The sequence goes on from NZ_LR131273.1 coordinate 3,877,719, forward strand.
GCTGACGCCCGACCCGCGGGTGCGGAAGATCGAGTCCATCTCGTCGAAGAAGACGATGACGGGCGTGCCCTCCGACGCCTTCTCCCGCGCTCGCTGGAAGATCAGGCGGATGTGCCGCTCGGTCTCGCCGACGAACTTGTTGAGCAGCTCGGGGCCCTTGATGTTGAGGAAGTACGACTTGACCTCGCGCGAGTCGTCGCCCCGGACCTCGGCGATCTTCTTCGCGAGCGAGTTCGCGACGGCCTTCGCGATGAGCGTCTTGCCGTTGCCGGGCGGGCCGTACAGCAGCACGCCCTTCGGCGGCCGCAACGAGTAGTCCTTGAACAGGTCCTTGTGCAGGAAGGGCAGCTCGACGGCGTCACGGATCAGTTCGATCTGCCGGCCCAGGCCGCCGATGTCGGAGTAATCGACGTCCGGCACCTCCTCCAGCACCAGGTCCTCGACCTCGGCCTTGGGGATCCGCTCGAACGCGTAACCCGCCTTGGTGTCGACGAGCAGGGAATCGCCCACGCGGAGTTTGCGGCGCGGCAGGCCGAACTCGTCCACGCCGGGATCGTCGGAGGCCTGCAGGGCCAGCGGGGCTGCGAGGCGCACCACGCGCTCCTCGTCGGCGTGGCCCACGACCAGGGCACGGGCACCGTTGTCGAGGATCTCGCGGAGGGTGGAGATCTCCCCGACCGTCTCGAACTCGGTGGCCTCGACCACGGTCAGCGCCTCGTTGAGGCGCACCGTCTGGCCCGTGCGGAAGGACGCGACGTCCAGGTTCGGGGAGCACGTCAGCCGCATCTTGCGCCCGGAGGTGAAGACGTCCACGGTGTCGTCCTCGTAGGTGCCCAGCAGCACGCCGTAGCCCGACGGGGGCTGGCCGAGCCGCTCGACCTCCTCGCGGAGCGTGAGCAGCTGATTGCGGGCGTCGCGCAGCGTCTCGAGCAGCTTCGCGTTGCGGGTGGTGAGCGCATCGACGCGCTCGCGCAGCGCGGCCGCGGACGTGGCCTGCGGGGCGGACGAGTCCGCCGGCGCGGCCGAGGAACGAGTCGGATCCGGTTCCGTCACGAGTGAACTCCCTTTCCGTGGGGACTTCTCACGCTACCCCTTGTTCGACCTCCGCTGCGGACGCGGCGCGACCGTGCCGTCGGCGAGGCGCCGGCAGGTGACGAGGAACGCCGTGTGGCCCTGCATCCGGTGCGAGGGACGCACCGCGAGCCCCACGACGTGCCATTCGCGCACCAGCGCCTCCCAGGACCGCGGCTCGGTCCACAGCGCCTGTTCGCGGAGAGCCTCCACGACCTTGGACAACTGGGTGGTGGTCGCCACGTACACCGTGAGGACGCCGCCCGGTACCAGGGCCTTGCCGACCGCGTCGAGCACGTCCCACGGGGCGAGCATGTCGAGGACCACGCGGTCCACCTGCGGTCCGTCGTAGTCGGCGAGGTCGCCCAACTGCAGGTTCCAGTTGTCCGGACGGCCGCCGAAGAACTCCTCGACGTTCTGCGCCGCGTACTCGGCGTGGTCCTCGCGCACCTCCCAGGAGGTCACCGAGCCCTCGGGACCGACCGCGCGCAGGAGCGAACAGGTGAGTGCGCCGGAACCGGCGCCGGCCTCGAGCACGCGCGCGCCCGGGAAGATGTCGCCCTCGGCCACGATCTGGGCGGCGTCCTTGGGGTAGATGACCTGGGCGCCGCGCGGCATCGACAGCACGTAGTCGGTGAGCAGGGGCCGCAGGGCGAGGTACGGGGTGCCGTTGACGGCCTTGACCACGCTGCCCTCGGGCGCGCCGATCAGCTCGTCGTGCCGGATGCCGCCCTTGTGGGTGTGGAACTCCTTGCCCGCCTCCAGGTGGACGGTGAACTTCCGGCCCTTCGCGTCCGTCAGTTGCACTCGGTCGCCCACTACGAAGGGTCCACTGTTCGCCATGGGGGAACATCCTCCCAGCCACCCCGGTCGCGGTGCGAATCCGACCTATCGGTAGGACTGGTACATGGCCGATAACGCGTTCTTCCACCCCGCCGGAACCGTCGACGCGGACGGGTTCGAATACGAGGTCTTCGACCCCACGCCGTCGACCGCGAGCGTGTGGGCCGACACCATGCAGCACGGTGCGCCGCCCGCGGCGATCATGGTGCGCGCCATGGAGAAGCTGGTCGGGGCGGGGCGCCGGGAGCGCAGCGAGCGGGCCCAGTCGGCGCCGTCGCTCGCCATCTCCCGGGTGACGATCGACCTGCTCGGCGTCGTGCCGATCACCCGGACCCGGGTGCGGGCGTGGGTCGCGCGGCCCGGTCGGACGATCTCGCTGATCGCCGCGGAGATGGACTGTGTCGACGCCGCCGGGGAGTACCGCACCGTTGCGCGGGCGCAGGCCTGGGCGCTCGCCGCGTCGGACACCTCGGCCATCGCTCGCGACCTCTCCCCCGCGCTGCCGCCCGCGGGCGCGGAGCAGGGCGTCATGCCCGGCTTCTTCCAGCACCTCAAGGACCAGGGATTCCTGGCCGCCTGCGAATGGAAGTTCGTCGACGGGCCCGACGGCCCCGACGGCGTCAAGCAGTGCTGGGTCCGGGCGCGGATGCCGCTCGTCGCCGGCGAGGAGCCGTCGCCGCTGGTGCAGGTGTTCTCGGTGGTGGACGCCGCGAACGGCATCTCCGCCTACCTCGATCCCACCGCGGTGACCTGGATGAACATGGACATGACGGTGCATTTCCACCGGTCGCCGCGGCCCGTGGACGGCTGGGTGGGACTGATCGGCGACCAGTTGGTCGGCGGCGAGGGCATCGGCACGACCGTCTCGCGCCTGTACGACGGAGCCGGGGCATTCGCCGTCGGCGCGCAGACGCTGCTCGTCGCCGCGCGCTGACGGCGCGCGGCTCGGCGGATCCCGACGGCGGCGGTCAGAAGCGGCAGCTGCGGATGTCCGTCATGAGGATCGCCTTGGCGCCGAGCTCCGCGAGATCGTCCATCACGCCGTTGGCGTCCTTGCGGAGCACCATCGCGCGGACGGCGACCCAATCGTCGTCGGCCATGGGCGCCACGGTCGGCGACTCCAGGCCGGGCGTGACGGCGACCGCGCGGTCCAGCAGCGTGCGCGGGCAGTCGTAGTCCAGCATCACGTACTGACGGCCGAAGACGACGCCCTTGAGTCGCGCGGTGAGCTGGTCGCGGGCGCGATCGGACTCGACGCCCACCCGCTCGATGAGCACTCCCTCGGAGTCGCAGAGCGAGTCGCCGAAGGCCACGAGGTTGTTCTGCCGCAGCGAACGGCCCGATTCCACGACATCGGCGATGAGATCGGCGACGCCGAGCTGGATGGAGATCTCCACGGCACCGTCGAGACGGATCACCTCGGCGTCGAGGCCCCGCGCGGCGAGGTCGCGGCGCACCAGGTTGGGGTACGAGGTGGCGACGCGCTTGCCCGCGAGGTCGGCGACGGTCCAGTCGGTTCCGGCCGGACCGGCGTAGCGGAACGTGGAGCGGCCGAAGCCCAGCGCGAGGCGCTCGGTGAACTCCGCGCCGGAGTCCAGCGCGAGATCGCGACCGGTGATGCCCATGTCGAGCTCGCCCGAGCCGACGTACAGGGCGATGTCCTTGGGGCGGAGGAAGAAGAACTCCACCTCGTTGGCGTTGTCGAGGACTGTGAGGTCCTTCGCGTCGGAGCGGCGGCGGTATCCCGCCTCGCTGAGGATGGCGGCGGCGGCCTCGGAGAGCGCGCCCTTGTTCGGTACGGCGACCCGCAACATGTCTGTCAGATCCTTCGGGAAAGAGTGTGCCGGGCTACAGGTAGGAGTAGACGTCGTCGAGCGTCAGGCCGCGCTTGACCAGCAGCACCTGCAGCCAGTACAGCAGCTGCGACGCCTCCTCGGCGAGGTCCTCGTCGCTCTGATGCTCGGCGGCGATCCACACCTCACCCGCCTCCTCGAGCACCTTCTTGCCCAGGAAATGGATACCGCGGTCCAGCGCCTCGACGGTCCCGCTCCCGGCGGGCCGCTCCTCGGCCTTGGTGGCCAACTCCGCGAACAGCGTCTCCATGGTCTTCACGAAGGTCATTGTCCCACGCGAACTAGAGTGGTCCGTGTGGAGGGCAGTGCGACCGAGGCGACGGCACCGTCGGCCCCGGATACGGACGGGCCCGGCACCCCGCCCGCGAAGGGCGCCACGCAGTACCGGTACGCCCGGGCCCTGATCCGGGCGCGACTGCGGTTCGTGCGCGCCGCGCGGGATCCCGACCGGTTCCTGCGCGAGAACTACGAGGACTTCGCGGCGCGGCATCCGTTGCTCGCGTGGGCCTGGAGCCTGCTGCATCTCGACTTCGCGGGGCTGTTCGTGGGCGGCCTGTTCCTCATGAGCAGCCTCACCGTGTCGCTGCTCCCGCGGTCCTGGTTCTTCCAGGGCATCGTCTCGGGGATCAACGCGGTGATCGGCTACGCGATCGGCGTCCTGCTCAAGTGGGTGGTCGTCGACCTGCTGGTGCGTGCGCACCCGATCCGCGACGACCCGCGGCGCGCGCGGTTCGTACCGGTCTGGCGGGCGCTGATCGTGCTCGGCGTCCTCGTGGGCGGCCTGGCGATGATGGTGGCCGCGAAGCGCTGGCAGGACGATATCCGGGCCCTCATGGGCATGCCTCCCGGTTCGAACCTCTGGTACGTGCTCACGCCGATCGCGGCCTTCCTCGTGGCCGCGGCGTTGATCTCCACCTTCCGCGTGCTCCGCGATCTGGGACTGTTCCTGGCGCGGCGCGCCAACAGGTACCTGCGGGTGCCGCAGCCCGCCGCGAAGGTACTGGGCTTCGGCCTCGTGGTCCTGCTGGTGGCGTTCACCGTCAACGATGTGGGCTTCCGTGCCTTCACCGCGACCGCCAACACCCTCGCCTCGGCGACCAACGACCAGGAGCTGCCCGAGTTCCCGCAGCCCGCGGAGAGCTGGCGCTCGGGCTCGGAGGCGTCGGCCGCGCGGTGGTCCGGGCTCGGCAACGAGGGCCGCAAGTTCGTCTCGGGCGGATTGCGCGCCGCCGAGATCGCGCGGTTCACCACGCGCCCCGTGACCGAACCGGTCCGGGTGTACGTGGGTCTCGAGAACGCGGAAACCCCCGAGGATCGAGTGGCCCTGCTCCATCGGGAGCTGGCCCGCACCGGCGCCCTCGACCGGGGGCACGTGGTGGTCGTGCCGACCACCGGTTCCGGCTGGGTGAACCCGACGGCCGCCCGGGCGGTGGAACTGATGTACGACGGTGACGTCGCCCTGGTCGCCATGCAGTACTCGTACCTGCCCAGCTGGATCTCCTTCGTCACCGACGGCGAGGCGTCCCTCGCCTCCGGCAAACGGCTCATCGACGCCGTCGTGGCGGACGTCCGCGCGCGCCCCGTCGGTTCGCGCCCGAAACTCCTGGTCATGGGTGAGAGTCTCGGCACCCGCGCCGGCGAGGGCGCGTTCGCCGGGCTGCCCGACATCCGGGACAAGGTCGACGGTGTCGTCTGGCTCGGCCCGCCGCGCGCCAACCCGATCCACTCCGCGATCACCGACCGGCGCGACCTGGGCACCCCCGAGGTGTTGCCGACCTACACCGACGGGCTGATCGTCCGCTTCACCGACGGTCGGCGGCCGCTGACGGGCGAGGGCGGCAGCGGCGGTCCGGAATGGCTGGCGCCGCACATCGTCTACGTCCAGCACCCGTCGGATCCGGTGGTCTGGTGGTCGCCCGAACTCATGCTGCGGCAGCCCGACTGGCTGCGGGAGCCGCCCGGGCGCGACCGTAGCCCGGCGATGGCGTGGTACCCGTTCGTCACGTTCTGGCAGGTCACCGCCGACCTCGCCAACGCCGCCGGCGTCCCGGACGGGCACGGCCACAACTACGGCACCGCCGTGGTCGACGCCTTCGCCGCCGTGCTCCCGCCCGCGGACTGGACGCCGGCCGATACGGAGCGAGTCCGGATGGCCGTGATGGCCAGCGCCGCGATCGACGGCGCGGAGAAGTAGCGCGCGAGCGCCGCCCGCGCCTGCGTGGCGGGGCTCTCTCCGCACGAACACCGTGATGCCCAGCACTTTCGGCTGGTCTGAGCGAGCGCGACCGCGCCGTCGCCGCTAGTTTCCAGAAAATGAACCGACGGTGGTCAGCGATGTGTGCCCTGCTTCTGCTCGCGGCGTCCGGATGCGCGGCGCAGAAGGACGATTCGGCGGCGAGCTCGGTCAGCTTCTCCGCGATCGCGGGAACCTCCGGTGCGCCGTCGGCGCAGCCCACCGACGGCGTCGAACTCGCCTCCGCCGACACCGTGTGCGGCACCGTCGCCACGGTCCAGGACGAGGCGCCCGTCGTGATCCGCAGCGGCTCCGCGAACTGCGTCCGGGTGCTCCGGGCGGCGCGAGCCTACGCGGCGGCGGTCTCCCACGCCGACGGTCAGCCGGTCACCCTCGAGACGGGAGGCTGGCGGTGCACCGCGGCCGAGGGGCGCGGGCCCGCCACCTGCCGGTCGGGGGACGCCGCGTTCAGCGTCGGCTGAGCGGCGCGAAGTCCACCAGCGCCGCGCCCGTCAGCGTGCCGAGGTGACGCGCACCGTCGAGCACCGGTTCGGGACCGACGGTGAGGACCGTGCAACCCGCGGCGAGCGCGGAGCGCGAGCCCGTCGGCGAGTCCTCGACGGCGACGCAGTCGGCCGCCGGGAAGCCCACCAGTGCCGCGCCGCGCAGGTACGGGTCCGGCGCGGGCTTGGGGCTGGGCACCTCGTCACCGCAGACGGTGGCCACGAATCGGTCGCGCCCGAGGGTACCGAGTGCGTGCTCGGTGACCTCGCGGATCGTGTTGGTGACCAGGACCAGCGGGACATCGGCCGCGGCCAGGAGGTCCAGGGTCTCACGTGCGCCGGGCTGCCACGGGATCCCGCCGTCGAACAGTTCCACGACCCGGTTCGAGACCCACCGCTCCGCCCCGGCGTAGTCGCGGTCCGCCTCCGGGACCTGCGCGAAGTCGAAGAGCTTGCGCAGCGCGTCCGCGGTGGCGTTGCCCAGCGTCGACTCGCGCGCCTCCGGGGTGATCTCCATGCCCAGGTCGCGGGTGAACTCGGCGACGGCGATGTCCCAGAGCTTCTCGGAGTCGAGGAGGGTGCCGTCCATGTCGAAGAGGACCGCGGCGGGCAGTGACGGGGAGGTCATGCCGAACACCCTAAGTCGGCGCGCGCACGGGGTGTTAATTCATTCGTCATCCGAACGATGGCTGCCTGTGTTCGAATTCGTGCCATGCGCAATCGTCGTCTGTCCGCCGCCCTGGCCCTCACCGCGACCGCGGCGCTCCTCGCGAGCTGCGGCACCTCCGGGAACGAGGCGGGGCCGTCGTCCTCCGGCGCGGCGTCGTCGACCTCGAAGGCGAGCTTCACGGTGCCCGGCGTCGACGACCTGCCGGCCGCGAACCCGGACCAGGTGCACCTGCTGGCGTTCAACGACTTCCACGGCAACCTGCAGCCGCCCACCGGCTCCACGGGCAAGATCGGCGGCCAGGAGGCCGGCGGCGCGGCCTACTTCGCCACCGCCCTGCAGCGGCTCAAGAAGCAGTACCCGAACAACCTCACCGTCGCAGCGGGCGATCTCGTGAGCGCGAGCCCCCTGGTCTCCGCGCTCTTCCGCGACGAACCGACGGTCAAGTTCCTCAACTCCGTGGGCCTGCAGGCGAGCTCGGTGGGCAATCACGAATTCGATCACGGCACCATCGAGCTGGAGCGGCTGCAGAAGGGCGGCTGCGCGCCGCAGGGGTGCGAGCCGGGCGAGCCCTTCACCGGCGCCGCGTACCAGTACCTCGCCGCGAACGTGACCAACGAGCAGGGCCAGCTCCCGCCCGGCACCGTGCCGTGGAAGATGTTCGAGGTCGGCGGGAAGAAGATCGCCGTCATCGGCACCGTCACGCCCGAGACCGCGACCATCGTCGCGCCGGAGGGCGTGCGCGGCTACAGTTTCGGCGACGAGGCCGAGGCGATCAACAAGTACGTCCCCGAGATCAAGGCCGCCGGCGCACAGGCGATCGTCGCGACCATGCACGACGGCGGGGCGCAGAAGGGATCGGGCGAGGCCGACCCGAACGCGTGCAACGACGTCTCCGCGCCGGTGCCGGACCTGGCGAAGCGGATCGACCCGGCCGTCACCTCGCTCGTCACTGCGCATTCCCACCAGGCCTACACCTGCACCATCGACGGCCGCACCGTCACGCAGGCCGCCTCCTACGGCCGCCTCATCACCGACATCACCCTCGACTTCAGCGGTCCCGCGGCGAAGGCGACGGCGGTGAACCGCGTGGTGCGTCGTGACCTCCCCGCCGACGCCGCCACCCAGCGACTCGTCGAGTTCTACGAGAAGGAGGCCAAGCCCCGTGCCGACCGGGTGATCGGGAGGATCCCCACGGATCTCAAGCGGGAGCCCTTCCCCGGCGGCGACTCCCCGCTCGGCGACGTCATCGCCGATGCGATGCTGTTCACCACTCGCCCGCCCAACGAGGCCGCGGGGCAGATCGCCCTCATGAACCCGGGCGGCGTCCGCGCCGACCTCAAGGGCGGCGACGTCACGTACGGCGCCGCGTACACGGTGCAGCCCTTCGGCAATCAGGTCGTCACCGTCTCGCTCACCGGCCAGGAGATCATCGACCTCCTCGAGCAGCAGTGGCAGAACCCCGCCAAGACGACGATCCTGGCACCGTCGGGAATCACGTACAGCTACGACCCGAACGGCGCCCCGAACCGGAAGGTGGTGCGCGAGAGCGTCAAGGTCGGCGACCAGCCACTGAACCCGGTCGCGAAGTACCGGGTGACCACGAACAACTTCCTCGCCGCGGGCGGCGACGGCTTCAGCGTCTTCACCCGGTCCACCGACCTCACGGTCGGCGGCATCGACCTCGATGCCCTGGAGAAGTACCTGCAGGCCACTCCGGAGCTGAAGGTGCCCACCAGCCGGATCACGAAGCTGTAGCGATGATCTCGCCGGAGTCGGCGCGCACGGTGGACTGCGCGTACGAGGGGCCGACGATGACGGGGCGCACCGTGGTCGACGGTGCACACCCTCTCGTGGTCGACCTGGCCGCACTGCGCTGACGCCGATCGGCCCCGCGCTCAGCCGTCGTCGAGGCCCAGGTCCGCGGACACCCGCTTCACGGCGTCGAGGGCGTCCGCGAGCGACGCGGCCCATGACGCGGCGATCTGCAGGCCGGCGGCGTCGTCGAGACGCCAGAACCAGGCGCCCTCCTCGCCCGGCTCGCCGGCCTGCAGGTGCAGCCTGTAGTCGTCCACTAGGTGTTGAAGTACTTCGCCTCGGGGTGGGTGAGGACGAAGGCGTCGGTGGACTGCTCCGGGTGCAGCTGGAGCTCCTCCGACAGCACGACACCGATCCGCTCGGGCTGCAACAGGTCGACCATCTTCGCGCGGTCCTCGAGATCGGGGCAGGCGCCGTAGCCGAAGCTGTAGCGCGCGCCGAGGTACTTGAGGTCGAAGAAGTCGGTGACCGCCGCCGGATCCGTGTCGGCGACCGTGCGGCCGCCGGGCAGGATCAGCTCCTGCCGCACCCGCTGGTGCCAACGCTCCGCGAGGGCCTCGGTGAGCTGGACGCCGATGCCGTGCAGCTCGAGGTAGTCGCGGTAGCTGTTCGCCGCGAACAGCTCGTTGGCGGCGTCGGCGATCGGCTGCCCCATGGTGACCAACTGGAAGGGCAGGACGTCGACCTGGCCCCGCGCGACGGCCGTGTCGCGGTCGCGGATGAAGTCCGAGATCGCCAGGAACCGTCCGCGCTGCTGCCGCGGGAACTCGAACGAGTAGCGCACGGGCGCATCGGGTTCCGGTGACTCCAGCACGTCGATGACGTTCCCGTGGCTCACCGCCGGGAAGTAGCCGTAGACCACGGCGGCGTGGTCGAGGATCTTCTCGGCCTTGAGCTTGTCGAGCCAGTACCGCAGCCGGGGCCGTCCCTCGGTCTCGACCAGTTCCTCGTACGACGGTCCCTCCCCCTTGCGGGCGCCGCGCAGGCCCCACTGGCCGAAGAACAGGGCGCGCTCATCGAGCAGCGACGCGTACTCGCCGATCGCGATGCCCTTGACCACACGGGTGCCCCAGAACGGCGGGGTGGCGACCTCGAAGTCCTGCGCCACATCGGAGCGTTCGGGCACCACGACGGGCGCGGCCTCGGCCCTGCGCTTCTCGGCGATGCGGCGGCTGCGGGCGTGCCGCTCCTTGCGCTCGCGGGCCTTCTCCGCCGCGGCGATAGCCTCGGGGCTGTCCGGGTCCGGGCCCTCGCCGCGCTTGAGCGCCATGATGTCGTCCATGAGCCGCAGGCCCTCGAACGCGTCGCGGGCGTAGCTGACCTCGCCCGCGTACACCTCGGCGAGGTCGTTCTCGACGTAGGCGCGGGTCAGTGCGGCGCCGCCCAGCAGCACCGGGTACTTCTCCCCCAGACCGCGGGTGTTGAGCTCCTCGAGGTTCTCCTTCATCACGACGGTGGACTTCACCAGCAGCCCGGACATGCCGATGACGTCGGCGTGCTTGTCCTCCGCGGCCTCCACGATGGCGGCGATCGGCTGCTTGATGCCGATGTTGACGACCTCGTAGCCGTTGTTGGAGAGGATGATGTCGACGAGGTTCTTACCGATGTCGTGGACGTCGCCCTTGACCGTCGCGAGCACGATCCGGCCCTTGCCCGCGTCGTCGTCGGACTTCTCCATGTGCGGCTCGAGGTAGGCGACCGCCGCCTTCATCACCTCGGCGGACTGCAGCACGAAGGGCAGCTGCATCTGGCCCGAACCGAACAGCTCACCGACCGTCTTCATACCGCTGAGCAGCGTGTCGTTGATGATCGACAGCGCCGGCTTCTCCTCGAGCGCCGCGTCCAGGTCGGCGTCCAGTCCCTCGCGCTCACCGTCGACGATGCGGCGCTCGAGGCGCTCGAACAGCGGCAACTTCGCGAGCTCCTGTGCGCGCGACTCGCGCGCCGACGCCGCCGAGACGCCCTCGAACAGGGCCATGAGCTTGGCCAGGGGGTTGTAGTCGGGGTCGCCGCCGGACCGCAGGCCGTCGAGGCCGCGGCGGTCGTAGACCAGGTCCAGTGCCGTCTCCCGCTGCTCGTCGGGGATCTTGCTCATCGGCAGGATCTTCGAGGCGTGCAGGATCGCCGAATCCAGCCCGGCCTCGGTGAGCTCGTGCAGGAACACCGAGTTCAGGACCTGCCGCGCGGCCGGGTTGAGGCCGAAGCTCACGTTCGACAGGCCGACGGTGAAGTGCAGGCTCGGGTACTTCTCGTGCAGGATCCGGACGGCCTCGATGGTCTCGAGGGCGTCCCGTCGGACCTCCTCCTGGCCCGTGGAGATGGGGAAGACCAGCGGGTCGATGATGATGTCGTCGAGCGACAGCCCCCAGTTGCCCGTCAGATCCGCGATGAGCCGCTCGGCGATCCGGACCTTCCACTCGGCGGTGCGGGCCTGGCCCTCCTCATCGATGGTCAGCGCCACCACGGCGGCGCCGTGCGCGACGACCTGCTCCATGATCTTGGTGAAGCGCGACTCGGGCCCGTCGCCGTCCTCGTAGTTCACCGAGTTGACGGCGCAGCGGCCGCCGAGGTGCTCCAGGCCCGCCGTGATGACCGCGGGCTCGGTGGAGTCGATCATGATCGGCAGGGTGGACGCGGTCGCGAGCCGGGCGGCGAGCGCGGCCATGTCGGCGGCGCCGTCGCGGCCCACGTAGTCGACGTTGAGGTCGAGCATGTGCGCGCCGTCGCGGATCTGGTCCTTGGCGATGTCGACGCACTTGTCGTGGTCACCGGCGAGCATCGCCTCGCGGAAGGCCTTGGAGCCGTTCGAGTTCGTCCGCTCCGCGATCATGAGGATCGACGAGTCCTGGGCGAACGGCACCGACGTGTAGAGCGAACTGATCGCGCTCTCGGTCTGCGGCGCGCGCCCGGCACGCTCGACCGTGCGCACGGCCTCGGCGACCTGACGGATGTGCTCGGGGGTGGTGCCGCAGCAGCCGCCCACGAAGCTCAGGCCGAACTCGCCGACGAAACCCGAGAGGGCCTCCGCCAGTTCCTCCGGGGTGAGCGGGTACTCCGCGCCGTTCTTGCCCAGCACGGGCAGGCCGGCGTTCGGCATGACCGACACCGGGATCGTCGAATGCCGCGACAGGTGCCGCAGGTGCTCGCTCATCTCGGCGGGGCCGGTCGCGCAGTTCAGGCCGATCATGTCGATCCCCAGGGGCTCCAGCGCGGTGAGCGCGGCACCGATCTCGGAGCCGAGCAGCATGGTGCCCGTGGTCTCGACCGTCACGTGGACGATGACGGGGATGCGCCGGCCCAGTTCCTCCATCGCCACCTGGCAGCCGAGCACGGCGGCCTTCGACTGCAGGATGTCCTGGCACGTCTCGATGAGGAAGGCGTCGGCACCGCCGTCGAGCATGCCGCGCGCGGCCTCCGCGTACGCGTCCCGGATCACGGCGAAGGACGTGTGTCCCAGCGTGGGCAACTTCGTACCGGGGCCGATGGAGCCCAGCACGAACCGCGGCGTGCCGTCCGCGGCGAACTCGTCCGCCACCCTCCGCGCGATCGCCGTACCCTTCTCGGACAGCTCGCGGATCCGGTCGGCGATGTCGTAGTCCCCGAGGTTCGACAGGTTGCACCCGAAGGTGTTGGTCTCCACCGCGTCCGCTCCCGCCGCGAAATACGCGCGGTGGATCTCCTCCAAGACGTCCGGACGGGTGTCGTTGAGGATCTCGTTGCAGCCCTCCAGCCCCAGGAAATCGTCCAGGGACAGGTCCGCTGCCTGCAACATCGTGCCCATCGCACCGTCGCCTATGAGAACACGGCTCGAGGCCGCCTCCAGGAAACTCGACTGCAGCGGCTGCTGATGCGTACGGGTCATAGTCCCAGGGTAGTGGGTGCGGGCAAATCGAATCCTCACGACCGGCGCGTACTCTGATCGAAGTGACGTCCTTCCCGAAGCTCGACCGCCCGGTCCTCATCGCGGCGTTCGAGGGCTGGAACGATGCGGGTGACGCCGCGTCGGGCGCCGTCGAGCACCTCGAACTGACCTGGGACGCGCAGCTCATCACCGAGGTCGACTCCGACGACTTCTACGACTTCCAGGTCAACCGGCCCATCATCAAGCAGGTCGACGGTGTGACGCGCGCCGTCGAGTGGCCGTCGACCACCCTCTCGGTGTGCCGGCCGCCCAAGGCGGACCGCGACGTGGTGCTGCTGCGCGGTACCGAGCCGAACTTTCGCTGGCGGGCCTTCTGCGACCAGCTGCTCGCGATCTTCTCCGAGCTGCACATCGACAGCGTCGTCATCCTCGGTTCCCTCCTCGCGGACACGCCGCACACCCGTCCGGTACCCGTGACCGGCGCGGGCTACGACGCGGAGTCCGCGAAGCGCTTCGGGCTCGAACAGAACCGTTACGAGGGCCCGACGGGGATCACCGGCGTCCTCCAGGACGCCTGCGTGCGTGCCGGCTTCCCCGCGGTCTCGTTCTGGGCCGCGGTGCCGCACTACGTGTCCCAGCCCCCGAACCCGAAGGCGACCGTCGCACTGCTGCAGCGCGTGGAGCAGGTGCTCGACCTCGCTGTTCCGCTCAGTGATCTCCCGACGCGCGCCGAGGCGTGGGAGGCCTCGGTGACCGAGATGACCGAGGACGACGAGGACGTCGCCGACTACGTCCGGGGACTCGAGGAGCGTGGCGACGCGGAGGCCCAGGACGTCGAGCAGCACATCGACGCCGACGCCATCGCGGAGGAGTTCGAGAAGTACCTGCGGCGGCGGGATCCGGGTACCGGCCCGTAAGGGTGCTAGCCGATCCGCTCGATCGACACGACCGGCGTGGTGATGCGCCAGGTGCGCACGTCCGGATCATCCGCGGCACGGACCCAGAACTGCGCCGACTCGCCGACCCGGCAGCTCTTGATCCCGAGCAGCGGGATGTCCTCCGAATCGCGGCGCAGCGAGCTGATGCTCCACTGCTCGTCCTCGGCATCGCCGCCGATGCCGGGCGCGCGCATCAGGGTCATCTCCCCCAGATCGACCACGTAAGTGGACGTGCGGGTCTGAACGGTCCACACGCCCTCGGTCAGATCCGGGGCCAGCTCGCTGACGGTCCTCACAGGCGCAATATATCGTGTCGCGCTGTCAGGCCGTGGCAGGTACGCCGAGCAGCGCGTCGACCGCGGTCGCCACGGCGGCCGGCGCACCCGCGTCGGGTCCGCCCACGGTGACGGCCTTCTCGGCCCAGGCGTCGATCGCCGCGAGGGCGTGCGGCGTGTCCAGATCGTCGGCGAGGTAGCGGCGGACGCGGCCGATCAGTTCGTCCCCGTCGGGAGCCGATGAAGCCCGGAACGCGCGACGCCACAGGTCGAGCCGGGAGAGCGCACGCTGGAGCACCTCGTCGGACCACGGGCGGTCCTGCCGGTAGTGGCCCTCGAACAGGCCCAGGCGGATCGCGGCGGGGTCGACGCCCGAGCGGCGCAGCTTCGAGACGAAGACGAGGTTGCCGCGGCTCTTGGACATCTTCTCGCCGTCGAGGCCGATCATGGCCGCGTGCACGTAGTGCCGGGCGAAGCGCCGCTCGCCGGTCGCGGCCTCCACGTGCGCCGCCGAGTACTCGTGGTGCGGGAAGATCAGGTCGCTACCGCCGCCCTGGATGTCGAACGTCGCGCCCAGCCGGTTCGCGGCGATCGCGGCGCACTCGATGTGCCAGCCGGGGCGGCCGGGCCCCTGCGGCGAGGGCCACGACGGTTCGCCGGGCCGCTCGGCGCGCCAGAGGATCGGGTCGATGCTGTCGCGCTTGCCGGGCCGGTCGGGGTCGCCGCCCCGCTCGGCGAAGAACGTCTCCATCGTCGCCCGGTCGTAACCCGACTCGTAGCCGAACTGCTCGGTGGCGTCCGAGCGGTAGTACACGTCCGGGTACTCGGCATCGTCGACGATGTACGCCGAGCCGGTCGCCAGGAGCCGCCCGACGTACTCGACGACCTCGTCCACCGACTCGACCGCGCCGATGTAGTCCCGCGGCGGGATCACCCGGAGCGCCTCCATGTCCTCCCGGAACAGGTCCGTCTCCCGGGCGCCGAGATCGCGCCAGTCGATGCCGTCGCGGTCGGCCCGCTCGAACAGCGGATCGTCGACGTCGGTCACGTTCTGCACGTAGTGCACATCGTGACCGTTGTCCCGCAGCACCCGGTTGACCAGGTCGAACGCGAGGTACGTCGCGGCGTGCCCGAGGTGCGTGGCGTCGTACGGGGTGATGCCGCAGACGTACATCCCGGCGACCGCGCCGGGGTTGACCGGACGCACCGCGGCGTCGGACGTGTCGTAGAGACGCAGCGGGACCGACGGTCCGGGCACGGTGGGAACGGTGGGGGTCGGCCAGGAACGCATGCCCCCACCCTATGCGCCCGCATCCGGGCGTGGATTCCGGGCCGGACCGAGGCCGAGGGCCGCGATCGTCGGCGGTGAACCCGCCCCGCGGTCATCGCCGACACCTCGGACACCGCCTCCGACATGGGGCGATCCTGTGCCGCAAGGATTCTCAGGAAACTCTTGCTCCCCGCGACTAGCGGGGAGCGCGATCCGCCGCCATGCTTTACCCAACCTTGAACGACCGGTCGCCCCAGGAGGTGAATCGCATGTCCCGCAATACATTCGAGAACGCTCTCGATGGCCTGTTCCCCGCCGAGTCCCGATGGTTCCTCTACTGCCTGCTCGCCACGATCGCGTTCGGCGTGACCTGGCGTTTTCTCACCGCCGTCCGCCGGCCGGTGATCGAGCAGCCACCGCTCACCGTGCCCGAGATCGCCTGCCTGCGGTCGTGGCAGGCGCCGCTCCTCGCGGCGATGGGCCTGCTCAGGGCGGGTGAGCACCTCGACGCCGAGGGGCGTGCCGATCCCGCCCGCCCGCTGCCCTCGACCACCGACGATTTCACCCGCCGCATGCTGCATCGTCTCGACGGCTCGCAGTTCTCCGTCGACCTGCTCCTGCACGACCAGCTGCGCCCCCTGCGCGAGCTGGAGAAGGGCCTCGAGCAGCGCGGCTACCTGCGCACCAGCGCCGAGCGCTGGCGGAGCCGGTTCAGCGCCGCCCCGGTGGCCGCCGTCGCCGTCGCGGGGATCGTGGGCACGCCCGTGTTCATCGTCGCGCGGCATGCACCGGCCGATGCGGTTCTCCCCTGCGTGCTCGTGCCGTCGCTGGTCACCGCGGTGTTCGTCCTTCCGGTGCTGCTCACGGTCCCCCGCACCACGCCTGCCGGTCGACGCCTCCTGGCCGCAGAGCGCGCCCGAGCGAATTACCTGCGGCCGGTCCTCCGGCCCGCTTTCGCCACCTACGGCGCCGCGGCCGTGGGCCTGTCCGTCGCCCTGTTCGGCACCGCCGCCCTCTGGCAGATCGACCCCCGCTACGCCGCGGCGATGGCCGTGGCGGGCGGAACCGGCAGCGGCGGCTCCGGTTCGTCCTGCGGCAGCGCGTTCACGTGCGGTGGATCCTCCTGCGGCGGCGGATCGTCGTGTGGCGGAGGTAGCGGCTGCGGTGGGGGCGGCGGCTGCGGCGGCTGAGCCGCCGGCCGCCTCCGACGTCACGAACCCGCTTCACCGGGCCTTCAGCAGCGAGGGTGCCGGGATCCCGTCGAACCCATTCACCAGGAGGTGAACGTCATGTCCCGCACCACCCTCGAGACGGTCCTCGAAGCGCTGCTCCCCACCACGACCCGGTGGTACCTCTTCCTGCTGCTCGGTGGCATCGCGCTCGCCCTGGTCTGGCGGCTCGCGGCGGCGCCGTGGCGGCGCACCGTCGTCGATCCGCCGCTCAGCGCGGTCGAGCTGGCGTGCGTCCGGAACCGTCGGGCGCCGGTCGTCGTCGCGCTCGCCGAGCTGCGCGCCGATGGGTGCGTGCCCGCGGCCGGGAACACGACGCGGCCGCCGTTGCCGGCCGGTGCCGATCCGTTCGTCCGGGCCGTCCATGCGTACTGCGACGGCCGCTCGGCGTACACGGTGAACGAGATCGGCGTCGCGCTCGCGGACGAGCTCGACGCATTGGAGGAGCGCGTCGCCGCCCGGGGCTACCTGCGTTCGGCGACGGACCGGTGGAGGATGCGACTGGGTGCGGCCCCGGTGACGGCGGCCGCCGTCGGAGGTGCCGCCACCGCGTTCATCCGGATGGTGCTCGCCGACTCGGCGGCCGACATCCGCATCCTTCCCGGCGTCCTCGTCCCGTCCGTGATCGTCCTGGTCGTCGTCTGTCCGCAGCTGTGGTCGGTCGAACGTGCGACGCGCGCCGGGCGGCGACTCCTCGCAGCCGAGAAGGATCGCCTCGCGTACCTCGCTCCCTCCCGCAAGCCCGCCTGGGCGACGTACGGTCCTGCGGCCGTGGGGCTGTCGGTGGCCGTCTTCGGGACGGCCGCGCTCTGGCAGTTCGACGAGGCCTTCGCGGGCGGCGTCGAACTCGCCGGGAGTGCCGAGGCGTCGGGCGACGGTGGCGGTTCCTGCGGCGGAGCGTCGAGCGGCGGGGACGGCGGTGGAGGGTGCGGCGGCTGCGGGGGTTGTGGTGGCTGCGGCGGGTGCGGAGGATGAGCACCGTGACCCGCACCGTTCTCGCCCTCGGACCGCTCGGGCTCGGCTGGCGGCGCGAGATCGCGGGCGTCATCGCCGATCTCCGGCCGGGCTTCTGCGAGGTGATCGCCGAATCCGTCCGTCTGCGCCGAGGCCGCGCCGAGCCCGACCCGCTGCTCGTCGACCTGCGTGATCGCGGCGTGCCGCTGGTGCCGCACGGCGTCGCCCTCTCGCTCGGCGGTGCCGACGACGTGGAGCCGGAACGCGTCCGCCGCCTGGCGGCGTGCGCCGAGGCGTTTCGCGCGCCACTCGTCAGCGAGCACATCGCCTTCGTGCGCGCGGGCGGGATCGAGGCCGGTCATCTGCTTCCCGTGCCCCGCACCCGGGAAGCGCTCGACGTACTGGTCCGCAACATCACCAGGGCGCAGGACGGGCTGCCTGTGCCGCTGGCGGTGGAGAACATCGCGGCGTTCCTGCGCTGGCCGGAGGACGAGTACTCGGAGGCGCAGTTCCTGACCGAGTTGCTGGATCGCACGGGCGCCCTGCTCGTGCTCGACGTGGCGAACGTGTACGCGAACGCCCGCAATCGCGGCCTCGACCCGCAGGAGGAGCTGGCCCGGCTGCCCGTCGACCGGATCGCCTACAGTCACGTCGCGGGCGGTTCCGAGGCCGGCGGCCACTACCACGACACGCACACCGACCCGGTGAACGACGACGTACTCGAGCTGGTCACGGCGCTCCGGGAGCGCGTCGACGTGCCGCTCATGCTCGAGCGCGACGGCCGCTATCCGCCGGCTCGCGAGCTCTTCGACGAGCTCGACGCCATCGCCGCGGCGGGCGGGTGTGCACCGATCACCGACCGCGCGCGACAGGAGTGGTCATGAGCCTGCGAGAACGCCAGGAGGCCCTGGTCCGGGCGCTCGTCGCCGACGGCCCGGTGCCCGAGGGTTTCGACCCGCACGAGGTCGCCGCCGCGGGCGCGGTGTGCCGGCACAAGCGGGACGCGCACGCGGGGCACGCCGAGGACGCCCGCCGCCGGCGATGGTGGCGACGGCGCGGGTGAGGCCCCGTCGGACGGAGGAGCGTCAGAACGGCGGCCAGGGAATCGGCCGGCTCGGCGTCGGCAAGGGCATCGCACCCAGTTCGAGGAGCACGTCGGCCCGCCCCACCAGGGCTGCCTGCTCCTCGTCGGTGATGAGGCCGGCCAGGTCGGGCGGAGCGCTCCGGAAGGCCTCGATGTCGGCGAGCAGGTCGTCGCCCACCGGGCGCCCGGCCCAGCCCCACAGCACGGTTCGGAGCTTCGGCGCGGCGTGCAGGCAGATGCCGTGGTCCACGCCCTGCACACGACCGTCGGGACCGGTGAGGACGTGACCGCCCTTGCGGTCGGCGTTGTTGATGAGCACGTCGAGCACGGCGAGGCGGCGCAGGCGGGCGTCGTCGGCGTGTGCGAGCGCGACCTCGTCGAGGCCGTCCGGTGCGTCGGCGTCCTCGACGTACCCGGTCACCACCGTCAGGTAGCCCTCGGGCACCCCGTCGAGGGGGAAGATGTCCACCAGGTCGGGGCAGTCGTCCGGCTCCTCGACCCAGCGCTGCACCATTCCGGGCCCGAGCGGACCGTCACGCAGGACGGTCTCGGGGATGAGGCCCCAGCCGAGCGCCTCGGAGACGCGGTAGGACGCGACCTCCCGCCCGGCGAGCGTGCCGTCCGGGAAGTCCCACAGCGGTACCTCGCCCCGGACCGGCTTGTAGACCGCGCGCTCGCCCGTGTCGCCGAGGTCGCAGAGCAGGGTGGCGTTGGAGGCACTGGTGATCCGGCCGAGGATCGACAGATCGGCGCTCTCGAGGTCCACCGTCAGGTCCACCTACTCCTCCTCGGCGCCGAACGCGGCGCCGCGACGGTAACCGTTGAGGCGCACGCACATGTGCCCGTCGGCGTCGAGCGGCTCGCCGCAGAGGGGGCACGCGGGCCGGCCGGCGCCGAGCACCTTCTCGGAGCGGTTCGCGAACTCCCGCGCCGCGGCGGGGGTCAGGAACACGCGGACCGCGTCGGGCCCCTCCTCGGCGTCGTCCGCCAGCACCACGGATTCGTCGAGCTCCTGCTCGGTGATCGCCAGCAGCTCGATCACCACCGCCTTCTCCTCCGAATCCCAGCCCAGGCCCATGGTCCCCACCCGGAACTCCGCGTCCACGGGCATCACGAGCGGCTGCAGGTCGGTGATCGGTGCGTCGGCGGCCGGCATCGCGGTGCCGAAGCGGCGCGCCACCTCGTCGAGGAGTGCGGCGATGCGCTCGGCGAGCACCTGCACCTGCTGCTTCTCCAGCAGCACCGAGACGATGCGGGACTCGTGCACGGCCTGCAGGTAGAACGCGCGGTCACCCGGCTGTCCGACGGTACCCACGACGAACCTGTCGGGGGTGCGGAAAACGTGGACGGAGCGGCTCATGCCTCGCCTCCCACCGTGGCCTCCTTGGCTGGACGTTTGGGCAGCGTGACGCTACCGGACGAATTGACGCACTGCACGAGCGGGCGCGCCGGGCCGTACGTCACGACCGACACCGACGCGGGCGCGACGAACAACCGCTGGAACTGGTCGAGATGCGTGCCGAGCGCGTCGGCGACGACGGCCTTGATGACGTCGCCGTGACTGCAGGCCACCCACACCGCACCGGGACCGTGCTCCGCGACGAACCGCCGGTCCGCGTCGCGGATCGCGGCGACGGCCCGCGCCTGGACGTCGGCGAGCCCCTCCCCGTCGGGGAAGACGGCAGCGGAGGGCTGCTCCTGCACGACCTTCCACAGCGGCTCCTGCAGGAGGTCCTTGATCGCCCGGCCGGTCCAGGCGCCGTAGTCGACCTCGACGAGCCGGTCGTCGACCTCGGGGGTGAGGCCGTGGGCGGCGGCCAGCGGTGCGAGGGTCTGCTCGCACCGCAGCAGCGGGGAACGCACGGCGGCCACCAGCTCGACGTCGGCGAGGCGGCCGACGAGGTCGGCCGCCTGGGCGCGGCCGGCGTCGTCGAGCGCGACGCCCTCCGCCCGTCCCGCGAGCACCCCGGACGTGTTCGCGGTCGAGCGGCCGTGGCGCAGCAGGATCACGGTCATACCCCCGAGTCTAGGCGTGCGGGGTGCCCGGACCGGGGCCGTGATCGCTCAGGGCATAACCGCCCGGGCGCTCACGCGGCCACCGCGGACCGGAGGAGGGCCGTCGCCGCGGTGACGGCACCGACGGACGCGGGCAGCAGCGGCAGGCGCACGGCGGGGGTGGCGATGCGGCCCTGGGAAGCCAGGACGCCCTTGATGACCGTCGGGTTGGGCTCGGCGAACAGCGCCGCGGCGAGGCCCGCGAGTGCCCCACCGATGACGCGCGCCTCCTCGAGCCGGTGCTCGCGCCAGGCCGCCACGAGCGCGGCGAACTCCCCCGCGGCGACGTTGGCGCAGGCGGAGATCGCACCGTGCCCGCCGAGGGCCAGCAGCGCGCCGACGAACGGGTCGTCGCCGGCGAGGACCGAGACGGCGCCGGGCGTGGCGGTGTTGATCGCCGCGAGCAGCCGGACCGTCGTCTCCGTCACGCCGCCCGCGGCGTGCTTGAACCCGCCCACCCCGTCGATGGCCGCGAGGGCGAGGAGCGTGTCGAGCGAGAGGGTGCGGCCGGTGCGCTGCGGCACGTCGTAGACGATCACCGGCACCGGGCTCGCGGCGGCGACGCGGCGGTAGTGCTCGATCACGCCCGCCTCGGAGGGACGGGTGTAATAGGGCACCACGACGAGCGCGAAGCCGGCCCGACCGTCGATCCGGCGGAGAGCCGCGGCGGTGTCGTCGGTCGCGTTCGTGCCGACGCCGACGGTGAACACGGCGCGATGCTCGGCGCACACCCCGCCGATCCGGTCGATCACGGCAGCCCGCTCCGCCGGGGTCAGGGTCGCGGGCTCGCCGGTGGTGCCGAGCGCGAGCAGGCCGTCGGCGCCGGCGGCGAGGGTCTCGTGCGCAAGGCGTTCGAGCGAGCCGAGGTCGACGGTGCCGTCCGCGGCGAAGGGCGTGACGAGCGGGACGTGGAGGCCGGTGAGCTGCATGATCTCAGCGTCCGCCACGACGAGCGCAAGGTCCAGCGCGAGATTGCGATGTCGAGCGTAAGCTGAACTGATGCTCGACGTGCACCGCCTGCGACTTCTCCGCGAACTCTCGTTCCGCGGCACGATCGCGGCCGTCGCGCAGGCGCTGGACTACACGCCGTCGGCCGTCTCCCAGCAGCTCGCGACCCTGGAGCGGGAGGCCGGGCGCCCCCTGCTCGAGCGGACGGGACGCAGCGTCCGGCTCACCGAGGCGGGGCGGGTCCTCGTCGGGCACGCCGATGCGGTGCTCGCGCGACTGGAACAGGCCCGCGCGGACCTCGACGGCCTCGGCGGGGAGGTGGCCGGCGAACTGCGGATCGGCACCTTCAGCTCGGCGATGCGCACCGTCGTGACCCCGGCGCTGCTGCGGCTCTCGCGCGACCATCCACTGCTGCGCGTGCGCGTCACCGAGATCGATCCGGCGACGGCACCGGAGGAACTGCGCTCGCGGCGGCTCGACGTCGCGCTGATCCAGCGCTACGACTGCCTCCCCGTCCGCGACGAACCCGCCCTCGACACCGAGCCGCTGTTCGACGAGGCCGTGCACCTCGCCACCCGGCGCGACCGGCCCCGCGCCCTGGGCGACTGCGCCGAGGAGCGCTGGATCTCCGGCACGGTCGGCACGATGTGCGACGACGCCACGGTGCGCACCTGCGAGAACGCCGGGTTCACGCCCCGCGTACGCCACCGCACCGACGACTTCGCCGCGGTTCTCGCGCTGGTCGAGGCCGGGCAGGGGGTCGCCGTGATCCCGGACCTGGCCGCCGTCGACGTCCCGGAGGACGTCCTCCTCACCCCGCTCGACGTGGTCCGGCACACCGCCCTCGCGTACCGGCGCGGCGCCGGCGCGGATCCGCTCATCGGCGCGGCGCGGGCGACGCTCAGGTCGCGCTGATGACCCCGCCCCAGAGCAGGCCGAGGACCAGGAAGCCGACGACGATCCGGTAGCCGACGAACCAGTTCAGCGAGTGCTTCGCCACGAAGTTCAGCAGCCAGGCGATCGCCGCGTAGCCCACGACGAAGGCGATCACCGTCGCGACCAGCAGTTGCGGCCCGGACGCGTGGAGGCCCTCGCCGGCCGGGGCGAAGGCATCCGGCAGGCTGAACAGGCCGGACGCGGTCACGGCGGGGATCGCCAGCAGGAACGACAG
The DNA here is from genome assembly GCF_900631615.1 of Tsukamurella paurometabola. Lineage (NCBI taxonomy): Bacteria > Bacillati > Actinomycetota > Actinomycetes > Mycobacteriales > Tsukamurellaceae > Tsukamurella > Tsukamurella paurometabola. The sequence continues at coordinate 3,900,493 of NZ_LR131273.1, forward strand.
GCGCACCGCGGCCTCGCGGGTGAGACCGAGGAAGAGGCCCGCGCTCGACGTGGCGCCCGACCGGGAGACGCCGGGGATCAGCGCGAGGCACTGCGCGAGGCCCATGAGGATGCCGTCGCGGGCCGTGACCTGCTCGAGCGGACGCTGCCGGTTCGCGTACACCTTGGAGCTGACGTACTCCGCGGCGAAGATGACGATCGAGAAGACGATGAGCATGGTCGCCACGAGGTACAGGTTCCGCGCCGCCGTGCGGATCTCGTCCTTGAACAGGTAGCCCAGCACGCCGATCGGGATGGTGCCGATGATCACGTACCAGCCGATCCGGTAGTCCACCCCCCGCTCCGCCTGGTCGAACAGCCCGCGGAACCACGCGACCACGATGCGGTAGATGTCCCGCGCGAAGTAGATCAGGACGGCCAGCTCGGTGCCCAGCTGGGTGACCGCGGTGAACGACGCGCCGGCGTCGTCGCCGAACCAGAGCTCCGAGACGATCCGCAGGTGCCCCGAGGACGAGACGGGGAGGAACTCCGTCAAACCCTGCACCAGTCCGAGCACGATCGCCTGCAACCACGTCATGTCCACCCGGGCAGGCTACCGGCCGGAGCCGGGCGGGGTCCGGGGCGGTAGTTTCGAGGGATCATGACCCGCACATTCGCGCCCCTACCCCGGCCCGCTCGCTCCGCTCCCGGCGCCCTTCGGCTCGCGGCTCTGGCGCTCGTGGCCGCGGTCGGCATCGCCGGCTGCTCCACGACGCCCGCCCGTGAGGACCGTCCGACGATCGTTCCCGCGCAGCCCGCCCTCGCCCCGGAACCGGCCACCGCGCCCGCCGGAACGGTGCTGCCCGCCGCCGCCGGTGAGGGGCTGGCCTTCGACCCCGTCGGCCGGCGCCTCGCGGCGATCGAGGGGAACGAGGTGGTGCTGTACACGGTCGACGGTGGGCTGAAGGAAGTCACGCGGATCAGCACGGACGGCCGCGCGAACCAGGTGGTTCCGAAGGGTCGTCGAGGCGCGGGCTTCCTCGTGGCGACGACGAACGCGGTCGTGCAGATCGACGGCGACAAGGCGGGCTTCACGCAGCGCCTCAGCGGCGATGTGCTGTCCGTGGCGGCCTACGACGAGGCGAACGACGACGCGGTGTGGGCGGTCGCCGGTACCGCATCGGGCGACGTCGTCGCGCTGCGGACGGCGAAGGAACCGACCAGCATCCCCGGCCCCGTGGAGGCGAGCAGAATCCTGGTGCACGGGCGCGACGTGGCCGTGGTCGACCGGTTGCAGGCGTCGCTCACCGAGGTCGACGTCGCGGGCCGGACAATGGGCAAGGGCCTGCGGGTGGGCCGCGGCATCACGAACGCGTCGATCACGCCGGACGGCCGGGTGTTCGCGGTGGACACCGGGAAGAACCAGGTGATCGGGTACACCGTCCAACCGCTCATGGAGAAGTTCCTGTACCCGGAGAAGAGCGCGCCCTGGGCGGTCGACTACGACGAGACCGACAAGCTGATGTGGCTCACCCGGACCGCGACCAACGAGGTCGTCGGCTACGCCCTGAACACCGGCATTCCGGAGCAGCGCAAGCTCTTCCCCACGGTCCGCCAGCCGAACGCGATCGCCGTGGACGCGAAGACGGGCACCCTGTACGTGCAGTCGGCGTCGGGCGCCGGCATCCAGGCGATCCCCACCCGCTAGGAGCCGGTATGACGATGAGCGCCGACGCACGGGAGAGCGGCGGTTTCAGCGACGAGGAGTACGATTTCCTGCCGCTGAGGTTGCCGCGCGAGGTATCGCGTGTGACCGCGGCGATGCGACTCGCCATCGAGGCCGAGTTCGGCGGGTGGGAGCTGTCCCGCGTGCGGCTGTACACCGACGGTTCACGCCGGGTCCTGCTGCGCCGTAAACGCACGAAAACGTCCGGCATGCTGCCGCCGGACGCCACGAAGGGGTTGTGAGCACCATGTCGGCGATGTCCCAGGCGATCTACCGGTCGCTCCTGACCGTGCTGTTCCTCGTCTCGCCCGAGCGGATCCACCACTGGGTGTTCGGCCTGATCCGCGGCACGACCGCGGTGCCGCCGGTCCGGGCCGGGATTCGACGGGGTCTGGCGCACCGCGATCCGATCCTCGAGCAGACCGTCTTCGGCGTCCGCTTCCCCGCGCCCGTCGGGCTGGCCGCCGGATTCGACAAGAACGCCCGCGCGGTCAACGGCTGGGGCGCGCTCGGCTTCGGCTTCGCTGAGATCGGTACGGTGACCGCGCACGCCCAGCCCGGCAACCCGGCGCCGCGGCTCTTCCGGCTCCCCGCCGACCACGCGCTCATCAACCGCATGGGCTTCAACAACTACGGCGCCGGTGCCGCGGCGAACGAGCTGCGCAAGCGCGACGCCGGGCCCTCCGCGGTGCCGATCGGCGCCAACATCGGCAAGACCAAGGTCACGCCGCTCGAGGGTGCGGCCGACGACTACCGGGTCAGTGCCATGCTGCTCGGCCCGCTGGCCGATTTCATCGTGGTCAACGTCTCCTCCCCCAACACCCCCGGTCTGCGCGACCTGCAGGCCACCGAGTCCCTGCGCCCGCTGCTGCAGGCAGTGCTCGACACGGTCACCGTTCCGGTGCTGGTGAAGATCGCACCGGATCTCGCGGACGAGGATGTCGACGCCGTCGCGGACCTGGCGAAGGACCTGGGTCTCGCCGGCATCGTCGCCACCAATACCACGATCGGCCGTGCCGGCCTGACCACGCCGGACGCCGAGGTCGAGGCCATCGGCGCGGGCGGCCTCTCGGGGCGTCCGGTCAAGGCGCGGTCGCTCGAGGTCTTGCGCCGCCTGGCCACCCGCGTCGGCGATGATCTGGTGCTCATCTCCGTGGGCGGTATCGAGACGGTCGACGACGTCTACGAGCGGATCCGGGCGGGTGCCTCGCTGGTGCAGGTGTACACGCAGTTCATCTACGGCGGGCCGACGTGGACGCGGTCGGTGCACAAGGAACTGGCCGCGCGGCTGCGCGCCGACGGCTTCGCGTCGATCTCGGAGGCCGTCGGCGTGGACCGCCGCTGAGGCGTCCCCCACGATCGCAGGACGACGAAGGCCGCGCCCCTGGGGCTTCCCGGGGCGCGGCCTTCGTGGTGATCACACCTGCGCGTAGGTGGCGGTGATGGAGCCGCGGGCGATCGCGGCGCCGAACAGGTTGAAGCCGAGGTACGCGGGTGTCGCCGTGGCCGGAAGATCCAGCTTCTCCACGTTCAGCGCATGGACCACGAAGATGTACCGGTGCGGACCGTGCCCGGCGGGCGGCGCCGCGCCGACGTACCGCGGCAGGCTCGCGTCGTTGTTGAGCGTCACCGCGCCCTCGGGCAGCGAGCCGGGCGCACCGTCGCCCGCGCCCTCGGCGAGGGAGGTGACGGAGGCGGGGATGTTCGCGACCGCCCAGTGCCAGAATCCGGAGGCCGTGGGCGCGTCGGGGTCGTAGCAGGTGACGGCGTAGGACTTGGTCTCGGCGGGCGCGCCGCTCCAGGACAGCTGGGGCGAGACGTCCTCGCCGCCCGCGCCCATGATGCCGCTGCGGTGCGCGACGGGCAGCTCGGCGCCGTCGGTGATGCTCTCGGAGGTGACGGTGAGCGCCGGCAGCGCCGGCAGCCCCGCGTACGGATCGAACGGAACGGTCATCTCGGATCCTCTCGTGTTGCGCGGTTCTCGGGTGGTCTAGGAATGCAGGAGGAAGTGCTCGAAGACCTGCGTGCCGAACGTCAGCGCGTCGACGGGCACCCGCTCGTCGACGCCGTGGAACAGGGCCGCGAAGTCCAGCTCCTCGGGGAGCCGCAGGGGCGCGAAGCCGAAGCAGCGGATCCCGAGCTTGGCGAAGGCCTTGGCGTCGGTCCCGCCCGACAGCATGTACGGGACGGTCCGCCCCTCGGGGTCGAACGCCAGGATCGCCTCGTTCATGGCGTCCACGAGGTCACCGTCGAACTGCGTCTCGTACGAGTCGAGCTTGGTGATCCATTCGCGCTCGATGTCCGGGCCCAGGATCTCGTCGAGCTCCCTCTCGAACGCGGCCTGCCGCCCGGGCAGGACGCGGCAGTCCACGACGGCCTCCGCGGTCTGCGGGATGACGTTCGCCTTGTATCCCGCTCGCAGCATCGTGGGGTTCGCGGTGTCGCGCAGCGTGGCCCCGACGATCCGGGCGAGGCCGCCGATCTTCGCGAGCTGCCCCTCGAGGTCGGGGCCGTCGACGTCGATGTCGATCGTCGATTCGCGATCGAGGGCGCGGAGGAAGGCGATCACCGTGTCCGTGAGGACCAGGGGGAACGTGTGGCGTCCCAGCCGCGCGACCGCCTCCGAGAGGAGGGTGACCGCGTTGTCCTCGTGCACGAACGAGCCGTGCCCGGCGCGCGCCTTGGCGGTCAGGCGCATCCAGCACATGCTCTTCTCCGCGGATTCGACGAGGTAGAGCCGCTTCTTGTCGCCCGACGGGGTGTCGACGGTCAGGGAGAAGCCGCCGACCTCGCCGACGGCCTCGGTGACGCCCGTGAAGAGCTCCGGCCGGTGCTGCACCAGCCAGTGCGATCCCCAGGTGCCGCCGGCCTCCTCGTCGGCCAGGAAGGCGAACATGATGTCGCGGGGCGGGACGGTGCCGGTGGACTTCAGCTGGCGCGCGAGCGCCAGCATCATGCCGCACATGTCCTTCATGTCGACCGCACCGCGGCCCCAGATGTAGCCGTCCTCCACGGCGCCCGAGAACGGGTGCACGCTCCAGTCCGCGGGCTCGGCCGGCACCACGTCGAGATGGCCGTGCACGAGGAGCGTGCCGCGCCGGGGATCGGCGCCCTTGAGCGTTGCGAAGACGTTTCCCCTTCCGGGCTGCCCGGACTCGACGTACACCGTCTCGTAGCCCACCTCCTCGAGGCGGGCCTGGACCCAGCGGGCGCACTCGGCCTCGCCCTTCGTGGTCTCGAGCTCGCCCGTGTTGGTGGTGTCGAATCGGATCAGGGTGCTCACGGTCTCGACGACCTCGTCGAGTGCGTTCACTGCAGTAGCCACACCCATATGAGTACCACGGACCGGCACCCGTCCGAGCGGGCCCACGGGTGCCCCGACGTGCCGATTTGGTTTCGCGGGCGCGTGTGGATTACTGTGAACGAGCTTCCCAGCGCGGGTGGCGGAATGGCAGACGCGCTAGCTTGAGGTGCTAGTGTCCTATTAACGGACGTGGGGGTTCAAGTCCCCCTCCGCGCACAGAACGAGAACCCCGGCTCCGGCCGGGGTTCTCGTCTTTCTACTGGACGGGCTGGGGCGCGAGCTCGATGCGGTGCGTCGGCTCCCAGGGCACGTCGTCGTGGAGCGACAGGAAGCTGTACTCGACCTTCTCGGTGCCGCTCGATTCATCGAGCCGCAATCCCGAGAGGCGCCCCGCGGCCAGGAGCCGGCCCTCCGCGTCGAAGATCCGCGCATCGCGATCGGTGATGGCGTCGTAGTCCGCGTGGAAGGCCTCGTACAGTTCGCGTCCCGTGAACGTGTCCATGCCCCCATCGTGCTCCCGGCGCGGCGCACGCACAGCCGATCGCCGCGATCCGCATCCGCGGCGCGGGCGGCCGCGTCGTCTGGCAGTCTGACGACGTGCCCCAGTCGACCGAGCCCGCCCGGCTCCGCAAGCTCCGTGACATCACGCCCGTCACCCGGTTCGGGGTCGGCGGCACCGACCTCGGCATCCCGTGCCGGGTGGGTGACGAGGTGCTCTACGTCTTCGGGGACACCTTCGAGGGGTTGAGCATCGGCGCCGGGGAGTGGCGGTCCCCCGTCGGCCTGTTCGGCGACCGCAACGGCGTCATGAGCCGGCCCGCCGGGCCTGATCCGGAGCGCGCGCGGCAGTTGCTCGACTACTCGCACGACACCGGGCACTTCACCACGATCCTGCCCACGACCTGCGTCCGCGCCGACGGTGCCCTCTACCTGCATACGATGACCATGCAGAGCCTCGACACCGTGGTGCAGACGGGCCTGTGGCGCAGTGACGACGGTGCCGCCACCTGGCGGGAGGTCGCGCAGTACAACGCGGGCCACGCGGACGGCGCATGGTGCATGTGGGCGATGTGCCCGGCGCCCGACGGTCACACGTACACCGTGTCCACGGGCGGTCTCACCCGGGACAAGGGGCTGCGGCTGCATCGGATGCGGACCGAGACCCTCGGCACTCTCCGCAAGGGCGTCAACGTCGAGTGGGAGTCCTGGGGCTGGCGGCCGGAGACGGGATGGGCCTGGGGCAACCCGCCGACGGACCTGGCGCTGGGGCAGGGGTACGGCGAGCTGTGCCTGTCGATCGTGGAGGGGACCTGGGTGCTGACCTACTTCGACGCCGCGGGGTACCGGATCGCGGCGCGCTTCGCCGACCGGATCGACGGGCTCTGGTCCGATCCGGTGACGCTGCTGCAGGGCAGCTCGTGGCAGGACGAGGATCATGCTGCGGGCCGGGTGGCGCAACTCTACGGCGGCTATCTCGTCCCGGGATCGACGATGGACTCGGCGCGGCTGGTGGTCTCGCAGTGGAACACCGCGGTGGGGCATCCGTACAAGTCGATGATGTTCACCGGCGCGCTGCGCCGCCCCTGAGGTTCACCCGTCCTCGGCCAGGCGCTCCTCGATGAACCGGACCGTCTGTTCGATCAGCGGCCGCAGGTACCGCTGCACCTCGTCGTCGGACAGCGGCCGGCCGAGGATGACGGCCCCCAGCTGGGGAATCATGAACGGTGCGGCCTGCAGGCCTATCGCGGCGTACAGGGCGATCGCGGCGCGCAGGTCGTCGGTGCCGCCGGTCACCGCGCGCAGCCGCTCCACCTTACGGCGGTAGAACGCGCGGCGGCCGTCGCTGAAGGGCGGCGTCTCCCCCGCGTCCGCGTCGTAGTGCAGCGATTCCCACATGAGCAGCCGGACCAGCTCGGGGTCGCGGCGGTGATGATCGTAGGCGGCCATGACGTGGTCGGTGAGCGTCTGTCCCTCGAGGAAGGGGCTGTGCTCGACGTGCTCGGTGAGCGCCTTCGCCATGACGACCTCGAAGAGCCCCTCCTTGCTGCCGAAGTAGCCGTAGATGCGTTCCTTGTTGACGCCGGCCTCGGCGGCGATCCGCGCGACGCGCGCTCCGTCGAACCCCCGCCGCGTGAACTCCGCGCGGGCGGCGGCGATGAGCGCCTCGCTGGTGGGCGTCGATTCGTATCCGGCGGTGTCGGTCACGATCGACAGGCTACCGCCAACCATTCGGTTGACGCGCCAACCGTACGGTTGCTACGTTCGCGGCATGACGACGCCCACCCGCTCCGGGACCGCCGCCCGCCCCGCCCTCCTCCGCACCGGCACGATCGCTGCTCTGGGGGCGCTCCCGATCGTCGGAGAGCTCTACGTCGTCCTGCCCCTGGGCGCCGAGATCGGGGCCCTGCCCGGGGCGTCGGCATCGACGGCGGCCCTGGCCAGCACCGTCTTCGCCCTGGCGTACGCCGTGGGCATCCTCGCGCTCGGACCGCTCGCCGACAGCGTGGGAGCGCGCCGGCTCATGGTCGCGAGCGCCGGCGCGACCGCGGCGGTCACCGTCCTCACCGCGTTCGCGCCGTCGGCCACGTGGTTCCTCCTCGGCCGCGCCGCCCAAGGGCTCGCCGCCGCGGCGTTCACGCCCGCCACCCTCGCGTACATCGCCCGGACGGCGCCGGCGTCGGCGCGCGTCGCCCTCAACACGGCCGCGATCGGCGCGGGGCTCGGTTCCGCAGTGGTGAGTCAGGTAGCGGCGCAGCTGATCGCGACCTCGGCCGGGATCGCCGGCGTCCTCGTGGTCTTCGCCGTCGCGGCAGCGGTCGCCGCGGTGGCCGCTGCGGTGCTCCTCCCGGGCGACGTCGCTCCGGCCGGTGAGCGGCCCTCGCCCACGGCCGTGTACCGCGCTGTGCCCGGCCTGCTCACGCGGCCGCGGCTCGTGCTGCTCTACTGCACCGGGCTGACCTTCCTCAGCGTGCTCGTCGCGCTGTACACCGCGCTCGCCGCCGACGGGCGCTGGTCGCCGGCGACGCTCCTGATCCTGCGCGCGAGCTCGCTGCCTGCCGTGATCCTCGCCGCCGTGCTGACGCTGCGCTTCGGCGCCGTCGCGGCGCGCACCCGGATACTGTCCGCCGTCGCCCTGGCGGTGACGGGCGCACTGGTCTGCGCCGCCGGTGCGACTGTCGCGGTGGGCGCCGGCCTGTTCCTCCTCGTCGGGGCGATCGCGCTCGCCGCGCCGTCCGTGGTCGCGGAGGTCACCCGGCTCGGCGCCCCGGCGATCGGCGCCGCCGCGTCGCTCTACACCGTCACGATCTTCGGTGGGGCTGGTCTCGGTGCGCCGCTGGACGCCCTTCTCGGCGGCGGGCTCACCGCTGTCGCCCTCGGAGCCGCGGTCGTCCTCGCGCTCGGGGGCCTGACCGCTGCGTTCGCCACCCGGGACTGACCGGAACGTGTTCTAATCCGGGGATGGAGGACGCCTTCGCCCCCGCCGCACTCGGCCCCATCGGCCTGCGCAACCGCATCCTCAAGGCGGCGACGTTCGAAGGTCGTACGCCCGACGCCCTGGTGACCGACGACCTGATCGAGTTCCATGCGCAGTTCGCGCGCGGCGGCGTCGGCATGACGACGGTGGCCTACTGCGCCGTCGCGCCGGAGGGCCGAACCGAGCGTCGGCAACTGTGGATGCGGGCCGAAGCGGTGCCCGGCCTGCGCCGACTGACCGCGGCCGTCCATGCCGAGGGAGCCGCGGTCGCCGCGCAATTGGGACACGCCGGACCGGTCGCCGACGGGGCCCAGCACCGTCGGCCGGTGACGCCCAGCCGGATGATCAGCCCGCTCGCGCTGCGCCCCACGCTGCGTCCGGACACCGCGGACATCCGGAACCTGGTCCGAGCGCACGCCGATGCCGCACTCCTCGCCGAGGACGCCGGATTCGACGCCGTGGAGCTGCACTTCGGGCACAACTACTTCATCAGTGCCTTCCTCAGCCCCCTGCTCAATCGTCGCCGCGACGCCTACGGGGGCGATCTCGCGGGCCGCGCACGCCTCGCCCGCGAAGTCGCGGAGGCGGTGCGCGGCGCGGTCGGCGGGCGCCTGGCCGTGACCGCCAAGCTCAACATGACCGACGGCGTACCCGGTGGGCTGAGCCCCGACGACGCCCTCCGTACCGCCCGCTGGCTCGAGTCCGACGGCACGCTCGACGCGCTCGAGCTCACCGCCGGCAGCTCGCTGCTGAACCCGATGTACCTGTTCCACGGCACGCCGCCGCGGCGCGAGTTCGCCGCCGCGTTCCCCAGCCCCGCGCTCCGGGTCGGGCTGCGCGCCGCCGGCCCCGTCTTCCTGCGGGAGTACCCGTACCGGCCCGCCTACCTGCTCGGACTCGCGCGGCGCTTCCGGGCCGCACTGACGATGCCGCTGGTCCTGCTCGGCGGGATCGCCGAGCGCGCTGCGGTGGACCGGGCCATGGCCGAGGGCTTCGAGTTCGTGGCGATGGGCCGCGGCCTGCTCCGCACGCCCGATCTGGTGCGACGCATGCAGGAGAACCCCGTCGAGCCGGACCGCTGCACCCACTGCAACCTGTGCATGCCCACCATCTACACCCGCACCCACTGCCCCGTCGCCGAGGCGGGTTGACGGTCAGGCGATCCCCGGGACCTCCGTCGCCGCGAAGTCGGCGAGCGCCTCCGTGACGATCTGCGGGACGTCGCCGGAGACGTTGACGGTGACGCCGAACTCGTCGGGCTCGAGCGGCTCGAGAATGCTCAGCTGCGACTCGAGCATCCCGGCCTTCATGAAGTGGCCGGCCCGGCTCTCCATCCGCTGCTGCAGGAGCTCCTCGTTGCCGGTGAGGAACACGAAGTAGACGCTGGCGCCCGCGGCGCGGATCCGGTCCCGGTACACCCGCTTGAGCGCCGAACAGGCGACCACGGTGGGGCGCCCGGCGATCATCTCGTCGCGCAGGTACGCGCCGATCGTCGCGAGCCACGGCCACCGGTCCTCGTCGGTCAGCGGCTGTCCCGCGCTCATCTTCGCGCGGTTGGCCTCACTGTGGAAGTCGTCGCCGTCGGCGAAGCCGCGGCCCAGGCGGGCGGCCAGTTCGGCACCCACCGTCGACTTCCCCGAGCCCGATACTCCCATCACGCAGATCTGGATAGTGGACACTCGTCGAGTACATCACGAGCCGCGGGACGCCCGCGCGCGAAACCGGGCAGACGATGGGGGTGGGGTCCGATGTGGGTCGCCGTCGCCGTGCTCGTGGTGCTGTGCACCGCGATCTGCGCGGCCGAACTCCTCGCCCGAGCCGCACTGCGCGCCGGACTGGCCCGGCGCTGCGCTCCGGTCCTCGGTGCGGCCCCGGCGGTGGTCCTCTCCCGCCGCCCCGTCCTGCTCCAGCTCGCGGTGCGTCGTCTCGCCGCCGTCGCCGTGGACTCTCGGACGGTCGGCGCCGGCCCGCACGCAATCCTGCTCGACGGACGTGCGCGCGGGGTCTCCCCCGTACCCGGCGGCCTGCACCTGGAGGCGCTGGCCGCCACCGCGACGCTGCGGCTGAGCTGGATCCGGCACGTCGCGGACCGGGCGCAGGCCGGCGACGCCGGTGTGACCGTGCGGTCCGTCGCGCTGCTGCCGCGCAGGCGGGCGCTGGCCATGACCGTGGGCCTGCCCGTGGCGTTCGGCCTGGGCGTCGACCTTCGGGTCGTGGTCGCGGTCCGCGTCCGCCACGGGCGGCTGGTGTTCCGGGCGACCGACCTGTCCATGCCGGTCAGCATCGTCCCGGTGCCCATTCCCGTGGCGTGGGCGATCGACTCGTGGGTCAAGGAGATCCGCCCGCGGGTGGTGCCGCCCGCGCTCGACGCCCTCACCATCGCGGATGTGCGGTGGGAGCGGGATGCGGTCACGCTGGAGCTCACCGCGGACGAGGCGACGGTACCGCTCGGGCGATGAGGGACAATCTCCCCATGCCCGAAACCCCCGCCCCGATCTCCCCGGACGACCTCGCCGCCTTCCACCGCGTGCTCGAGGCCGCCGCGTTGCTCGACGACGGCGATCCGCAGTCCGTCGAGGTGCAGCGCGCCGTCGGGCACATGTTCAAGCTGCTCAAGCGCGAGCGCCGCAAGGCGGCCCGTGCGAAGGTCAAGGCCGCAGACCGCGACGTCCTCGAACGCACCGCCACCGGCAACGCCGAGCGGATCGACGACGAGACGGCGGGGATCCTCCTGACCACGCCCACCGTCGGCGACAGCGCGGGCGAGCTGCTGCGGCCCCAGAGCTGCTACATCTGCAAGCAGCCGTACACCCGGATCGACGCCTTCTACCACCAGCTCTGCCCCGAGTGCGCGGCGTTCAGCCACGCGAAACGGGACGCCACCACCGACCTCACCGGCCGGCGCGCGCTCCTGACCGGCGGACGGGCGAAGATCGGCATGTACATCGCCCTGCGCCTGCTGCGCGACGGTGCCGATCTCACCATCACCACACGCTTCCCCACCGACGCCGCCCGCCGCTTCGCCGCGCTCGCCGACAGCGCCGACTGGCTCGACCGCCTCCACATCGTGGGCATCGACCTGCGCGACCCGTCGCAGGTGAGTGCGATGGCCGACGCCGTCGCCGCCCGCGGCCCGCTGGACATCATCATCAACAACGCCGCGCAGACGGTGCGTCGCTCCCCCGGCGCCTACTCGGCGCTGGTCGACGCCGAATCCGGCGACGTCCCACCCGAGCTCGAGAACCGGATCATCCGGTTCGGCCGCGCCAGTTCCGCCCACCCCGCCGCCCTCACGGAGGCCCTCGACGGGCACACCGGCGGCGTCACGGGCGACCTCGCGGCCCTCGACCCGGCGGCGCTGACCGCACTGGCTCTGCGCGGCGGTTCGTCGTCCGCCGCGCGCATCGAGGCCGGCACCGCGATCGACGCCGGCGGCCTCCTCCCCGACCTCGTGCACACCAACTCCTGGGTGCAGACCGTCGAGGAGGTCGAGCCGCTGGAGCTGCTCGAGGTGCAGCTGTGCAACTCGGTGGCGCCGTTCATCCTCATCTCGAAGCTGCGCCCCGCGCTGGCGGCCTCGCCCGCGCGCCGCACGTACGTCGTGAACGTCTCCGCGATGGAGGGCCAGTTCGGCCGCGGATACAAGGGCCCCGGGCACCCGCACACGAACATGGCCAAGGCTGCGCTGAACATGCTCACCCGCACGTCCAGCGCGGAGATGTTCGAGCAGGACGGGATCCTCATGACCGCCGTCGACACCGGCTGGATCACCGACGAGCGCCCGCACCACACCAAGATGCGCCTCGCCGACGAGGGCTTCCGGGCGCCGCTCGACCTGGTCGACGGTGCCGCCCGCGTCTACGACCCGATCGTCCAGGGCGAGAACGGTGTCGACCTCTACGGGTGCTTCCTCAAGGACTACAAGCCCTCGCCGTGGTGACGGGCGTACCACCGCCGCGGTGACGGGCGGATAGGGTTGTCCTCGTGGCGGAAACGAAGGTCCTGTTCGACTGCGACACCGGCGTCGACGACTCCCTGGCCCTGCTGTACCTGCTGAGCAGACCCGGTGTGGACCTGCTCGGCATCGTCTCGACCGCCGGCAACGTGCCGGCGCCGCAGGTCGTGGAGAACAACCTCGGCTGGCTGGAGTTGCTGGGCCGCACCGACATCCCCGTCCACCCCGGTTCGGACGCACCGCTGTCCACCCCGCTGATGACCACCGAGGAGACGCACGGACCGTTCGGCGTCGGCTACGCCGAGCTGCCGGCGCCCGGCCGCGGACCGTCGGAGATCACGGGGCCGCAGGCGTGGTCGGATCTGACCCGCGCCCACCCCGGTGAGGTCGTCGCCCTCGTGACCGGACCCTGCACGAACCTCGCGCTCGCCCTGCGCGACGATCCGGGGATCCTCACCCGCCTCCGCCGGCTCGTCATCATGGGCGGTGTCTTCTGGCACCCCGGCAACACCACGCCGACATCGGAGTGGAACGTCGCCGTCGATCCCGAATCGCTCTGGGAGGTGCTGCGCGCGTACGGCGAGCTGGACGGCACCGGCACCCCGCTGCCGATCCTGTGCCCGCTCGACCTCACGGAGACCATCGAGCTCACGCCGGACCACGTGCTGCGGCTCGCCGACGCCGCCGGCAGCAGCCCGGCCGAGTGCCTGGACCCCGAGGACGCCGACGGTACGCGGTCCGCTGCGAGCAATCCCGTGGTCCGGGCCGTCTCGGACGCCGTGCGGTTCTACTTCGAGTTCCACCGCGACCACGACCTCGGCTACATCGCGCACATGCACGACCCGTTCGCCGCGGCGGTCGCACTCGATCCGACGATCGTGGAGACGCGGGCCTACCCTGTGGATGTGGAACTCACCGGATCGCTCACCCGCGGAACGACGATCGCCGACGTGCACGGCGCCTGGAACCGGCCCGACACGGCGCAGGTCGCTGTCGCCACCGATCAGGTGGCGTTCTTCGACGACCTCCTCGACGCGATCGCAGGACTGGCCCGTGGCCGCGGCTGAGGGCCAGATCGCGGCGTTCCTCGACGTCGCCGCGGAGACGCTGGACACGATCGACCGCGTGCTCGACGACCTGGACGACACGGCCGTCAACGCCGTTCCCCCGGTCCCCGGGGTGAACTCGGTGTTCGCGCTCGTCACCCACGTCGGCGGGGCGCTGGGCTACTGGGGCGGCTCGTTGATGGCCGGCGAGGACATCCCCCGCGACCGGTCCGCGGAGTTCCATGCGACCGGCACGGTCGATGAGGCGCGAGCGATCGTGGCGCGCCTGCGGACCGACCTGCCGCGGTGGGCAGCGGTGGCGGCCACCGGGATCCGAAATCCGGAAGCGACGGGGACCACCCGGCGGAACGCCGCCACGGCGACCCCGGAGTGGGTGCTCACCCACATGCTGCGCGAGCTCACCCAGCACACCGGGCACATGGAGATCTGCCGCGACGTCGTGGCGGAGCGCGCAGACTGATGCCATGCTCATTCCGAAGGCGATCGCCGAGGGCGTCCGCGACGGCCGTGTGACCACGCAGTACCGGCGGTGGGACACGCCGCGGGTGAAGGTCGGCGGCACCCAGCTCACACCCGCCGGGCTGCTGCGCTTCACCCGCGTCACCCGCGTCCCCGACGTCGAGAGGATCACTGACCGCGCCGCCCGCGCGGCCGGCGTCAAGGACGCCGCGGCACTGCGCCGACTGCTCGCGCCCCGCGATCCCGGCGCGCCCCGGCGGGAGCGCTCGGCCCGCGGCGGCGAGCACGTGTACCGCATCCACCTCGAGTGGGCGGGCGAGGATCCGCGCCTCGCCCTGCGGGAACAACTGCCCGACGACGCCGAGCTCGAGGCCATCGCGAAGCGCCTGGCCCGGCTCGACGCGCGGGAGAGCGGTCCGTGGACGAGTGAGATCCTGGCATGGATCCGCGATCACCCGCACGTCGTCTCCAAGGAGCTGGCCGCCGAGCGCGGCGTCGACCTGCTGCCGATGAAGGCCGACATCCGCAAGCTCAAGGGCATGGGTCTGACGATCAGCCACGAGGTCGGCTACGAGCTGTCGCCCCGCGGCGCCGCCTACCTGGCCTGGGTGCGATCGCGGTGATCCGGGTGCGCAGGGCGCCTACGCGGGTTGGCCCTCCGCCGCCTCCTGCGCGGCGTCCTCGGCCGTGGACTTCGCCCAGCGGTAGTCGGCCTTGCCGGCCGGGGTGCGCTTGACCTGGTCGACGAAGACGATGGTGCGCGGCACCTTGTACCCGGCGAGCTCGCCTCGGGCGAAGGTCTGCACATCCTCGATGCTCGGGCGTTCGTGGCCCTCCGCGACCGAGATGACGGCCGCGACCCGCTGCCCGTAACGGGCGTCGGGCACGGGCACCACGAGCGCGTCCGAGATCGCGGGGTGCCCGTGCAGGGTCGCCTCGACCTCCTCGGCGTAGACCTTCTCGCCGCCGGTGTTGATGCACTGACTGCCGCGCCCCAGGAAGACGATGCCGCCGTCCTCCGCCGGGTAGCCCATGTCGCCGAGGACCGAGATCCGGCGACCGTCGGGCAGCGTCGGAAAGGTGCGTGCGGACTTCTCGGGGTCGTTGTAGTAGCCGAGCGGGACGTTGCCGACGCGCGCGATGTAGCCCACTTCGCCGGGGGTCGTGATCTGCTGGAAGGACTCGTCGACCACCATCATCTTGTCGGTGGGCGGAGCGTGCAGGTTGCCGTTCTCGTCGAGTTGCATCACGCCGTCGTTGCCGGACTCGGAGGCACCGAAGTTGTCGCGCAGGATCAGCTCGGGCTTGATCGCGGCCATGCGGTCGCGCACGTGCTTGGACCAGATCGCGCCGCCCGAGGTGATGGAGAAGAGCGACGAGAAGTCCGCGGTGTCCTTCTGCTTCTCCATCTCCTCGACCAGGGGGATCCCCATGGCGTCGCCCACGATGAGGATGGTCTGCGTCTGATCGCGCTTGATGTTGCGCACGATCTCGGCGGCCTTGAAGTCGCGCTCGAGGATCACCCTCGAACCGAGCACGAAGAACGTGAACAGCGAGTACGCCGCCGCGCCGTGCATGAGCGGGGCCGCGATGAGGAAGGCCAACGGCGGGAAGTCCTTGGCGCCCTGCCCGACCTCCTCCAGCGTGGTGCGGGGCTCGCCGCCGTAGGGCACGCCGGCGGAGAGCGGCTTGCGGAAGAAGTCGTCGTGCTGCCAGACCACGCCCTTGGGGTAGCCCGTGGTGCCGCCGGTGTAGATGATGTAGTGCTCCTCGCCGGTGCGCTCCTCGAAATCGCGCTCCTCGGACTGAGATCCGGCGTCCGCGAACGGCACCAGCGAGACGCCGGGAGCATCGTCGACGGCGGCGGCGAGCTCGGGGGTGACGTCGCCGACGACGAACACTGTGCGCAGCTCCGGCAGCGTGCCGATGAGCCCGGCGAGCGTGCGCTGGTGTTCGGCCATCTCGACGACGATGCCGCGGGAGTCGGAGTTGGTGAAGATGTACTCCAGCTCCGGCCCGGTGTAGCGGTAGTTCACGTTGACCGGGACCGCGCGGATCTTGATCAGCGCGAGGAGCGACTGCACGTGCTCGACGCTGTTCTTGAGGAACAGCGCGACGTGGTCGAAGGCGCCGATCCCGTGCGCGGCGAACAGGTGGGCCACCTGATTGGCCTGCCCGTCCATCTCCGCGTACGAGGTCTGATCGCCCTCGTAGCTCAAGACGATCCGTTCGGGCACCGCGTCGACGACCGCCTCGAAGACATCGGCGAGGTTGAACTTCATGCGCACTCCTGTTCCTGACCTGCGAACCCGTTCAGCTCGGCAGAACGTGTTCTAGTTGTAACAGGTTCTAGTGTCGCGCGGGGCGGAATCGACCGCGAAACGTGCGGAGATCCCGCTCAGCCGCGTTCCCCGCGGGCCGCCACCGCCACCACGGACCGCGCCTGGGCGACGATCGCCGCCAGATTCGCCCGGTACTGGGCCGACTCGAGGACACCCCGGTCCGCGGGCAGCCCGTCGAGCACGGGGGTGTGCAGATGACCGCCCGGAACGGGGGCGGCGAGCCGGTCGCGCACCAGCGTCACGCGGTAACCGATCTCGTTGGACAGGTAGTCGCCACCCGCGCCCTGCCGCGCGAGCGCCCCGGCCGGCGGCTCGCCGGTCGTCGTGGTCGCCGCCGTCGGGGGCTGATCGCACACCGTCGAGACCGCCGGATTCGTCCCCGTGGCGTAGGCGATCTCGGAATTGCGCACCACCGGGTAGCGGCCCGCGGCTGCGGCGATGACGGCGGCCATCGGCAGCGTGCTGCGGGTCCACTGCGGCGCGACTCCGGCGACCGGTGCCTCCCCGCGGAAGCAGGCGCCCTCGTTGTCCACCGCGCCACCCCGCCAGACGCCGTTGATCGCCTCCAGGTCGAACCTGCCCGGCCTGCCCTGGCTCACCGTCGTGAAGCCCACCGCACGCGACGGTCCGGGCCGCAGGAACGGCGTCACGGCACGCTCCACCATGCCCGCACCGAAGTCGCGCCACCGCACCGGGAACAGCATCGCGACCACGGTCACGGGCCCGCTCGGCGTGTCGATCCGCGTGCCGTCGAGGGCGAGCGCGATCGCCCCGGACGGATTGCCCTGGCGGATGTCGCGGGTGAGACGGAAGGGGTCGAATCCGGTCACGAGCACCGTCCGCCCCGAGGGCGCGCGCCGTTGGCCGCGCGAGACCTCGTCGACGGTCGTCACGATCGCGGCGCGGCGGGCATCGGACACGGCGAACGCCGGACGCCAGTCACGCACGGAGCGGATCATGGCGAGCCGCGCCCAGTAGAGGGGCCGGTCGTCGGCGGTGAAGCCCTCCGCGCCGCTCTGCGCGCGCCGGACCGCCGCGCGCCACACGTCCCGGGAGGCCCGCTCCGCGGCGCGTTCCGCCTCGTCGGCCGAGCGCGCCGCGGCCAGCGCCCGGCCGAGGTCGTGCGGGTACCGATCGAACCCTGCGGAGGCGACGAGGCGGCCGGGCACCTCCCCGGCGCCGTACAGCCGTTCCTCGGCGGTCGGTGTCGTCGCCGGGCCGTCCGCGGCGGCCGGCGGCGCGATCAGTGCGCCGGCGACCACGGCGCCGACGGTGGAGAGGGAAACGGCGTGAACGAGACGACGGAACATCCATCGAACCTAGGCCACCGCGGCGCTCGCCTCAGCCGGAATACGTTCACGGCGCGGCGAACCCTCGTCAGCAGATCGTTCGCGGACCACAGTTGTCCGCCATGACCACCTCGCTCTCCGCACCCACGTCCGACGCCGAACTCGATGCCGCGTTCGGCCCCGTCTACGCCCGGATCGCCGAGGGCGCCGTCGCCCGCGAGCGGGAGCGGGAGCTCGTGCACGAGCCCATCGCGCAGCTCAGGGAGGCCGGCTTCACCGCCCTCCGGGTGCCGCGCGAGCTCGGTGGCGGCGGGGTGACGTTGCGCCAGTTCTTCCGGCAGCTCATCAACCTGGCGGCGGCCGATTCCAACATTCCCCAGGCGCTGCGCGTCCACGTCAACTTCGTCGAGGACCAGCGGCTCGCGAACACCGCCGAGGGGGATGCGTGGCTCCGGGCGGTCGTCGACGGCACCGTCGTCGGCAATGCGATCACGGAACCGGGGGCGGGTTCCGTGGGCGGGTACGCCACGACCCTGACGAAGCAGGACGACGGGACGTACCGGCTGACCGGGACCAAGTTCTACTCCACCGGCACCCTGTACGCGGACCGGATCCTGGTCGCGGCCGACCTCGACGGCGAGCGGGTGGGCGTCCTCGTCGACGCGGACGCCGAGGGCGTCGAACGGGTCGACGACTGGAACGGCTTCGGGCAGCGCCTCACCGCGAGCGGCACCACCGTGTTCACCGACGTCGCCGTTCCCGCCGACCGGATCCTCGGTCCCGGATACGGCGCCCCGGGCGCCACGTACGCCACGTCGTACCTGCAGCTCGTCCAGCTCGCGGGCCTCGCCGGTATCGCCCAGCGCGCCACCGACGACACCGTGGCCTGGGTGCGCGCCCGCACCCGCACCTTCTCCCACGCGGCCGCCGACCTGCAGCGCGACGACCCGCTCGTCCAGCAGGTGATCGGCCGGCTCTCCAGCGCGGCCTGGACGGCGAAGCAGTCCGTGCTCGCCGTCGCCGACGTGCTGGACGCGACCCTCGCGGACCGTCGCGTTCACGAGGACCTCGTGCCGGAGGCCGAGCTGGCGGCCGCGCACGCGCAGCTCGCGGTCATCGACACGGTGCTCAAAGCCACCACCGACCTGTTCGAGGTCGGCGGCGCGTCGATCGTCGACGCGGACCTGCGGCTCGACCGGCACTGGCGCAACGCCCGCACCCTCGCCGTGCACAACCCGGCGATCCAGAAGGCCCGAGCGATCGGTGACCTGCTGCTCAACGGCGCCGACCTCCCCTACGCCTGGAACGCCGGCGCCCGCACCACGACCCCCGCCCCCTCCGCGTAGTAGCCCCCGAGAAGACCGACCACCGAAAGGCACGACCATGACCCAGGCACGCATCGCCATCATCGGCGCCGGAGTGGTGGGAGCCACCGCCGCGCTCGTCCTCGCCCGCGCCGGCCACCCCGTCGACCTCTACAGCGACCGCACCGCGGAGCAGCTCCGCGACGACGTCCCCGCCACCGGAACCGCCGTCCTCTTCGGGCATTCGCGGGACGTCGACCACACGCTGGTCGAGGAGCTCTACCCCGACGCGCCGTTGTCCACCGGGATGAACACCCGCCTGAACACCGGCGAACCGGGAGCGCTCGAGCAGGTGCTCGCCTTCGACCCGGACTTCACCTACACGGCCGCGGGTATCGACGTGCGGCTGCGCGCGTACGACCGGATCCGCCTGTTCGAGCAGGCGGGCGGCACCGTCCACGTCGAGACCGTCACCCCGAGGAACTCGACGCCATCGCCGCCGCGCACGACCTGACACTGGTCTCCACCGGCAAGGGCGGACTGTCGAGCCTGTTCCCGGTCGACGAGGCGCGCACCGTCTACCGCAGCCCGCAGCGGCACCTGCTCGCCGCGGCGTTCACCGGCCTCGGGCACGGCGACGACGTCTTCACCGCGCGCGGGCACGGCGCCGGGGCGCACAACGTCTTCAACCTGCACACCGACCACGGCGAGATCTGGATCGGGCCCTACTGGCACAAGGACGCCGGCGCCACCTGGAGCGTCCTCGGCTTCGCCAAGCCCGAGGGCGACTGGGTGCAGCGCTGGGGCGAGGTCACCGACGCGCAGAGCGCCCTCGAGGTGGTCGTGAGCATCTACCGCGACTACTTCCCCGACGACCTGCCCGACATCGAGAAGCTCCGGGTCATCGAGAAGGACCGCCACTCGTGGCTGCGCGGCGCCGTCACCCCGACGGTGCGCCAGGGCGTGGGGTACACCCGCAGCGGACGCCCCGTCCTCGCGCTCGGCGACTCCGCGATCGCCTTCGACCCGATCGCCGGACAGGGCGCCCAGACCGGCCTGATCCAGGTCGCCGCGCTGGCCAAGGCCATCGAGGCCCGGGGCTCGGACTTCACCGCCGAGTGGATCACCGACCAGTTCGACCGGCACTGGGAGGAGCGCGGCCACGCGGCCGCGGAGGTCACCCGCCTGTTCCTCGGCGACCCGGATTACGCCTTCGCCGCCGGCCTGCTGTTCGCCGGAGCGGTGGCCGACGACACCGTGGGCGCCGCGCTGTTCGGCCTGCTCTCGGAGCCGGCCCCGATCCTGGACTTCCGGACCGAGGCCGACGTCGAGCGCTTCATCGACGACGCGAAGAAGTCTGCGGAGGCGTACGAACGGGTGTAGCGTCCCGCGGAATGGACATCCTGCGGACGAAACCCCTCGCCAGGATCAAGGCCGACGGTGCCGCGGAGGGCGGCCTGCGGCGCGATCTGCGGCTGTTCGACCTGATCGGCTTCGGCGTCGGCATCGTGATCGGGACCGGCATCTTCACCCTGACCGGCGTACAGGCCAAGGTGAACGCCGGTCCCGGCATCGCGATCTCCTTCATCGTCGCGGGCGTGGTCAGCCTGTTCGCGGCGCTCTGCTACGCCGAGCTGGCCTCCGCCGTCCCCACCGCGGGCAGCGCCTACACCTACGCATACGCCACGATCGGCGAGGTCTTCGCGTGGATCATCGGCTGGGACCTGCTCCTCGAATTCGGGCTCGGCGCCGCCGTCGTCTCCCGCAGCTGGTCCGGCTACCTCGCGGACCTGTTCGGACTGCCACCGCACCTGTTCACGGAGGAGGCGCCCGTCAACGTCGGTGCGATCCTCGTGATCGTCGTGCTCGGCGTGATCGCCACCGTCGGCATCCGGGAGTCCGCCCGCGTGACGAACCTGCTGGTGCTGGTGAAGGTCGCGATCTCCGTGTTCGTGGTGATCGTGGGCGCCTTCTTCATCACCCGCTCCAACCTGGTGCCGTTCGTCCCGGAGTCGGTGCCGGCGGAGTCCACGGGCAACACCATGGACCGGCCGCTGATCGAGACGATCCTCGGCGGCGCGCCGTCGCACTTCGGCGTCGCGGGCATCCTCACCGCCGCGGCGGTCGTCTTCTTCGCCTATACCGGCTTCGAGGCGGTGGCGAACCTCGGCGAGGAGGCCCGGCGGCCCGAGCGCGACATGCCGCGCGCCCTGATCGGCACGCTCCTCGCCTGCACGCTGCTGTACGTGCTGGTCTCGGTGGTCCTCACCGGCATGGTCAAGTACACCGACATCGATTCCAGCGCCCCGTTGTCGAAGGCGTTCGACGTGGTCGGGGCGTCCTGGGCGGGCGACCTCGTCGCCATCGCCGCGGTCGCGGGCCTGACGTCGGTGATCTTGGTCGAACTGGTGACGATGGGTCGGATCGGCTACGCGATGGGCCGCGACGGCCTGATCCCGCCGTCCGTGGCCAAGGTGTCGCCGAAGTTCGGCACGCCGACTCGGCTCACGGTGATCATCGTCGTGGTGTGCGCCCTCATGGGCGGGTTCATCCCCATCGAGGCGCTCTCGGAGATGGTGAGCATCGGCGCGCTCTTCGCCTTCCTCCTCGTCTCCCTCGCGGTGCCGATCCTGCGGCGCACCAAGCCGGACCTGAAGCGCCCGTTCAAGGTTCCCTTCTCCCCCGTCATCCCGGTCCTCTCGGGCCTGGCCTGCATCTACCTCATGCTGAACCTCGCCGTGGCGACGTGGCTGCGCTTCCTTGTGTGGTTCGCGCTCGGCGTCGCGATCTATCTCCTCTACGGTCGGCGCCACTCGGTGTTGGGGAAGGAGGCGGGCGTGGCAGACTCTGGCGAGTGACGGTGCGCATCGGTCTGGTCGGAGCGGGTCCCTGGGCGCGGGAGACCCACGCCCCGGCACTGGCCGCGCATCCGGCCGTCGACTTCGTGGGCGGATGGGCCCGTGACCCCGCGGCAGCGGCCGAGGTCTTCCCCAGGGCGTTCCCCTCCCCGGCGGAGCTGTTCGACGCCGTCGACGCCGTCGCCTTCGCCGTGCCACCGGACGTGCAGGCGCAGCTGGCCGTGCAGGCGGCCCGGGCCGGGAGGCACCTCGTCCTCGACAAGCCGATCGCCCTGGACCTCGATGGCGCCGTCGCCCTCGCCGACGCGGTCGAGGCCGCCGGCGTCCGTTCGATCGTCGCGTTCACCCGCCGCTTCGCGCCCGAGACCCGGGACTTCCTCGCCCGCACCGCGGAGCTCGGGCCCGTCGCCGCGGAGGCGCAGTGGCTCTCCGGCGCGGCACTGTCCGGCAGGTTCGCGGCGTCCACGTGGCGCCACGAACAGGGCGCGCTGTTCGATGTGGGGCCGCACGTCCTGGACCTCCTCGACGCCGCCGCCGGACCGATCACCGGCGTGGACGCCGCCCGGTACGACGCGACGAGCGACACCTGGACCGCCCAGCTCGGTCACGAGGGCGGCGGTGCCTCGTCCCTCTCGCTGTCACTGCGGACCCCCGTCCTCCCGACGGTCATGCGCGTGTCCGCCCATTCCGCGCACGGGCTGGCGGTGCTGGAGAGCCGTGAGACCCCGTCGATCGCGTGCTTCCGCGTGCTGCTCGACGAATTCCTCGCGTCCGTCGCCGCCGGCACGGACCATCCGCTGAACGTGCGCCACGGGCTCGACCTGCAGCGCGTGATCGCGCAGATCCGGGCCGCCGCCGGTCCGGCGGCCCGGTGAGCGCGGGGTCGCGCGGCGCGGGCGGCCCCGCGTCGCCGGGGCCCGAGGTCGCCCGGGCCTTCATCGAGCGGTCGCTCGACGGCTTCTTCGTCCACGACGAGGACGGCCGGCTGGTCGCCGTCAACGCCGCCGCGTGCACGAGCACCGGCTACACGCGCGCGGAGCTGCTCCGCATGAACGCGCTCGACGTGGTGCAGGTCAGCGCCGACGAGGCGCGCCTCAACTGGGACCTCGCGATGGCCGGCACGATGCGCGTGATCCCCGCGATGCATCGCCGGAAGGACGGCAGCACCTTCCCCATCGAGGCGCACCTGTTCTGCCACGAGATCGACGGGCGCCGTTACATCGCGGGACTGACCCGCGACATCTCCGAACGGGTGGCCTCCGTGCGCGCGATGAGCGACGCGCAGCGCCGCCTCGAGGAGCGCGTGGCCGAATCGGCGCATCACTCGGAGCGGGTCGCGAGCCTGCTCCAGGCCGTGATCGACGCCGCACCCGACCTGGTGTACATCAAGGACCGGGCGGGCCGGTACCAGTACATCAATTCGGCGGTCGCGGAGCTGGCCGGGATCTCCCCGGCGCTCGCGATCGGTTCCGACGACACCGTCGTCTTCCCCGCCATCGCCGAGACCCTCATGGCGACGGACCGGGAGATCATGGACTCCGGGATCGGCAACGAGGTCGAGGAGTACCCGGAGGTCGACGGCGAGCTGCGGACCTACCT
Source organism: Tsukamurella paurometabola (assembly GCF_900631615.1). Taxonomy (NCBI): domain Bacteria; kingdom Bacillati; phylum Actinomycetota; class Actinomycetes; order Mycobacteriales; family Tsukamurellaceae; genus Tsukamurella; species Tsukamurella paurometabola. The sequence continues at coordinate 3,923,849 of NZ_LR131273.1, forward strand.
GTCGAACAAGGCCCCCTACTGGGGCGCCGACGGCGAGGTCGTGGGCCTCATCGGCATCTCCCGCGACATCACGGCCGCGCGCCGCGATCAGGACCTGCTCCAGCACGCCGAGGCGCGCTGGCAGTTCGCGATCGACGGCGCGGGCGACGGCATCTGGGACTGGGACGTCCCGTCGGGATCGGTGTTCCGATCGCAGCAGTGGCGGGCACTGCTCGGCTACGCCGCCGAGGACCTGGGCGAGACCCTCGACGACTGGGCGAGCCGCGTGCACCCGGACGACTACGCCCGGTCGTGGAGGATCATCCAGGCGGTCGTGCGGGGCGAGATCGCCGAGTTCTCGGTCGAGCACCGCATGCGGACCAAGGACGGCAGCTGGCGGTGGGTCCACGATCGCGGTCGTGCGATGGAGGTCGGCCCCGACGGCGTCCCCACCCGGTTGATCGGCACCCTGACGGACATCACGGAGCGGCGCCGGGCCGAGTCCGAGATCCGCGAGCTCAACCGCAGGCTGCGGTGGCGCGCCGATCACGACGACCTCACCGGGCTCCTGGGCCGGGCCGGGTTCATCGAGCGCGCCACGGACGTCGTCGAGCAGCGCCGGGCCGACGGGGACGCGCTCGCCGTGCTGTGGATCGACCTCGACTCGTTCAAGCGGATCAACGACTCGCTCGGGCACAAGATCGGAGACCAGGTACTGCAGGTGGTGGCCCGGCGACTGCAATCGGCGAGCCTGCCCACCGACCTGGTCGCGCGGCTGGGCGGCGACGAGTTCGTCGTGCTGCGCCCGCGCGTGGACGCGGCGCGGCGCACCGCCGACTGGGCGGAGCGCGTCCGGGGCGCGATGGCCCGGCCGGTGGAGGTCGACGGGGTGCACCTGACCGTCACCTGTTCGATCGGTCTCGTCGAATCGGGCGCGGCGGACGACGGCATCACCCAGCTCCTCATCGACGGCGACCTGGCGCTCCTGCAGGCCAAGCGCGACGGGCGCAACCGGATCGTGCAGCACTCGGCCGGCCTGCACGCCCCGCAGCAGGAACGCGTGGCCCTCGCGACCCACATCCGGTCCGTGATCGCGCGCGGCGAGGTCGTGGTGCGCTACCAGCCGGTCGTCGACCTCGCGACGGGTGCGATGGTGGGCGCCGAGGCACTCGCCCGCATGCCCGGCCCCGACGGCGAGGAGCTCAGCCCGGCGGGCTTCCTCCCCCACCTCGAGGCGTTGGGGATGCTCCCCGACCTGGCGCGCATCGTCCTGGACCGCGCCTGTACCGATTTCGCCGCGGCCCCCGAGCTCGGCTGGGTGTCGGTGAACCTCGCCTCCGAGGACCTCGCCGACCCGCAACTGCCGCACGTGGTGGAGGACGCGCTGGCGCGGAGCGGGCTGGAACCCGCCCGGCTCATCCTCGAGATCAACGAGCGCGTGGTGCCCGAGCGGCACGTCCTGGCGGCGACGCACCGCCTGATCGAGCTCGGCATCCGGATCGCGCTGGACGACTTCGGCACCGGCTGGTCGAGTCTCGCGCAACTGCGCGACCTCAACCTGGCCCTGGTCAAGATCGACCGCTCCGTGGTCACGGCGTCGACGGGGCACGACGACCCGCAACTCGAGGCGATGCTCGACGCCGCGGTCGCCATGGCCCGGGCCCTCGACCTCGACGTCATCGCCGAGGGGATCGAATGCCCGGCCGAGTCCGCCGCGCTCGCCGCGGCCGGCGCCCACTACGCGCAGGGCTTCCTCTGGTCCCGCCCCGTCGACATCGACCGCCTGCCGCGGTGGGCGGACCCGGCCGCGGCGCAGTGACGACGGCCGCCGTCGGCGCGGCCGGAAGTCCGCCGTCCGGCGCTACCCTGGGGACATGACGCACCCCGGCGACCCCGCGCAGCCTCCGCCCTCCCGGCCCGTACCCCCGGAGCCGGCCGCGGCGGCGCCCGAGCCGATCGACGCGGAGATCGTCGACCCGCCGCCGAGCGGGCCCGTGGCGCCGTCCTACGAGGAGGTCACCGGTTACACGGCGGCGGGCGTCCCCACCTTCGACCACGTCCGGGACAAGATCGAGCGACGCACCACCACGGCGCTGGGCGCCGAGGAACTGGCGCACGGCACGGCCGCCGCGCAGGACGCGGAACGGGCCTTCGCCGAGCGCGAGAAGGCGGCGAAGGCCAGGCTCGAGGAGATCCGGCGATCGCTGGGCTCGCCGACGCCGCCCCCGGACGCGCCGGAGGCGTAGCGGCGCACCGTCAGGCCAGGCCTCCCGACAGGTACTCCGCGTAGGCGGGCAGGTCGAGCTGGCCGTGACCGGACAGGCCGATGACGAGCACCTCGTCCGCGTGTTCCCGGGCGTAGTCCGCGGCCGCCGCGATGGCGTGCGTCGCCTCCGGGGCCGGCACGATGCCCTGCGACCGCGCGAACAGCACACCCGCGGCGAACGCATCGTTCTGCTCGATCGCGACGCCCTCGACCAGGCCCAGTTCCACGGTGTGGCTCAGCGCCGGCGACATGCCGTGGTAGCGCAGGCCGCCCGCGTGGATGGGGTCCGGGACGAAGTCCATCCCGAGGGTGTGCATCTTCAGCAGCGGGGTCGAGCCCGCCACGTCGCCGTGGTCGTAGCGGTACTCGCCCTTCGTGATCGACGGGCACGCCGCCGGCTCGGCCGCGACGATGCGCGGGTCCTGCCGGCCGTGGATCTTCTCGCGCAGGAAGGGGAAGGCGAGGCCCGCGAGGTTGGAACCACCGCCCGCGCAGCCGAAGACGACATCGGCGCCCTTCTCGTGCAGGTTCAGCTGCTCGACGGCCTCGAGGCCGATCACCGATTGGTGGAGCACCACGTGGTTGAGGACACTGCCCAGGGCGTAGCGCGCCTCGGGGTCCTGCGCCGCGACCTCGACGGCCTCCGACACGGCCATGCCGAGGCTGCCGGTGGTGTCCGGGTCCTTCGCCAGCATCGCGCGACCGGCCTCGGTCAGGTCCGACGGGCTGGGGTGCACGGTGCCGCCGTAGGTGCGCATGAGGTGGCCGCGGTAGGGCTTGGAGTCGAAGGAGGCGCGTACCTGCCAGACCTCGACGTCGATGCCGAACTGGGCGCCCGCGAAGGAGAGAGCGCTGCCCCACTGGCCCGCGCCGGTCTCCGTGGTCAGCTTCCGCACACCGTCGATCGCGTTGTAGTACGCCTGGGCGACGGCCGAGTTCGTCTTGTGCGAACCGACGGGGCTGACGCCCTCGTACTTGACGTAGATGCGGCAGGTGGTACCGAGCGCCTGCTCGAACTTGCGGGCGCGGATCAGCGGCGACGGGCGCCACATGGCCAGGATCTCGCGGACCGGCTCGGGGATCTCGTGGTACGCCTCGGTCGACGCCTCCTGAGCGATGAGCCCGGACGCGAAGAGCGGGGCCAGGTCCTCCGGCTGCACCGGCTCCCGGGTGCCCGGGTGCAGGTGCGGCGGGATCGGGGTGTCGAGTTCCGCGGCCAGGTTGTACCAGTGCGTGGGTACCTCCACGGTGGTGATGTCCTGGTGCGGGGCGGCGTCCGAGAGTGTCATGGATCACAGGGTAGAACGACGGGTCTCCGCCGGTTCCCCACAGGTCCGTCTTATCGAAGCCTCCTATCCTGAGCGCGTGCGAGGACAGGAGGGTGACCGGTGAGCCCGCTGCGGAATCTGCAGCTCACGGCGGGTCCGGTGCCCCTGTTGTTGCTGATGGCCGGCGCTGCGGCGCTCGCCGGGCTGCTCAGCGTCACCCGGCGCACGGGCTCGGCCCGGGCGGTGTTCGCGTGCGTGGGTGCCGCCCTCGCGCTCACCGCGGTCGTCGACTACCTCGTCGAGTTCGTGTGGAAGCCCTTCCCCGACCGCCTCGACCCGCTGGTGCTGCTGTGGATCGCCCTCGGGGTCCTGGCCCTGCTGTTGGCGGGGGTGAGCATCGCCCGGTCCCGGTCGTGGCGGTCCGCAGCGCTCAGCGCCCCCGCGGTCGGCCTCGTGATCCTCATGGGTGCGGGCCAGGTGAACTCGCTGTACTCGGCGTACCCCTCGGTGGAGGACCTGCTGCCGGTGGATTATCCGGCGACGGTGCCGCGCCCCTCCCCCGGCACGAACGCCGAGCGCGGCGTCGTCGTCCGGGCGACGGTACCGCCCACCCGCTCCCGGTTCGCCGCCCGGCGGACTCTGGTCTACCTGCCGCCGGCCTACCTGTCCGGTGCCCGCGAGCGGCTTCCGGTGCTCGTGCTGCTGCACGGGCAGCCCGGCTCGCCGCGCGACTGGTTCGCGGGCGGGCGGCTCGCACGGACGATGGACGCCTACGCGCAGCGGCGCGGCGGCGCCGCCCCGATCGTGGTGGTGCCGGACGCGACGGGCGGGCAGTTCGAGAATCCGCTGTGCGCCGACTCGCGACGCACCCGCGCCGCCACCTACCTCGCGGAGGACGTGCCCGCGTGGGTGCGGCAGAACCTCGCCGTCGAGACCGCGCCGCGGGCCTGGGCCGTGGGCGGGTACTCCTACGGCGGCACCTGCGCGCTCCAGTTGGCCACGCGGTTCCCCGACGTCTTCCGCACCTTCCTCGCGCTCTCCCCCGAGGCCGAGCCCGATCTCGGCGGCGGGCGCGAGGCCACGATCCGCGAAGCCTTCGCCGGCGACCGCGCAGCGTACGCCCTCGCCGACCCGATGACGCAACTATCGCTGCGCCGCTACCCGGACTCCGCGGGGGTGCTCGTCGCAGGCACCGGCGACGCCGCGTCCTCCGCGGCCGCCGGACGGTTCGCCGCGGCCGCCGGCCCGGCCGGCATGGATGCGCGCGTCCTGCGCCTCCGCGGCGGGCACGACTTCTCGGTGTGGTCGGGCGGGCTCACCGCCGAACTCGACTGGCTGGGCCGCCGGCTCGGCCTGCCCGGCTAGGCGCTCCGCCTACGTGCGCAGGAGGGCCCCGGCGGCGAAGTCGCCCGCGTGCGCGAATGCGGCCAGCACGACGTCCTCGCCGGCGCCGATCCGTCCGTCGGCGCGGGCGGTCGCGAAGGTGTGCGGGACGCCCACGGCGAACAGGTTGCCGCACTCGTCGAAGGTATCGGGGTGCCGCTCGGGCGGGAGCTCGAGCGCCTCGCGCCAGTTCCGCAGGAAGGTGCGGTTGGGCTGGTTGGTGACGAGGTGCCCGACGTCCTGTCCGCGCAACCCGCCCGCGGCGGCCGCGGCGAGCGCGACCTCCGGGACGAGCCGGTTGCCGCGGGCCAACACCTTCGCGATCTTGGCCTCCGTGAAGCCGACGTGCAGTTGGCCCTCGCCGGCCTCCCAGTACTTGCGTGGCGGCTCCACGGCGGCGGTCATGTCGCCGGCGTACTCGCTGTGCTGCGCGCACACCACCTCCCGGACCTCGAGCCCTCCCGCCTGCGGGTCGGCGACGACGAGCGCGGCCGCGGCGCCGTCACCCGGGATCGCGGCCTGCGGCAGCGTTCGCACCCGGTCCTGGGTGAAGACGTTGCCGGCGGCGTTGGTCGCGGTGAGCAGCAACGCCGACCGCGCGGTGCCGGCGGTGAACATGGTGCGCGCCAGGTGCAGCATGAGCAGGAAGGCAGCGCAGCCGCCGTTGTGGATGTCCAGCACCAGCGACGGCCGGGTGCCGAGCCGCCGCACCACGTCACCGCCGCAGCCCACGACCGGCAGGTCCGGCAGCTGCGAGTGGCTCAGGACCACGTCGGCCTGCAGGGCCTCGTCGCCGACCTGCTCGCGGAGCCGGTCGATCGCCGCGCACATGAGGTCGACGTTCGACTCCCCCGCGGCCGCGTGGTGCCGGTACGCGGGCGGCGCGAACATCGGATTCGATGTCAGCGTGCGGCTGTCGGCGTCGGCGTACTCGCGGAAGTAGTCCGCGGGGACGCGGTTCTCGGGAAGGTACGAGGCGAGGCCGACGATGCGCGGGTTCAGCGCCGGGGCGGTCATGACGCCATCCAGGCGGGCTTGACCGGCTCTCCCTGCGCGTGCCGGTGCTCGGCGATGGCCTTGAGGTTCTCCAACTCCATCTGGTGACCGGCGGAGAACGTGTCCCACAGGTCGCCGACCCACACGGGCCGTCCGGGCGGCGCCGTCTCCGGATAGGGGTTGTCGTCGTAGAACGGGTGGTGGCAGTTGACCCACAGCACCACGGAGCCGGGCCGGTTCAGGACCGGCTGCGCGTCGACGATCCGCATCAGGTAGATCATCCAGAGGTGTTTCCCCTGATCCCAGGCGCAGTGGTAGTCGACGGTCCGCGCGTCCGGGTGCGCGACGGTGCGGGTGTAGATCTCGGTGTCGGCGCCGAGCATGTCGCGCGCGACCCACAGGCCCGGCTCGTCGGTCTCCCGGAAGCCGCGCAGGCTGTAGGTCCACTCCTCCAGCGACCTGGTGTCGGACAGCCAGTCGTACAGCTCGTCGGGCGGCGCGTCCACGTAGGACTGCACCGGGCAGAAGTCGCCGTAGATCTGCTGGTGCGGGTACACCGACCGGAGTCGGTCGACGAGGATCGGCTGCGCGACGGGGCGCGGGTGACTCTCGATCCGGATGGTTCCCTCGATGTCGATCGCCGGGATCATGAACGCTCCTTCGCGGTGTCGGGCAGCAGCGCTGTGAACGGCGGGATCTCCGTGGGGTCGGTCGCGATCTCCAGGCACGACGGTCCGCGGCCGGGGCCGGACAGGAGCGCGGCGGCGGCGGACCGAGCACCGTCGGGCGTGGTGACCGAGCGGACGGGCAGGGTCGGGAACATGGCGGCGAGGCCGTCGGCGATCCGGCTCGGCCGGAACCGGTTGATACTGGTCAGGTCGGGGAAGAACTTCTCCTCGCGGGCCACGCACATGGCGTGGGCGTCGTTGTTGAGCACGACGAGCAGGACCGGCGCATCCGCCTCGATCGCGGTGTGGATCTCCATGCCGTGCATGAAGAACGCGCCGTCGCCTGCGAGGATCACGGTGGGGCGGCCGGTGGCGATCGCGGCGCCGATGCCGGCCGCGATGCCGAACCCCATGCCGCCCATGCCGAGTGCCACCAGGAAGCGCGTCCCGGTGCCGAGCGGAAGGCGATGGACCGCCGCGGCGCCGGCGTTACCGGCGTCGGCGAACACCAGGGCGTCGCCCGGGATCGCGGCGGCCAGCGCGTCGACGGCGTCCGCGCAGGTCATCAGCCCCGAGTCGTTCCGGGGCACCGTGATCGGTACGGGGGCGGTGTCGGTCCACGGGGTCCGCCGGCGAGCGCCCGCGGCACCGGCGAGCGCTCGGGTGTACGCGGTCAGGTCGCGGGCCGACTCGTGGATCGTGACCTCCCGCAGCGGCGGCTCGGCGGCGACGTGCACCGCGCAGGTGACGTCCAGCGCGGCGTCGAGTCCGCTGCGGTCCATGAGGTCGAGGTCGGTGCCCAGCGTGAGGATCAGGTCGGCCTCCGCGGCGACGCGGGGCACCGACGGATGGCCCATGACGCCCGCGACGCCCACGACGCCGGTCCGCGGCGCGGCGTCCCGGCCGTTGGGTCCGACGGCGACGACCGCGCCCGTGGCGGCGGCGAGCTCGGCGACCGGGCCGGCGAGCCCCGCCCGGGACGCCGCCTCACCGAGCAGGATCAGGGGCCTGCGTGATGCGCGCACGAGCCGGATCACCTCGTCCGACGGAGCCTCCGGGCCGGGAGGGGCGGGGGCACGGTTCACCGATCCGGAGTGCTCCGCGAGTTGGACGTCCTTGGGCAGCAGGAGCGCTGCGGGCAGCCCCTGCTCGAGGGCCGCGAGTGCCCCGTCGAGCGCGGGAGCCAGGTCCTCCGGGACGGAGACCTTGGCGGCGAAGCCCGTGACTCCGCGCAGCACGGCGAGCGCGTCGACGGTGCGCGGGGCGGCGCACATGTCCTGGAAGGCACCGCGCCCCTCCGCAGCGGTCGGGGGGCTGCCGATCAGCGCGAGGACCGGCGATCGGGATTGATGCGCCTCTGCCAGGGCCGGAACGCAGTTCATGGCCGCCCCGCCGGAGGTCGCGATCAGGCAACCGGGACGGCCGGTCATGCGGGCCGAGCCGTCGGCCATGGCCCCCGCGCCGAACTCGTGCTTGGCGATCGTCACCGTCAGGCGACGGCCGGCGGGCGCGCGGAGGAGGGCGGCGAAGAGGTCCTCGGAGTTGGCGCCGTGAATGCCGTACGCGTGACGAAAACCGTACGCATACAAAGCATTTGCAATCACGTCCGCGACCTTCTGCGTCACGGATCCCACAGTAGGCCGGTGTGATGCGCACCACAACCGAGCAGGCGAACGCCGTCCGCTTAAGGCTGCGATCGCGCCAGTCGCCGGCCGAAGCCCTCCGCGGCGGCGAGATCCACGGCGCTGGGACGTCCCTTGTTCATGCCCCCGACCAGGGCGAACGGGCCCATCGTGTCCAAGCCGCGGCAGTGGAACACCTCGGGGGCGACGTGGAAGCCCACCGTGGTGAGTTCGTCCGCGAGAGCGCGGGTGTACCGACGCAGCGGCGTCTCCGGCAGACCGCTGGTGGCGTAGACGAAAGCGGTGCCACGGGGCCTCGCCGTGAGCCCACGAACCAGACGGACGAGCTCGGGGTCGAAGGCCATCCAGTAGACGCCCGAGCCGAATCCGACCAGGTCAGCGATGTCGATCTGCTCCTCAGTCACCTCGGCGGGCGCCAGCACCGGCGCGGCCAGCACCCCGGCGATCCGATCGGCCACCTTCCGGGTGTTGCCGTGGTGGGAGGACGCGCAGATCACCAGTGCCGACATGGCCCCATCGTGACACGGACCGGCGGCCCCCGCCCCGCAGCCGGTCCCGGCCGCGCACCGTACGACTTCCGGGCGACGGCCGGTATCGGGCATTCGTCCGATACCACCGCGGTGGCGCCCTGCCTAGCGTTCGACACGGACCAGAGAAGAAGGAGCCACTATGACCACCTCCGATGCCGTCGATCTCACCTGGATCAGTGCCACCGATCTCGCGGCCCGGGTCGCCGAGGGCAGCGTCTCCGTGCGCTCGGTCGCCGAGGCCGTGATCGACCGCGTCGAGCGGATCAACCCCGCTCTCAACGCGATCGTTCACTTCGACGCCGAGCAGGTCCGCGCCGACGCGGCGGAGCTCGACCGGCGCCGCGAGGCGGGTGATGACCTCGGTCCGCTCGGCGGCGTGCCGTACACGATCAAGGACCTCACCGCGCAGAAGGGACGCCCACTCACGTTCGGGATGCTGCCCTTGAAGGATCAGGTCGCCGATGCGGACGCGCCGATCGTGGAGCGGCTCGCCGCCGCGGGCGGACTCTTCCTGGGCCGCACCAACACCCCCGAATCGGGCTATTACGGCGGAACGGACAATCATCTGTTCGGCCCGACCCAGAACCCGTGGCGCGCGGGGTACACGCCCGGTGGCTCGTCCGGCGGCGCGGCCGCGGCCGTGGCCGCAGGACTCGGGCCACTCGCCGAGGGGAGCGACGGCGGGGGTTCGGTGCGGGTGCCCGCGGCACTGTGCGGGGTCGTCGGCTTCAAACCGAGCAGGGGCCTCGTGCCGCAGACCATCATGCCCGGCCGGTTCTACGAGTGGGCCCATCACGGCCCGATCACGCGGACCGTCGCCGACGCCGCCCTCATGCTCGACGTCGTGTCCGGGGCCGACAGTCGCGATCCGATGTCGTTCCCGCGGACGGGCTCCTCGTTCGGATCCGCCGTGCGCGCAGCGACCGCCGAAGGCCTGCGCGTCGCCTACTCCCCCGACCTGGGTTTCGGCCACGTCGACCCGGAGGTGGCGGGGATCTGCGCGGCCGCCGTCGAGCGACTCGCGACGGCCGGCGCCACCGTGACCGAGGCGACGCCCGCCTGGGGCGATCCGGAGGAGGCGATGTGGAACGGCGTCTGGCTTCCCGCCTTCGCCTCCGAGCACGACCTGCTCGACTGGCGGGCTTCACGGGGCACGGTCGACGACGAACTGATCGACGTGATCCTCGCCGGCGAGCACCTCACCGCCGTCGACATCGGTCGCGCCGACGTCTTCCAGGGTGCGATGTGGGACACGTACGCCGCGTTCATGCACGACTACGACGTGCTGATCTCCCCGACGCTGGCGACGGCGGCGTTCCCGAACGACCGGTTCGCCCCGGAGTGGCTCGACGGTGAACCGCTCCGTCGCCGTCTCCTCGGTTGGCTGCTGACCTACCCGTACAACATGCTCACCGCGCCGGCACTGTCCGTCCCGGCGGGCTTCACGGCCGGCGGGCTGCCGGTGGGACTGCAGATCGCGGGCGGGCACCACGCCGACGCCGTGGTGCTCGCCGTGGGAGCGGTGCTGGAGCAGGTGAACCCGTGGCTCGATTCGACTCCGGCGCTGGCGGAGTGACGACACAATGACGGCATGACGACGTCCCCGCCGGTGGCCGACGCGCAGTGGCTGGTCGAACTCACGCGCGCGGCGCTCCCCGCCGCCGCGGGGGCGCTCTGCTTCCGGGAGTCCTCGAGGGCGGTGATGCGACCACACATCACGTGGGGCTACCGCGAGCCGGTCCGGCGGTACCTCGCGGGCTCGATAGAGGCCGAGCCCGCGTTCACGGCGGTCGTCGCCGATCCGGGGCGCCCCCTGTTCTGGGAGGACCTCCCCGGATTCCGGAACGGTCCCACCGCCCGATCGCTGCTCGCGCCCGCGGGGTTCCGCGAGGGCACGTCGATGGCCCTCACCGACGGCACCGAGCTGATCGGGGCGATGCATCTCAGCTTCGACAGTCCCGACGTCCCGCCGCATGCCCGTGGATTCCTGGTGTGGCTGTGCCCACAGCTGGTCGCCCTGGCGCGGAACGCGACGGCACCGTCGGGCACGGTGCTGACGGCCCGGGAACTTGACGTGCTGCGCCTCCTGGCCGACGGTGCGACCAACCGCCGAATAGCCGGGGCACTCGGGATCGCGCTCTCGACCGTCGGGTCGCACGTCGAGCACATCTACGCCAAGTTGGGCGTGTCCAGTCGCGCGGCCGCGGTGGCGCGCGCGGCCCGCGATCGCCTGCTGCCCTGACGTGGGCTCACGCCCCGGACCAACGGTCCACGTCGGCCTGGGTGATCTCCACGGGGCCCTGCTTCGGCTGGGTGATCCGGATCTGGTTGCCGAACGGATCCCGCAGAGCGCAGTCGATGCCGTAGGGCTGCTCCTGCGGCTCCTCGGTGAACTCGACGCCCTGGGCGCTGAGCTTCGCGTAGGCGGCGCGACAGTCGTCGGTCGTGAGGATGCAGGCCACGCCGAGCGCACCCCTGGTGAGCAGATCCCGCTGCGCGGCGGTCGTCTCCGGGCTACCGCCGGCCACTCCCGGGACCTCCAGGAGGAGTTGGCGCTGCGGCTCGGACGGCAGTGCGACGGTCAGCCAGCGCATGAACCCCATGTCGACGTCGTCGTGGACCTCGAAGCCCAGCTTGCCGACGTAGAAGTCGAGGGCCTCGTTCTGGTCGAGGACGAACACGGACGTGATGGCGATGGAGGTGAACATGGCACTGAGCCTACGAAGCCCGCGTGGGCTCCGCTTATCCGAAACTGCTCAATCCGACGGCCGCGTCCACGCCCGGATGACGCACCCCGGGGCGCGCACCGGGGCGACCTCGCGGCGGTACAGGGACGGCGAGCGCCCCACGATCTTGCGGAAGGTCCGGCTGAACGTGCCGGACGAGCCGAAGCCCACGTCGAACGCGATGTCGGTGATCGCCAGGTCGGTGTCGCGCAACCTCGCCATCGCGCGTTCGATCCGGCGGCGCTGCAGGTACTTGTGCGGCGTCTCGCCGAAGACCGCGGCGAACTCCCGGGAGAAGTGGGCGGCCGACATGTGCGCGATCCGCGCCACCGCCGGGACATCGAGGGGCTCCGCGTAGTGCCGGTCCATCGCGTCCCGTGCCCGGAGCAGGCGCCGGTTGACGTCCTCCCGGGGCGACAGCTCAGGCACGGGTGCGCAGATCCCGCGCGTCAGCGTCCGTCGAAGGCGTCGAGGATCCGCTGCGCCGCGAGGGCGGGGGTCAGCGAGCCGTCCTGGACCGCGGCCTCGACCTCGGACCGCACCGAACGGACCCCGTCGGAGTGCTCGACGCGGCCGAGGATCGCGTCCCGGACCATCGTCCAGGTCCAGTCGACCTGCTGTTGCCGGCGGCGGCGGTCGAACTCCCCCGCCTCCTGCAGGGTGGTGCGGTGCCGCAGAATCGCGTCCCAGAACTCGGGGATGCCGGTGCCCTCGACGGCGCTCTGCGTGAGCACGGGCGGGCGCCACAGGGAACCGCGCGGGTGGATCAGGCGCAGCGCGCTCGACAGCTCGCGGGCCGCGACGCGCGCCTCCACGACGTGATCGCCGTCGGCCTTGTTGACCGCCACCACGTCCGCGAGCTCGAGCACGCCCTTCTTGATGCCCTGCAGCTGGTCGCCGGTACGCGCCAGGGTGAGGAAGGCGAACGTGTCCACCATGTTCGCGACGGTGACCTCGGACTGCCCGACGCCGACGGTCTCGACCAGGATCACGTCGAAGCCGGCGGCCTCCATGAGCACCATCGTCTCGCGCGTGGCCTTCGCGACGCCGCCGAGCGTCCCCGAGGTGGGCGACGGCCGGATGTACGCGCGCGGGTTCACGGCGAGGGTGCCCATGCGCGTCTTGTCGCCCAGGATGGATCCGCCGCTGCGGGTGGACGACGGGTCCACGGCGAGGACGGCGACCTTGTGCCCCAGCGAGATCAGGTGGTTGCCCAGCGCCTCGATGGTGGTCGACTTCCCCACCCCGGGCACGCCGGTGATGCCCACCCGGGTGGCGATCGGCGCGTCGGGACCCGGGGTCACCGCGAGCAGGAGTTCCTGCGCGAGGGCCTGATGGTCGGGGCGCCGCGATTCCACGAGGGTGATCGCGCGCGCCAGCACGGCGCGCTTGTCGGCCCGGACCCCTTCCGCGAGCTCGGCGACGGTCATCACGCCAGCGAGTACCCCAGTTTGTTCCCCAGCTCGTGCAGCAGGTTCACCGCGGCATCGGCGATGACGGTGCCGGGCGGGTAGATCGCCGAGGCGCCGGCCGCGTACAGCTCGTCGAAGTCGCCGGGCGGAATGACGCCGCCGACCACGATCGTGATGTCCGGTCGGCCGACCTCCGCGAGCGCGTCGCGCAACGCGGGCACGAGCGTCAGGTGCCCGGCGGCCAGCGACGAGACGCCGACGACGTGCACGTCGTTGTCGGCGGCCTGCTGCGCGACCTCCTCGGGCGTCGAGAACAGGGGGCCCACGTCCACGTCGAAGCCGAGATCGGCGAAGGCGGTGGCGATCACCTTCTGGCCGCGGTCGTGGCCGTCCTGCCCCATCTTGGCGATGAGCACGCGGGGACGGCGGCCGTCGGCCTCCTCGAACTTCTCGACCAGCTCGGTAGCGGTCTGGATGTTATCGGCGGAACCCGCCTCGTCGCGGTACACGCCACTGAGCGTACGGATCTCGGCCTGGTGCCGGCCGTAGACCTGCTCCAGTGCATCGGAGATCTCGCCGACGGTGGCCTTGGCCCGGGCCGCGTCGATCGCCAGGGCGAGGAGGTTGTTCTCCAGGTTCGCCCCGCCCTCGGCGGACGCCGCCCGGGTGAGGTTCGCGAGGGCGGCCCGCACCTCCTCAGGGTCGCGCTCCGCGCGCAGCCGCTCGAGCTTGGCGAGCTGCTCGGCACGGACCTTCGAGTTGTCGACCTTGAGCAGCTCGATCGCGGTGTCCTCGGCCACCTGGTACTTGTTCACGCCGATCACGGGTTGGCGGCCCGAGTCGATGCGCGCCTGCGTCCGTGCCGCGGCCTCCTCGATGCGGAGCTTCGGGATGCCCTCGCCGATGGCCTTCGCCATGCCGCCGGCCTCCTGGACCTCACGGATGTGGGCGCGGGCGCGCTCGGCCAGCTCGTGCGTGAGCGTCTCGACGTAGTACGAGCCGCCCCACGGGTCGATCGGCCGGGTGGTGCCCGACTCCTGCTGCAGCACCAGCTGGGTGTTGCGGGCGATGCGCGCGGAGAAGTCCGTGGGCAGCGCGATGGCCTCGTCGAGCGCGTTGGTGTGCAGCGACTGGGTGTGGCCCTGCGTCGCCGCCATCGCCTCGACGCAGGTGCGCGCGACGTTGTTGAAGACGTCCTGCGCGGTGAGCGACCAGCCGGACGTCTGCGAGTGCGTGCGCAGCGACAGGGACTTGCTGTTCTTCGCGTCGAACTCGGCCACGAGCTCGCTCCACAGCAGGCGCGCGGCGCGGAGCTTGGCGACCTCCATGAAGAAGTTCATGCCGATGCCCCAGAAGAACGACAGGCGCGGCGCGAACGTGTCCACGTCGAGGCCCGCCTCGATGCCTGCCTTGATGTACTCGACACCGTCGGCGAGGGTGTACGCGAGCTCGAGATCGGCCGTGGCCCCGGCCTCCTGGATGTGGTAGCCGGAGATCGAGATGGAGTTGAACTTCGGCATCTTCTGCGAGGTGTACGCGAAGATGTCGGAGATGATCCGCATGGACGGCACCGGCGGATAGATGTAGGTGTTGCGCACCATGAACTCTTTGAGGATGTCGTTCTGGATGGTGCCGGCGAGCTTCTCGGGGCCGACGCCCTGCTCCTCCGCGGCCACCACGTAGAGCGCGAGGATCGGCAGGACCGCGCCGTTCATGGTCATCGAGACGGAGACGCCGCCCAGGTCGATGCCGTCGAAGAGCTGCCGCATGTCGAGGATCGAGTCGATGGCCACGCCGGCCATGCCCACGTCGCCGGTGACGCGCGGATGGTCGGAGTCGTAGCCGCGGTGCGTCGCCAGGTCGAAGGCCACCGAGAGGCCCTTCTGCCCGGCGGCGAGGTTCCGCCGGTAGAAGGCGTTGGACTCCGCGGCGGTCGAGAAGCCCGCGTACTGCCGGATCGTCCACGGCTGGTTGACGTACATCGTCGGGTACGGGCCGCGCAGGAACGGCACCGCGCCCGGGTAGGAGTCGACGGGGTACCCCGCCGCGGCGACGGCGTCGCGGTCGGCCCGCGTGTAGACGGGCTTGACGTCGATCCCCTCCGGAGTCGTCCAGGTGAGCTGCTCCGGGGTGTACGCGTACGCCGCCGCGGAGGCCTCGACGAAGGCGTCGACGTCGGCGGACGACGGCGTCGCGCCGGGTAGTTCCTCGAACGGGACGTCGGCGAAGCTGCCGATGGTGGTGTCAGTCATCTCATGCCCCCAGCCGGGTCAGCAGATCGTCCAGCGCCGTGGCGGCGTCGATCTTCGCGTGCAGATAGATGTCGATGAGGCCGTCGTCGACGGTGCCCGGCGCACCGGCCAGGAGCACCAGCCAGCCCTCGTCGCGCAGAGCGCGGGCCAGCGCCTCGCCCTCCTCGACGTACCCGGCGTCGGATCCGGCCAGCGCGGCGATCTTCGCGCCCGGCGTGCCGTCGAGGGTGGCCGCGCCGGCGGCCTGCTCGGCCGCGTCGAGGACCGTCTCGATGCCGCCGGAGGCGAGGAGGTTGGTCAGGAACGTCGAGCGGCCGTTGTGCTGCGCGACGGTACCGATCGTCACCATCCGGACCCGCGGACGCACGCCGTGCTCGCGCAGGAAGGCGTCCGAACGGGTGCGCAGGGCCTCGAACGGCGCGGCGTGGGCCCGAACGACGGGGCCGTTGGTCGCGGCCGACGGTGCCACCGGCGGCTCGGCCAGGTTCGGGAACTCGTTCACCCCCGTCAGCTTCTTCGCGCGCCGGGCCACGGCGGCGTCGCGGCGGTCGGCGGACTCTCCGAGCTGCGTCGCGATGGTCTCTTCGGCCGCACCGCGGGCGAACCCGCCCGCGGCCTCGACGGACTGGAGAACGGCCCAGGCCGCGCGGGCGAGGTCGTCGGTGAGCGACTCGACGTGCCACGAGCCGGCGCCGGGGTCGACGACGCGGCCGAGGTTCGACTCCTCGAGCAGCAACAGCTGGGTGTTGCGCGCGATCCGTCGCGCGAAGGCGGCGGAGTACCCGTCGACGCCGCCGGGCAGTGCCTCGTCGTAGTCGAGGGTGGTGACGTAGTCGGCGCCGCCCAGGCCCGCGCCGAAGGCGGCGACGGTGGTGCGGAGCATGTTGACCCAGGGATCCCGCTGGGTGGTCGCGGCGAGCGAGGTGACGGCGTGCACGGGGGCGTTGCCGGCCTCCGCTGCGCCGAGCTGCCGCGCGACCCGCGCCCAGACCGTGCGCCAGGCGCGGATCTTGGCGAGGGTGAGGAACTGGTCGTCGGTGGCCGCGAGCCGCACGGTCAGCTGGCGCAGCGCGGCGGCCACGGGGAGGCCCGCGGCGACGAGAGCGCGCACCTGGTCGAGCGCTGCGGCGGCGGTCAGGCCCAGCTCCTGCGCCGCGGTCGCGCCGGCGTTGTGCAGGTCGGCACCGTCGGCGACGAGCGCGCGGACGTCCTCGGCGCGAGCATCGGCGGCACCGGCCAGTTCGACCGCCTCGTCGAGGGTGACGTCGGAACGACCGACCACCTGCGAGGTGAGCGGTGCGGCACCGAGGCTGACACGCACCAGGTCGGCGCGGTAGGCGTCGGACTGCGCCGCCCTGTCGAGGGCCGCGTACACCTGCGCGGCGGCGTCGGCCGCGCGGCCGCCGGCGGTGAGCAGGATCGGCGCCATGTCCGGGTAGACGCCCTCGAGCAGCGGGGCGGGATCGGGACGGGTCAACCAGAGCGCGCTCGAACCGGACTCCAGCGCGCCGAGCACGTCCGCCGAGTCCGTCGTGCCGTCGAAGCGCTCGGCGACCTTCCAGCCCAGGCGCACGTCCGGGGTCGGGTTCCCGCCGCGGACGAAGGGAAACGCGCCGGGCAGGGGCGCCTCGGGCAACTCGTCCCGCTGCGAGTAGAGCGGCGCGATCTGCACCCCGTCGTCCTCGGTGGGGGTGGTCAACGCGGCGATCGGGTCCTCGGGCGGCGTCCCGCCGCGCGACTTCGCGAGCACGGCGCCGACGGACTCACGCCACGCCTCAAAGGGACTGTCCACCACGTGGGCCTCCTCACCTGTGGCCGCGCACACGCACGGCCGCGCACGCGCCGTCGCGTCACAACGGCGTCCGAGAACCCACGTTAACCGATTGCGTTCGCTACGCCCCAGTAGGGTCGTCCCGTGGGTGCCAACGAATCTCGGATCCGGCCCGGCGACCGCGGACTGGTGGTCCGGGCGGCGGTCGGCGGTGCCGTGATCCTCGGACTGGTCGCGCTCGGCATGCTGTTGCCGCACCCCGGCGCCGCCACGATCCGGGCCTGGGCGGATTCGACGGGACCGTGGTTCCTCGCCCTGTTCTTCGTCGCGCACGCGGTGGTCACGATCCTCCCGATCCCGCGCACCATGTTCACGGTGTCCGCGGGGTTCCTGTTCGGCCCGGTGGTGGGGATCGCGGTGTGCATGGCGGCGTCGACCGTCGCGGCGTCGGTCGCCTTCCTCGGCGTCCGGGAGATCGACCGCCGGCACCCGTCGCGCGTCATCGCGCGGGCCCGGGAGCACCGCGCCTACGCGCCGATCGCCGCCCGGCTCCGGGCCCGGGGATGGCTGGCCGTGGGCTCGCTGCGGCTCATCGCCGCCGCGCCCTTCTCGCTCGTCAACTACGCCTCGGCGCTGTCCCCGGTCCCGTTCTGGCCGTACTTCGGGGCGACGGTGGCGGGGCTCGCGCCCGGCACGATCGCCGTCGTCCTGCTGGGCGACGCGCTCACCGGCGAGTCCTCGCCGTGGCTCGTCGTGATCAGCGGGGTCCTGATGGCCACCGGCATCGCCGGGCTGCTCCTCGACGCCCGGATGCCTGCAAGCCGAGAGGCTTGACGCAGGCAAGCGCAAGCCTTCAGTCCTGCGCCGCTCCGTCGAGCAATGCCGGAATGTCGACGACGCCGCCGAGCACGTGGTCTGCGCCGGCATCGGCGAGCATCTGCGGGTCGGCCTTGCCGGTAAGGACGCCCACGGACACGGCGCCCGCATTGTTCGCGGCCTGCACGTCGACGGCCGTGTCGCCCGCGGCGAGCACGCGGCGGACGTCGCGGACGCCGGTGCGCTCCATCGCGCGGTGGATCATGTACGGCGCCGGGCGCCCCGCGGCCACGTCGGAGGTGGTGACCACGGCGTCGACGGTCGCGTCCGCACCGTCGCCGATCTTCCAGCCGAGCGCGGCGAGCAGTGGCAGGGCGACGGCGTCGTCGAAACCAGTGGTCAGCGCGACCTTGATCCCCCGTCCGCGGAGCCCGGCGAGCGCGGCGGGTACCCCGTCGATCGCGGTGGGCGGGGTCGACGCGTACGCCTCCTGCAGGCGCTCGCGGAAGCGCGCGAAACCCGCGTCGACCCGTTCGGGCGTGGGTTCGACACCGCCGAGGCGCAGCAGGTTGGTGATGGCCTCCACCTTGTCGGTGCCCATCCACACCTGCAGGTCGGCCTGCGCGACGGCCGCACCGCCGTCCTCGACGGCGCCGCGCAGCGCCTCGTACACGGCGCCGCCGTCGTCGATGGTGGTGCCGGCCATGTCCAGCGCGACGAGGTCGATGGTGCGGGTCATGCATCTCTCCTGACGGGGACGGAGCGCAACGCCGGGCTCGGCGCCGCGAAGAGTCGGTTCTCGACGATCACGGTGGTCACACCGGGGACGTAGCGGTCCTCGCCGTATTCGACGACGTCGCCGGCGGCGTCGGTCGTGGTGCGGCGCACCCGCAGCAGCGGCGCGCCCTCCGCGAGGCCGAGCTGCGCCGCGTCCTCGGCGGTCGCGGCGACGGCATCGATCTGATGGGTGGAGGCGTACAGGTCGGCGCCGGCGTCCAGGAGGAAGCGGTTCACCGAGCCGGTGTCCGGGTCGAACTCCATCAGGCGCTTGCCGAGCGACCAGACGAAGTGCATGGTCTCGCAGAGCGCGGGAGCACCGTCGAGCGTGCGGACGCGGCGGAGCTCCAGAACGGGCTCCCCCGGCTCCACCTGCAGGCGCTCGGCGATGTCCGGGGACGCGGGGACGCGGGCCTGGAGGGTGGTGCGCTGTCCGGGTTCACGGCCCTGTTCGCGGGCCCAGGCGGTGAACGAGCCGAGGGCGCTGGCGCTATGGCTGGGGACGTTGCGGCGGACGATCGGCGAGCGACCCTGACCGCCGACGATCAGGCCCTCCGCGCGCAGGGTGGCCAGCGCCTGGCGCACCGGCCCGCGCGACGTGCCGAACTCCTCGCACAACAGCGCCTCGCTGGGCGCCTGCTCGCCCTCCGGCCAGCGGCCGGAGGCGATGCGCGCACGGAACTCCGCGGCAAGGCGTTGATGAAGGGGCTGAGCTGCGACCACGCCACTGAGTATACAAGTGAGACCGATTCAGACCTGCACTGTCGGTGAACAGTCGATGAACGACCGTGTTACCTCGATGTACAGCTAGCCAACTTGTATAGACATCGAGCGATCCGTCTTGCCAAGGGTCGCACCGGGACGCCAGGCTGGGAGCCATGAACACCGCAACGGACGTCCTCGTCGTCGGCGCCGGGATCGTGGGTCTGGCGCACGCCGTGGAGGCCCTGGACCGCGGCCTGACGGTCACCGTCGTCGAGCGCGACAGCCGCGCCGTGGGCGCCTCCATCCGGAACTTCGGGCACGCGTGCGTCACCGGACAGTCCGGCGACCTCGCCGAGCTCGCGCACCTGGCCCGCGAGCGCTGGCTCGACCTCGACGGCCGGGCCGGCCTCGGAGTCCGCGCGACCGGCGGCCTCGCGGTCGCGCGCCACGCCACCGAGCTCGCCGTGCTCGAGGAACTCGCCGCGGCCCGGCCCGGCGAGGTCGCCCTCCGCACCCCGGACGAGGTCCGCGGGGAACTGCCCGGCGGCGCCGGCGACGTGGTGGGCGGCGCCGCGCTGCTCGCGGACCTGCGCGTCGACCCGCGGGTCACCGTCGCGCGACTGGCCGCCTGGGTCGGCGCGCAGCCCGGCGCCGAGGTCCGCTTCGGCACCGCCTACCTCGGCTTCGATGGCACCCGCGCCCACACCAGCCGCGGCCCGATCGAGGCACAGCGGGTGATCGTGTGCGTCGGACACGACCTCGATCACCTCTACCCCACCCTCGCCGAGGAGCACCGGGTGGACCGGTGCGCGCTGCAGATGGCCCGCGCGGCCGACCCCGGCGCGGCCGTGACCCCCGCGGTCCTCACCGCGACCTCACTCCTGCGCTACGCGGCCTTCGCCGAGACGAGCGCCGCGGCCGCCCTCCGCGCGCGGATGGAGGCGGACCGGCCCGACCTGTTGGGCATCGACGCGAACGTCATGTTCACGCAGCGTCCCGACGGCACCCTGCTCATCGGCGACTCCCACCACACCGAGCGCACCGTCGACCCGTTCCTCGATGAGTCCGTCACCGAGATCCTCCGCGCCGAAGCGACCCGGGTCCTGGGCGTCGAAGGTCTGCGGATCATCGAGCGCTGGCAGGGCGTCTACGCCTCCAGTCCCCTCCGCCCCTACCTCGTCGCCGAACCGGAGGAGCGCCTCAGCGTGCGCATCGTGACCTCCGGTGTCGGCATGACCATCGCCCACGGCTTCGCCCGGCGGCACTTCCCGGCCTGACCCCACCGAACACCGTCACAACCCGACCACCACCTCCGCTCCACTCGAACGAAGGGCACTCCCCCATGCGTATCACCCGATCCCTCTCCGCGATCACGGCCGTCGCCGCGGTCTTCGCCGTCGCCGCGTGCGGCGGCACCGGCGGCGGCACCGGATCTTCGGACACCGTGACCGTCTACAGCGCCGACGGCCTCGGCGATTGGTACAAGGCCGAGTTCGAGGACTTCACCCGCCGCACCGGCGTCAAGGTCGCGCTCGTCGAAGCCGGCTCGGGCGAGGTCGTCTCCCGCGCCCAGAAGGAGAAGGCGAATCCGCAGGTCGACGTCCTCGTCACCCTGCCCCCGTTCATCCAGCAGGCCCAGCAGCAGGGCTCCCTGGCGAAGTCCGCCGTCGACACCTCGGCGGTGCCGGCGGAGCTCAAGGCCGCCGACGGCACCTACGTGGCGGTGGTCAACAACTACTTCGCGATGATCCGCAACACCGCGGCGCAGCCCAAGCCCGCCGACTGGTCCGAGTTCACGGGTCCGGCGTTCAAGCAGAAGATCCAGTATTCGACGCCCGGCAAGGCCGGCGACGGCACCGCGCTGCTGCTGCTCCTCCAGCACGTCATGGGCAAGGAGGCCGCGCTGAAGTACCTCGCCGACCTCCAGCCCAACAACGTCGGCCCGTCGACGTCCACCGGCAAGCTCGGCCCGAAGACCTCCAAGGGCGAGCTGACCGTCGCGAACTCCGACGTCCAGATGGCCCTCGCGGCGATCGCCGCCGACAAGGTCGCCTACGAGGTCTTCTACCCCACCTGGAACGGCAAGCGCACCACGCTGCCACTGCCGTACTACATGGGCCTCGCCGACAAGGCGCCCCACGCGGGTAACGGCACGAAGCTCATGGAGCATCTGCTCTCCAAGGACGTCCAGCAGAACGTTCCGGCGCGTGCCTGGGGTGCACCGGTCCGCTCGGACGTCACCGCCTCCGGCCCCGAGGCCGACGCCTTTCGCACGGCTCTCGACGGCGTCGAGATCTGGTACCCGAACTGGGACGAGGTCCTCGGCGGACTGGACGCGGACGTCAAGGCGTACGAGAAGGCCACGGGCCAGTGACCGCGCCGAAGGACGCCCGCTCCGCCCTGTCCGCCGCGCCCAAGGGCCTCGACGACGACGCGGTGGACCGCACGGTCCGCCGCGCGGTCGCCGTCGGCCTCCAGGACGTCAGCGTCGCCTACGGCGACACGGTCGCCCTGCGGGACTGCAGTTTCGAGGTCGCCCGCGGCGAGACCGTCGCCCTGCTCGGACCGTCCGGCTCGGGCAAGTCCACCGCTCTCAAGGCGATCGCCGGCTTCGAACGGGTCTCGTCCGGCACCGTCACCATCGACGGCCGCGACGTCACGCACCTCTCGCCCGCCAAGCGCGGCATCGGCATCGTCGTGCAGAGCTACGCCCTGTTCCCGCACATGACCGTCGCGAAGAACGTGGCCTTCGGCCTGCGGTCGCGCCGCGCGGATCGCGCGGAGATCGCGCCCCGCGTCGCCGAGGTACTCGGAATGGTCGGCATGGCGGAGTACGCGGATCGTCTGCCGCGGCAGTTGTCCGGCGGGCAACAGCAGCGCGTCGCCATTGCCCGCGCGCTCGCCACCCGCCCGGACGTCGTGCTGCTCGACGAGCCGCTGTCCGCACTCGACGCCGGGATGCGCAAGGACATGCTCGGCGAACTGCAGCGCCTGCGCCGCGAGCTCCCCGACGTCGCGATGGTCTACGTGACGCACGATCAGAGCGAGGCGCTCGCCCTGGCCGACCGGGTCGCGATCATGCGCGACGCCCGGCTCGAGGCGATCGGCACCACCGAGGAGCTCTTCCACCGCCCGCCGACGCGGTTCACCGCGACCTTCCTCGGCGGCGCGGACGTCCTGCCGGGCGGAGCGCTGCGCACCTCCCGGCCGCTGCCCGACGGTGACCACCTCCTCGCGGTCCGGCCGTGGGCGTGGCGGTTCACCCGCACGGCACCGTCGAACGGGCTGCGGGTGACCGTCGAGCAGGAGCAATGGCGGGGCGCCGTCCGACACGTCACCGCGCGGGTCACCGACACGGGCGAGACGATCGGTGTCGACGTGCCGGTGCTCACCGAGGCGCCCCTGCGGGCCGAGACGCTGTGGGTCGAGGTCGCTCCCGCCGACGTCATGGTGGTGCCCAGGTGACCGCTGTTCTCGACGCCCCGACCGCTCCGCAGGCACCGTCGGCCGAGCCGGGCCACGCGGTCCCGCGCTGGGTGTGGGTGCTGCCGCCGGTCGCGTTCATCCTCGTCGCCGTCGTGTATCCGCTGGTCGGGATCGTGGCGCGCACGTTCACCGACAAGGCGGAGCGCCCCGCCGGCCTCGCGACCTGGCGCGACACCCTCACCGACGGCGCGGTGCTCAGCGCCCTGGGCACGACGGTGAAGGTCGCGGCACTCTCGACGGCCGGATGCCTGATCGCCGGCACGTTCCTCGCGCTGGTGCTGGCGTTCGTCCCCTTCCCCGGGACAGCGGCGGTCGCGCGGCTGATCGAGGTCGTGGTCTCCTTCCCCAGCTTCCTCATCCCGCTGGCGCTCGGCGTGCTGCTCGGTCCGGTGGGCGTGGCGCAGGCCCTGGGCGTGCCGACGGGGTCGTTCACGACGTCGCTGTGGGGCGTGGTCCTCGCCGAGATCGCTTTCTACACCCCGTTCGTCGTGCGCCCGATGCTCGCGGCGTTCGGCCAGTTCCCGACGGTGCAGATCGATGTCGCGTCGTCGCTCGGCGCGGGGCCGCTGCGCATCATCGCCCGCGTCATCCTGCCCGCCGTGCTTCCGGCTCTGGCCGCCGCGGGCTCGCTGACCTTCCTGCTCACGCTCAACGAGTTCGGGATCGTGCTGTTCACGGGCGCCAAGGACGTCATCACGGTGCCGATGCTCATCTACACCCGCTCGATCGTGGGCCAGGACTTCGCCTCGGCCGCCGTCCTGGCGACGGTGCAGTTGGTCATCTCCATCGGCGCGTACGTCACGTACCGCCTGCTCGTGCGGAAGGGAGTGCGCTGATGCTGGTGCGCAATCCGGCGGCCCGCGCCGCCGTCTGGGTGGTGTTCGCCGTGGTGCTGCTGGCCCTGGTGATCACCCCGATCGCCGTCACCGTGGTCACGGCGTTCAGTGCGAGCTGGACCTCGGTGCTGCCGTCCGCTCTGACGATGGACCACGTCGCCGGGGTGTTCACGCCCGAGAACGCGGCCAGCATCGGCGTCTCTGTGCAGACCGCGCTCCTCGCGTCGGCCGTCGCGGTGGTCGCCGGGACCTGGGCGGCGCTCGCCGTCCCGGGCCTGCCAGGCCGGCTCCGCGGCGCCGTCGACGCGTTCTTCCACCTCCCGGTGGCGGTCCCGTCGGTGGTGGTCGGCCTGGGCGTGCTCGTGGCCTTCTCAGCACCGCCGCTGGTGCTGGGCGGCACCCCGTCGATCGTGATCCTGGTGCAGGCGATCCTGGTCTTCGCGTTCGCCTACTCGATGGTCTCGGCTGCCGTCTCGCAGCTGGATCCGATGCTGGACAAGGTGGGTGGTTCGCTCGGTGCGTCGTCGGTGCGCCTGCTCGTGACGGTGCGGCTGCCCCTGCTCCTGCCGTCGATCGCGGCGGCCGCGGGCCTGTCGATCGCCCTGTGCATGGGCGAACTCGGCGCCACGATCATGGTCTACCCAGCGTCCTGGCGCACGTTGCCGGTCACGGTGTTCACGCAGTCGGACCGCGGCGACCTCTTCGGTGCGGCCGCGAACACGATGTTCCTCGTGCTGGTCACCGTGGTGATCCTCGGTGTGCTCTCGGCGTTCCGGCGGCGCGCCCGCTAGCAACGGCGAGCAAGGTGTCGACCACCTCGCGCGGTGCGGCGTCCTTGCGCCGCACCGCGCGCATGCGCCGATGCAGATCGACACCGGCGGTGGGGATCTCGACGAGGCGACCGTCGCGCAGTTCCGCCGCCACCGCGAGCTCACTGAGCACCGCCGCTCTGCCTCCCGCGGCGACCATGATCTTGACGGCCGCGTTCGTTCCGAGCGCCACCGCGTGCGGGTTCGGCGGGAGTCCGACCCGCCGCAGCGCGGCCTCGAGCGCGTCGCGGGTTCCCGCGCCCGGCTCGCGCGTGACGAGCGGCAGGTCCGCCAACTCCGCCGCGGTGACGGGGCGGTCGTCGCGCCGTCGGGCGAGCCGATCGCCGGGGGCGGCGACGAGCACCATCCGGTCGATCCGCACCGAGCGCGACGCGAGGTCGTCGGGCACCGTCGGGCCCTCGATGAAGCCCAGGTCGGCGATGTGGCTCCGCACCTCGGCGATCACGGCGGCCGAGTTGCCGACGGTCAGGTGCACGGGCTCGTCGGTGTGCTCGCGCAGCCGGGCGAGCCAGGCAGGCATGAGGTACTCGGCGATGGTCTGGCTGCACGCGATGCGCACGGTGTGGTCGGAGCGCAGCGCCTCGGCACCGGTCTGCAGGGCGGACATCGCGCTGACCACCGAGCGCGCCCACTCGGTGACCGCGGCACCTTCCGGGGTGAGTTCGGCGCCGCGGGTGCGGCGGTCCAACAGGTCGAGGCGCAGTTGGCGTTCGAGGTGCCGCAGGCGGGAGCTGGCGCTGGGCTGGGAGATCGAGCACGCGCGAGCGGCCGCGGAGATCGACCCCAGGTCGGCGACGGCGACCAGCAGGCGCAACGACTCGACGGACGGCATCTCCATAGCCCTATTCTATGGGTAGATAGACGTCCTGTGGGTTCCGGGTCGCGACCGCCGGCGACAGTGTGGTCGTCATGCACGCGACGACCACCGACTCCCGCACCACCCGCCCCGCTCGGGGCGTTCTGCTGCGCGATCTCCGGGCCCCGGGCGAGGCGGTGTCCAACCTGACGCCGAACTGGTTCGCGTCGGTGATGGGGACCGGCATCGTCGCCACCGCGGCCGTCGGCCTCCCGATCCACGTGCCGGGCCTCCGCACCGTTGCCGCCGCGGTCTGGGCGCTGGCCGCGATCCTGCTCACGATCCTGACGACCGGCACCGTCGCGCATTGGATCCGGTATCCCGCGTTCGCCCGCCGGCATCACCGCGATCCCGTGATCGGCAACTTCTACGGCGCGATGGCGATGGCCTTCCTCACCGTCGGCATCGGGGCCGTAGTGGTGGGCAGGGATTGGATCGGACTCCGGGCCGCCCTCGTCGTGGGGATCACCCTCTGGACGGTCGGCTCCGCGCTGGGCCTGTTCTTCGCGGTCCTGATCCCGGCCCTGATGTTCCGCGGCGGCCACTACCGCGCGGATGCCGCCTTCGCGGGGTGGCTCATGCCGGTCGTCTCCCCCATGGTCACCGCGGCGGGTGGGGCCGTGCTGCTCCCGTACACGCCCGCGGGCGTGCCGCGCACGGCGCTCCTGTGGTTCAGCTACGGCTGCTTCGCCTTCACCCTCGTCAGCGCGCTGCTGGTACTGCCCGCCGTGATCCTGCGCCTGCTCCGGGGGCCGGCGTGGACCCCGGCGATCGTTCCGACCGCCTGGATCGTGCTCGGCCCGCTCGGGCAGTCGATCACCGCGGCGAACGGGCTCGGCGCCAACGCCCACCTCGCGGTGGGACCGGATGCGGCCGCCGCGCTGCAGCGTTTCGGCACCGATTACGGGTGGACGGTCACGGTGGCGGTGCTGATGTGGACGGCGGTCGCGCTGACCCTCACCGCCCGCACCGCACTGGCCGACGCGGAAGGGTTGCCGTTCGCGCTGACCTGGTGGTCGTTCACGTTCCCCGTGGGGACGTGCGCCACGGGCTTCAGCGCCATGACGGTGGCGACGGGCGCGACCGGGTACGGGGTGCTCGCGGTGGCCTACTTCCTGGGCCTGGTGGCGGGGTGGGCGCTCGCGGCCAGGGGCACCGCACCGCGCGCCGTCGTCAGTGGCGCGCTCCTGCGGCACCCCGAGCTGACCTGAGCCTCGACCAAGGCCGCAAGACCACGACCTTGCTATCACCCTAGGCAAGCCCATACACTTGCGATATGTTCGTTCTCACCGCCGACCAGCGGGGCAGCCGCGCCGACATCGACCGCGTGGAGGCGGCCCACGCGCTGCTCGCACCGCTCGCGTGGCTCCGCGCGCCCGACCGTACGGCGGGCGACGAACTGCAGGCCGTCACGGACGAGGCCACCGTCGCCGTCGACGCCGCGCTCGCACTTCTCACCGATGGGCACTGGAGCGTCGGCCTCGGCGTGGGCCCCGTCGAGACGCCACTCCCCGCCCAGACCCGCGCGGGGCGCGGCCGCGCCTACGAGGCGGCGCGGGAGGCGGTCGAGGCGGCGAAGAGCACGGCGGTCCCCGTGCAGGTCCGGGGGACCGACGGGGCCTCCGCCGCGCGCGCCGAGGCGATCCTGTCGGTGCTCGGCCTTATCGTGGGCCGCAGATCACGGGAGGGGCAGGAGGTGACCGCCTTGTTGAACACGGGCATGTCGATCACGGCGGCGGCCGCGGAGCTCGGCATCTCGCGGCAGGCCGCGTCGCAGCGCGCCGCGGCGGCGGGCTGGTCAGTGGAGCCCGCGGGCCGGGCCCTCGCGGTGGACCTGCTGACCGAGGCGGACACGGCGAGCGCGGGGGCGGGCCGATGATCGCGGCGGTGGTGGCACTGCTGCTCGCCGCGGCGGCCACCGGCGTGCTCGCGGCGCGGCGCGGCGGCACATCGGGACTCGCGTGGGCCGCGGTGCCGGCGGTGCTGCTGGGCGCCGCCGCGGCCGTGGCACTGGCCGCCCCCGCCGCCCACGGTGTCGGCTTGGCCGCCGTCCGCGTCGCCGCCGTCCTCGCGGCGATGGCGGGCGGCAGCGCGCTCGTGACCGCCGCGTTCGCACTGGCCGGTGCCACGGGCGCCGACGAGCCCGGCACCGAGCCTCCCGCCCCCTCCACGGACGAACCGCAGCCGGAGGGGACGGAGGGTGCCGGCGCGACCGAGGGTGACGGCCGGGCGGAGGACCCGCCCGCCGATGAGCCGGTACCCGCATCCCCGCTGCGCGGCGGCCTCGCGATCGGCGTTCTCGAACGCGCCGCGATCACGGTGTGCGTGCTCGCGAACTTCGGCGGCGGTCTCGCGGTGATCGTCGCCGCGAAGGGCCTCGCCCGGTACCCGGAGCTGCGTCACCCCGGCGCCGCGGAGCAGTTCATCATCGGCACCTTCGTCTCGGTGCTGTGGGCGGCCGCCTGTGCGGGCGTCGCGGTCGCGGTGGGCCGCTGACCGTCGCCCGACGCCCGCAGCTCAGTCGTCGCGCTCCTGCGGCGTCTGCGGCTCGGGCTCTCCCGCCTCGGGCTGGGTGAGCTTCTGCCACCGGGTGTGTCCCTGCCCCAGCTGTCCCTGCCCCAGCTGTCCCTGGGCCTGGCCGAGCGGGAGCCGGGCGGCGGCGGTCGACGGGTCGCCCGGCGCGGGCTCCGGCACCGGGGGCACGGATGCCGATGCGGCCGCCGGCGCGTCGGGCACCTCGTCCTTCGTCACGACCACGGGCGAGACGGGCTCGGGCGTGTCGAACCAGCCCTCGGTGTCGATGTCCGGTGCCGCCGCCGTGTCGTCCTCCGACGGCTCGAACCGGAAGACACCGTCGGAACCCGGGGTGCCGAGGTTGCGCATGAAGCCCTGCAGCGCGGCGTTGAAGTCGCTCGGCACCACCCAGACCTTGTTCGCGTCGCCCTGCGCCATCTCCGGAAGCGTCTGCAGGTACTGGTAGGCGAGGAGCTCGGGCGTCGGCCGACCCGACTTGATCGCCGAGAACGTGGTCTCGATGGCCTTGGCCTCGCCCTGGGCCTCCAGGTAGGAGGCCGCCCTGCGCCCCTCGGCGCGCAGGATCTCGGCCTGCCGATCGGCCTCGGCGGAGAGGATGGCGGCCTGGCGCTCACCCTCGGCGAGGAGGATCCGGCTGGCCTTGTCGCCCTCGGCGGACTTGATCGCGGCCTCGCGATGCCCCTCGGCGGCGAGGATGGTCGCGCGCTTCTCGCGGTCCGCCTTCATCTGCTTCTCCATCGACTCCTGGATCGTCGGAGGCGGCAGGATCGACTTCAGTTCGACCCGGGCCACGCGCAGGCCCCAGCGGGAGGTGGCCTCGTCGAGCACGCCGCGGAGCTGGCCGTTGATGACCTCGCGCGAGGTGAGCGTCTCCTCGAGCGTCATGCCGCCCACCACGTTCCGCAAGGTGGTGGTGGTGATCTGCTCGACGCCGACGACGTAGTTGCTGATCTCGTAGACGGCTGCCTCGGGGCGAGTGACCTGGAAGTACACCACGGTATCGATGTTGACGGTCAGGTTGTCCTCGGTGATCACCGGCTGCGGCGGGAAGGAGACCACCTGTTCGCGGAGGTCCACCCGGGCGCGGACCTTGTCGATGAACGGGATGAGCAGCGCGAGCTGGCCGGACACCGTGCGCGTGTAGCGGCCGAGCCGTTCGATCACCGCGGCCTGCGCCTGTGGCACCAGCACCAGTGCCTTCACCAGGACGACCACCGCCGCCAGGATCAGTACGAGGAGTACGACCAGCCCGATTCCTATGCCCTCCATGGATCTTCCTCTCCGTTGGTCTTCGATCAGCTGTCGACCACGACGGCGACCGCGCCGTCGATCTCGACGATGGTCACCTCCACGCCGACGGGGATGGGCGCACCGTCGTAGGGGGTCCGTGCGGACCACTCCTCGCCGCCGATCAGCACCCGCCCGGCGTCGCCCGAGACGGACTGCAGCACCGTCGCTTTCGACCCGGGGAGCGACTCGAGGTACGACGGAGCGTCACCGCGGCGGCGTTCGACGTACCGCCGCAGCGGCGGCCGGGCAACCAGGAGCAACAGCACCGATGAGACGGCGAAGACGACTCCCTGGGCCCACAGCGGCAGGCCGAACACGCCCGTGGCGCCGGCGGTCACGAGCGCCCCGCCACCGAGCATGAGCAGGGTGAACTCGCCGGCCGCCGTCTCCGCCGCGGCCAGCAGGATCGCGCCGATGAGCCAGAGCGCCGCTGCCATACCTCGATCCTGCCAGAATCGGACAGGACGGGCGAGAACCGTCAGGGCGCGCCGCTACCCTGTGGCCATGCCGCACACCCAGGGGACGAGCAGATACTTCAGCACGCGCGACGGCAGGAGGCTGCACACCGCCCAGCTCGACGGCCCCCGTGACGCACCGGTCGTGGTCTTCGAGGCCGGTGCGGGCGGCACTCGATCCAGCTGGGGCACTGTGCAACCGGCCGTCGCCCGCTTCGCACGGGCCGTCGTGTACGACCGGTCCGGGCTCGGCCGGAGCGAGCCCGATGCGGCCGACCGCACGTTCGGGCGGATGGCCGACGACCTGAACGACCTGCTCGACGGTCTCGACGACGGCGACGGCGCCCGGTTCGTCCTCGTCGGCCACAGCCTGGGCGGGGTCATCGTGCGCCTGGCCGCATCGCGGCGGCCCGACCGGATCGCCGGCCTGGTACTGGTGGACCCGTCCGACGAGGCGGCCGACGACATGTTCCGGGAGGGAGCAGGCCGGCGCGCAGCGATCATGATGACCGTGATGCGCGGGCTCGCCCGCACTGGGATCCTCCGACTCCTGGGCGGGCTCGCCTTCCGTCGGGCACCGGCGGACGTCCGGGCGGACCTCGCCCGCGAGGCGACGACGCCGCGGGCGATCGACACGATGGCGCAGGAGCTGAAGACGTTCTATCCGGAGCTGCAGTCGTGGCGGGGATCCGCGCCGGACCTCGGCGACCTGCCCGTCACCGTCGTGTCCGGGGCGAAGAGCGGCGGCCTCGGGAAGGCGGTGCGCGCGCGGGTCAACGAGGCGCACGCCGGGCGGGCCGCGGCCTCGCCCGCGGGACGGCACGTGGTTGCCGCGAACTCGGGGCACCAGGTTCCGCTGACCGATCCGGAGGTGATCGTCGACGAGGTCCGCCGACTCGTCGCCGGGCCGGCGATGGTGGACTGAGTCAGAGCGGATACGGGGGCGCACCGACGCCGACGAGCCGGTAGGTCCCCCACACGGTCCTGTCGGTCACCATCGCGGGGGACGCCTCTCCCCCGGCGACCGACACGGTGACGCTGCCGCGCGGCATCTTCTTCAGCGCCGCACCGATCTCCGCATCGTCGACGGTGCCGTACCAGTGGTAGTTCCCGTCGAGGGGTTCGAGGTGCCCGGCGAGCCGCACGGGCGAGACCGCCTCGTAGTCGCCCGACCGGAGCACGGCCTCGCCGGCGTAGACGCCCTCGTCGCGCACGTGGTCGTTGGACAGGTCGATCGCGTCCCGATCCGGCCGCGACGGCGCCCGGCGCCCCTTGTGGATCCACCGCGCGGTCACCGGCGGCCGTGACAGCAGTCGCGTCGCCGCCTCCGTGTACATCCAGCGCAGCCACGCGTGCAGCGTGGTGACCTGGAGCGACGAGCCGTCGGTGAGGACCAGGTTGGGCACCCCGTCGACGAGCATGCCGAGGTACGCGCGCTCGGCGTCCGCGGGCCCGACGGTGCCGGGCGGGACGACCCGCGGGTCCAGGGCCGGGACCTCGATCGCGGCCGTCGTGCCCGCGAGCACGACGAGGTCGTAGTCGGTCGCTCCGGCGGGGGTGGTCAGGGTCCAGGCGTCGCGGTCGGGCCGGAACCGGAGGCCCGCCACGTCCGACGGTGCCACGACGGTCCCGTCGATCCCGGGTACACGCGACCCGATCACGGCGATCCGCGGCTGCTCCTCGGCGATCACGCCAGGAACCCCGCCTTCTTCCACGACCACCGCGCGAATCCGCCCATGAGGCCGACGGAGTCGAGGAACCGGCCGAGGTCGCGGAAGCCGTCCTGCTTGGCCTTGATGTGGTGCGGGTTGGTGATCGCGGCGCGGTAGGCCGCCTTCGGGTCGAGGCCGACGCGGGCGTACATGCGCGGGTTCGCGAACAGCATGCGGAAGCCGAAGGCCGCACCGGCGTGCAGGTTGCCCACCAGCAGCGTCTGCAACCGGCTGCGATCGGCCTGCCCGCGCCGGGCGCCGTCGCGGGCGTAGCCGATGTGCCGCGCCTCCTCGGTCACGTGGATCTGCATGAGCCGGGCGACGATGGGCTGCAGCTCGGGGTCGTCCTTGATCTGCCGCTGCTGGGCGTCGAAGATCTCCTCGCCGACGAGCGCGGCGATCCAGACGGCCTGGCCGCGGATCACCGGCGCCAGCACGAACTTCACCACCGCGAGCTGCCAACCGCGCAGGCGGTAGGGACGCGCGCCGACGCGGTCGATGACCTTGCCGAACATCACCATGTGCCGGCACTCGTCACCCATCTCGGTGAGCGAGTAGAAGGAATCGCGCGACGTGGGGTCCTTGGAGAGCAACTCGCGGAGCAGGAGCCGGTTGAGCAGGTTCTCGAACCAGATCCCCATGGACAGCAGGTTGACCATTTCCTGGCGCGACAGTTCGATCTGCTGCTCGCGGGTCATGCCGTTCCAGAGGTCGGTGCCGTAGAGGGTGCACATGTGCGGCGGCAGGAAGAACTTGTCGGGGTCGATGGGAGCGTCCCAGTCGATGTCCACGACGGGTGCGTAGGAGCGCTTCACGGAGCCGCCGAGGAGCCGGTCGGCAACCGCGTCTCGGGTGCGTTCGGGCAGAGTCGTATCGGTCATGTGGCGAACGTAACACCGAAGGCAGACAGAGTAAAGCATTCTGTCTATTCGAGCAGGTACAAGGCCTGTCTACGGCACGAACTGGGCCCGCGCAGGCAGAACGAACGTCTCCGCGTACCGGCGGCCCGCTTCGACGTTCGCGGAGCTCGGGCCGCGGTGGTCAGGGCCGTCGGCGGCGCCCTCGACTGCCGGCAACGGCGTCAGCAGCAGGGAGTGCAACTGCCGGACGAAGAAGTCGGCGAGGGCGCCGACGTCGGCGTCGTCGCGGTACTCGCCGCGGCGGATCTCCTGCAGGAAGAAGCGCCGCCCCTGCTTGATCTGCGGGGAATCGCCGTGGATGTACGGCAGGATCAGCGCCGGGTTGACGGCGAGGACGCGCTGCAGCGCACGGTGCTCGCGCAGGTACGCGTAGGCGTAGCCGAAACCGGCCGCGAGCCGCTCATCGTTGTCCTCGATCGCGTCGGCGTAGGCGTGGATCCGGCTGTAGAACTTGTCCAGCTCGCTGGACACCACGGCCTCGACCAGCGCGTCCTTGCCGGTGAAGTGCTGGTAGAGCGTGGCCCGGGCCAGGCGGGCGCGCTTGGCCAGCGCACCCATCGAGATCCGCGTCAGACCCGCCTCATCGACCCAGTCGAGCGCCGCGCGCAGGATCTGCTGCCGGGTGTCGGGTTTCGTCGTCGGGGTCGATGCCACCTGCGGATTCTATCCCTGCAAACCCGCTGATCGGGTCAGGCCGACGGATCGGTGACGAAGTCGACGAGCCGCTCGACGGCGCCGATGAGCGACGCGTCGAGGTCGCGGAACGAGGTGACGGCACCCTGAACGCGGCGCCAGCCGTCCTGTGGGGTACCCCACCCGAGGCGCGCACACGTACCGGTCTTCCAGTCCTCACCCCGCGGAACGTCGGGCCACGCGTCGATGCCCACGGACGAGGGCTTCACCGCGGCCCAGATGTCGATGAACGGGTGGCCGGTCACCATGACGTACTCGCCGAGCGACTGGGTCATGCGGGACTCCTTGGAGCCCTCGACGAGGTGGTCGGCGAGCACGCCGACCTTGCGGCCCGGACCCGGCTGGAACTCGGCGAGCCGGGCGCCGAGGTGGTCGAGGCCCTCGAGCTGTTCGACGACCACACCCTCGACCCGCAGGTCGTGTCCCCAGACGCGTTCGACGAGCGCGGCATCGTGAATGCCCTCTACCCAGATCCGGCTCGGCAGCGCGACGCGGGCCTTCACGCCCTCCACCCGGGTGGATCCGGACGCGCTGCGCTGCGGGCCCGACGGTGCCTTCGCCCGCGGCTTGACCAGCGTCACGGGCTTACCGTCGATGAGGAAGGCGGCCTTGCGCATCGCGAACACCCGCACGGCGCCGCGGCCGTCCTCGAGCTTGACGAAGTCCCCGTCGTAGCTCTTGTCGAAGCCCACGACAGCCCCGCAGAACCCCGTGGCCGCGTCCTCCACGACGAGGTCGCGGTCGGCCGGAACCTCGGGAACGGCGCGGGCTCTCCGGCTCGCGTGCCCGGCGTAGATGTCTCCATAGCTGTTCGCCACGGCGCTCAACGGTAGTCGAGAGGACGGCCGGAACCGGGGATCTACGGGGCCGGGTCGACGTACTGCGTGAAGCCGTACCGCGCGTGCGGGCCGATGGCGCCGAACTCGAACAGTCCCTCGCCCTCCTCGCTGCGCCCGTCCGGATGCCGGACGGTGCACGTGGCGAGGTATTCGACGGGCACCAGCATCGTGAGACTCGCGTCGAGGTCGGGCACGCGGAAGCGCCGGCCCTCGACCTTCTCCTCGCCCTGCCACATGCCGTGCCGCCAGTCCTGGTCCAGCCCGTAGCCGGTGCCGAAGCCGAAATGGTTCGCGAGCAGGATCCGCACGTCCACCGTGGTGGCGGCACCGTCGGACCCGGTGAAGGTCAGCCGGGCGGCGCGGGCTTGGCGGGTGCCCGGCACGAAGTCGACGTCGTGCGCGACGTGACCCAGCCAGCGCGGCGCGGAACCGTCGTGCGGGATCCAGGTGGCGTCCTCGACGACGGGACGACCCTGCGCGTCCTCCTGCAGGACCACGCAGATCGCGGCGTCGGCGAGGTCGAGTACGGAGTAGATCCAGAAGAAGGTGCCGGCCTCGGTGACCCGGCGGCCGGGCGGCTCGGCCTCGCCGACCGGGCGCACGCCCCACGAACGGTCGCGGTTGCCGCGCCAGGTGCTCACGTCGAAGCTCTCCCCGTCCACCGTGAGGCCGCCCGCCCAGGACCCGACCTGCACGAACCGCTGTGTGTCGAAGGTGACGCGCTCGAGCTGGCGGTGGAAGTGCCGCGGCTCGAGATGCGCCGGGCCGGTGCCGGTGAACGTGAGATCGAAGGCGAGGTCGTAGTCCGCGCCCGGTTCGAGGGTGACGCGCAGGCGCCGCAGGCCGTCGAGCACTGCGACGCGCATCGGGCCCACCGCGGTGTCGGCGCGGTCGGCGCCGAGGGCCCTGGACGCGCGGAACACGATCTGGTCGTCGCCGTGACGCGCGACGGCGAAGCAGTCGACGACGCCGAGGTTCGGATAGACGCCGAGGCCGAGTACCAGGAAGGGCTCGTCGGCGGTGCCGTTGTGGGCGTTGAAGTAGTAGCGGTCGTAGAAGTTGCGGTCGGAGGTGGCCGGGTGGCGGATCACCTCGGCGACCTGGTGGACGGGAAGGTCGTCCGCCGGGGACAGTGGCGAACCGGCCCACTGCGCCGTCATGGCAGCGCCTCCCAGTAGGTGCCGGCGAGCATCGCCTCGATGGCGGCGCGGTGCAGGATCATGTCGTCGGGGTTCTGCGGCGCGGCCGCGGCTCCGAAGTCGATGGCGCGGGTCTGGATCCGGTACATGATGACGCCGTGCACGATCGCCGCGTAGGCGGTGTAGAAGTCCATGTCCCGCGGGACGTGGCCGGTGCGTTCCGCGTACCGTCGCTCCACGTCGGCGCGGCGCAGGAAGCCCGGCAGGCCCGGTTGCCCGGCGAGCTCGGCGAGGTCCTGGAAGAACCGGTGCAGGTAGACGAACCAGCCGAGGTCCAGCTCACACGGGCCGACGGTCGCCATCTCCCAGTCGAGCACGGCGACGGGCGTGGTGCCGGACGGCCCGCCGTACATGATGTTGCCGATGCGGGCATCGCCCCAGAGGAGCACCTGGTCGGCGTGGCCCGGCAGGTGCTTCTCGGCCCAGTCCAGCGCGCGGTCGAGCAGCGGCGCTCCGCCGTGGTTCTGCGCCGCCCAGTCGTAGAACGCCCGCAGCCGACGCAGGTGCGCGGCGAGCGCCGTCTCCCCGGGTCCGGGAGTCGGCACGACGCCCGGCGCGGGCGCCGGCACGGCGTGGATGGTGGCGAGCACGTCCACCGAGGCGTCGGCGAGTTCCCGCAGGTCCGCGTCGGTGGAATCGGGCCGCCAGGCACCGAAGGTGTAGGGCATGACGTCGGGCGGCACGTCGCCGTCGACGCGGTCCATCACGAGGAACGGCGCGCCGATCACCGCGGAGTCCTCCTCCCCCCACAGGCACGACGGGGCCGGAACACCGTAGGACTCGACGTGCCGCATCACGGCGAACTGCGCGGGCAGATCGTAGGTCGGGAACACGGGGTCGGACTCCGGCCGGGGCGCGACGCGGATGACGAGGCGCCGCTCGTCGGAGCCGAACCGGACGGTCGCGAGCAGGGTCTCGCTCGACATGCCGTTGCCCTGCGGGACCTGGAGATCGAGCACCTCGGCGCCCGGCTCGCGCGCGGCGAACCACTGCTGCAACTGGGCGCGCACCTCGTCCGGCGTGCGCTGTGAGGAGGCCGGGCGGGCCTGCTCGGCGAAGGTGTCCGATTCGGTCATGCAGGTCAGGGTAGATCCGCGCGACCTTTGCTAGAACATGTTTCAGGAATTCGGCGGCGGGCGCAGCGCACGGTCCCCGCGCGAGGCGCTGAGATGTGCGCCCCAGCGGCGCCCGCAACGCGTGTCGCGGCCGTCGCGCCGCTGCATCGCACATCTCAGCGGGTACCGCGACTACGATGGGCGACCATGAGTTCTCCCGTCATCACCCTCGCCCGTCGCGCCACCGCGGGGCCCGCTCAGGGCTTCGCGGTGTGGTCGGCGGCGTGGCTGGCGGGCTCGGCGGGCACCGACGAGCTGCTCGCGGCGCTCGGCGAATGGGCGCCGGTGCAGTCCGTCGTCGACGGCGACCTCCCCGACCTGCTGGCGGAGATCCGTGCGCTGGAGCCGCACGCCGTCCGGCTGCTGCTGCCGGCGCCGGGAGACGCCCGGGGCCTGCCTGCGGGCACGGACCTGGAACAGGCCGCGATGGCCCGCGGCGAGGTGGTGCTCTTCGACGGCGCGACGTCGACGATCGCCCTGGTGCCGACGCCCGAGGCCGGCGACGTGATGCGCTGGCAGGCGTTCCTGCACGAGCCCGCGCTCGTCGATCCCGATCCGGTCTCGCTGGGCGCGGCGGAGCACGCGCTGCGCGACGCGGTGCGCGAGGCGCCGTCGGCGCTGGCGAGCCTGCCGCCCGCCCCGGACGCGGCGTCGGATCCGCGGGGCGTGGTGATGGAACTGACCCGGTACCTCGGTGGGCACCGGCTCCCCCGCGCTGCCACCGAGCGGGCGCACCGTGTGCTCGACAGCGCGGGCATGGTGGAGGCGATCCTGCTGGTCGCGGGCGCGGAGAACCCGTACGCCGGACTGACTCTCGCGTCCGCGCAGGGCGGCGACGCCGCCTACCGCGACCTGTGGCGCACCGTCCGCGCCGCGCGGGTGGCCGCGGTCAACGCCGTCTGCCGGGACGAGCTCCGACTCTGATCCCGCTCACGAGCGCACGGGCCGCCGCACCGCGGGGCAGCAGCCCTCGACACAGGCGGCGCCGTCCACGCTGACACCGAGCCCGCTCGATCGGCCCGCATCGGCATCGGCGACGAGGTCCGCCACCATCGCCGCGAACCGGGGATCACCGATCGGCGTGGCGGCACGGGCGAAGGGCATGCCCAGCTCGCCGGCCAGGTCCTTCGCCTCGGTGTCGAGGTCCCAGATCACCTCGAGGTGGTCGGAGACGAAGCCGATCGGCACGACCGCCACGCCCGGCACGCGGTCGTCCCACAGCGCCTGGATGTGATCGCAGATGTCGGGCTCGAGCCACGGCACCTGCGGCGGCCCCGAGCGGGACTGCCACACCACGTCGTGGTCGACCCCGAGCCGTGCGGCGACGTTCGCGGCGGCGTCGCGGACCTGGGTCGAGTACAACCGCGACACCCCGGGCGGGCCGGCGTTCAGGTCCGCGGCGTCCGGGATCGAGTGGGCGGTGAACACGAGCCGCGATCCGGCGGGCACCGCCGCCAGGGCGGTGGTCGCGGCGTCGGCGAAGCACTCCAGGAACAGCTCGTGGTCGTGGAACTGCGGGAGCTTGGTCAACCGGGGCGCACCGGCTCCGACTGCCGCGAGCGCGCGGGCGATGTCCTCGTCGTACTGCCGGCAGCCGGAGAAGCCGCCCCACGCAGAGGTCGCGAAAACGAGCGCGTCGCGCACCCCGTCGTCCTTCATCTGCGCGACGGTGTCCTCGACCATCGGATGCCAGTTCCGGTTGCCGAAGTACACGGGCAGCTCCCGGCCCCGGCGGCCGAACTCGGCCTCGACCGCCGCGATGAGCGAGCGGTTCTGCTCGTTGATCGGCGAGACGCCGCCGAACCGCAGGTAGTGCTGTTCGACGGCGTCCAGGCGCTCGGGTGGTACTCCCCGGCCGCGCACGACGTTCTCGAGGAACGGCCGGACGTGATCGGGGTGCTCGGGCCCTCCGAAGGAGAGCACGAGGAGTGCGTCGTGGCTCACGACTGGGCGTTGATCATGTCCTCGGGGAACCAGGTGTTGTGGCTGGCGCCGCCGTCGACGTAGACGATGGAGCCGGTGGTGCCGGGCAGCCAGTCCGAGAGCAGCGCACAGATGCTCTTGCCCACGACCTCCGGGTCGTCGACGTTCCAGCCGATGGGCGATGCGCCGTCCCAGTACTGGTTGAGCATGTTGAGCTTCTTGGCGTCGTCGGTCGCGGTGCCCGAGATCGCCTTGGCCGCGAGGGTCTTGATGGGGCCGGCGGCGACCAGGTTCGAGCGGATCTTCTTGGCGTAGCCGACCTCGCGCGCGACGTAGCGGTTGACCG
Organism: Tsukamurella paurometabola; assembly: GCF_900631615.1. NCBI lineage: Bacteria > Bacillati > Actinomycetota > Actinomycetes > Mycobacteriales > Tsukamurellaceae > Tsukamurella > Tsukamurella paurometabola. The sequence goes on from NZ_LR131273.1 coordinate 3,962,076, forward strand.
ACTCGAGGGCGGCCTTCTGCACGCCCATCCAGTTGTAGTCGGGCATCGCGGTGCGGGGATCGAAGTCCATGCCCACGATGGAGCCGCCCTCGTTCATGACGGGCAGCACGGCGCGGGCGAGCGAGGCGTAGCTCCAGGCGGAGATCTCGAAGGACTTCGCCACGTCGGGGCCGGGGCCCTCGAGGAAGGGCAGCGCGTCCGGGCCCATGAGGGTGCGGGGCGCGAAGGCGATCGAGTGCAGCACGCCGTCGATGCCCTCGGGCGCGAGCTCGCGCACCTTGTCGGCCAGGCCGCCGAGGTACTCCTCATCGGTGATGTCGAGCGGGATGGCGGGCGGCACCTCCTGCGGGAGGCGCTTGGCGATCCGGTCGATGAGGCGGAGCCGCTCCGGGATGCCGGTGATGATCACCTTGGCGCCCTGCTCCTGGGCCACCTTGGCGGCCGAGAAGGCGATCGAGGCATCGGTGATGATGCCGGTGATGAGGATGGTCTTGCCTTCGAGCAGTCCGGTCACGGACGTGCCTCCTTCAGTTCTCGTGGGCTGGTTCGACGGTGCGCCGTCGGGGTGCGGGTGGGCGGGGCCTAGTGGCCCATGCCCAGGCCACCGTCGACGTTGATGACGTTGCCGGAGACATAGGCGGAGTCGTCCGAGGCGAGGAACGAGACGACGGCCGCGACCTCCTCGGGCTGGCCCATGCGCTTGGCGGGGATGGCCTGCTTGACGGCGCCCTCGACGTACTCGGCGGGGAGCTCGCGGGTCATGTCGGTGTCGATGAGGCCGGGCGCGATGACGTTGGCGGTCACGTTGCGGGCGCCGAGCTCGCGGGTGACGGAGCGGGCGAGGCCGATGACGCCGGCCTTCGAGGAGGCGTAGTTGGCCTGGCCGGGGGTGCCCATGAGGCCGACGACCGAGCCCAGGTAGATGAAGCGCCCCCAGCGGTTCTTGAGCATGTCGCGGGTGGCGGCCTTGGTGACGCGGAAGGCGCCCGTGAGGTTCGAGTTGATGACCTTCTCGAAGCTCTCGACGCTCATGCGCATGAGCAGGGTGTCCTCGGTGATGCCGGCGTTGGCGACGACCACCTCGACGGGGCCCTGGTGCTCGGCAACCGTCTTGAACGCGGCCTCGACCGACTCCGTGTCGGTGACGTCGCACTGCACGCCGAACAGGCCCTCGGGGGCGCCGGAGCCGCGGTGCGTCACCGCGACCTTGTGGCCGTCGGCGGCGAGGCGCTGTGCGATCGCGAGGCCGATGCCACGGTTGCCGCCCGTGACGAGGACGGACCGGGGCGTGAATTCAGAAGTCGACATGGGTGCCAACTTATCAATCGCGCTCGCGAGCCGGGAAATCTCCGGCTGAGCGAGTCGTCGGGCGGGCGCGCCGCACGGCACCGTCGGCGCCGATCCCGGCTCTTCCCCGCGCCCCGGACGTCACGGTAGGCGCCGGTTGAACAGCACCGCGCCGGCGGCGCCGAGCACGAGGAGGCCGGTGCCCCAGAGCACCCAGATCCGCGAGTTGTCGCCCTTCTGCATCTCCCAGCCGATCTCGTCGCGCAGGGTGCCGTAGGCCTCGTTGAGGTCGCTGAGCGAGGACGCCGAGAAGAACTGTCCGCCCGAGAGGTCCGCGATCCGCTTGAGGGAGGCGTCGTCCACGGGGACCGGGATGTTCTGGCCGTCGATCTCGACGGTGCCGTTCGGGGTGCCGAAGGAGATGGTGGAGATGGGGATGCCCTCCTCCTTCGCCTTGCGGGCTGCGGTGAAGCCACCCCGCGGATCGTCGAGATCGACGGGCACCGTCTGCTTGCCGTCGGACTCGAGGATGATCCGGGCCGGCGGCGCGGCGTCCTTGCCGCCCAACACGTCCCGGATGTTCTTGATCGACTGGATCGCCGCGTAGATGCCCTCTCCCGTGGCGGTGCGCTGCGCTAGGTCGAGGTGGTCGATCGCGTTGGTGGCCAGCGAGCGGTCGGGCGTGGGCGAGACGAGCAGCTGCGCGGTGCCGGCGTACGAGACGATGCCGAGGTTCATGCCCTGAGGGAGCTCGCCGACGAACTTCTTCGCCGCCTCCTTGGCGGCATCGAGCCGGTTGGGGCTGACGTCGGTGGCCTTCATCGACAGGGAGACGTCGACGACCAGCACGACGGTCGCTTTGCTCCTCGGGACCTTCCGCATCGCCTGCGGCCCGGACAGCGCGATCATGAGCAGGATCAGGCCGATGCTCAACAGCGCGATGGGAACGTGCCGCCACCGGTTGGGTCCGGGCGGGGCCACGGAATCGAGCACGGAGGTGTTCGCGAACTTCAGCGCGCGCTTGCTGCGCCGCCGCTCGTTGTAGACGTACCCCGCGAGGATGGCGAGCACGACGAGGATGCCGAGCAGCCAGATCGGGGTGGCGAGCGAGGTCAGTCCGCCCATGTCAGGAAGCACCAGCCAATCCACGTCGACGTGCGGCGACGAACCGCACGATGTCGGCGAGCCAGTCGCGGTCCGTGCGCAGTTCCAGGACGGGCGCACCCACGCCGCGCAGCGTCCGGGCCACCCGCCGGCGGTGCTCCTGTGCCGCGGCGGCGAACCGTTGCTGCAGCTCGGGGGTCACGGTCAGGTCGCGCACGGCGCCGGACTCGGCGTCGCGGAGCGTGATCTCCCCGACCGCCGGGAGTTCGACGTCGCGCGGATCCAGGACCTCGACCGCCAGCACCTCGTGCCGCGCGGCGATGCCGCGCAGCTCGCGCACGTAGTCCACGTCGCCGAGGAAGTCGCTGATCACCACGACGAGGCCTCGGGGCTGTTCGGGGCGGCGCAGGGCGTCGAGCGCGACGCGCAGGTCGCCGCGGGTGCCCTCGACGGCGCGCGGCGCGGTGGCGATGGCCTTGAGCACCTTCTGCCGCTGCGCGCGACCCGATTTCGGCTGCACGCGGACCAGCTGCGTGCCGTTGGTGACGAGGCAGCCGACGCGGTTCGCGGCGCCGCTGACGAGGTGCACGACCGCGGCCGATGCGGCGACGGCGAGATCGCGCTTCGTGCCGCCCGTCGAACCGAAGTCCATCGACGCCGACAGGTCGACGACGATCCACGTCTGCAGTTCGCGGTCGGCGATCATCTGCCGCACGTGCGGGTGGGTGGTGCGGGCGGTGACGGACCAGTCCATGAGGCGCACGTCGTCGCCGGGCGTGTACGGGCGCGACTCCCCCGGCTCCGAGCCCGGGCCGGGGAGCAGCCCCTGATGGTCGCCCTTGAGGACGCCGTCGAGCCGCCGGCGCACGAGCAGCTCGAGCATCTTCAACGAGGCCTGCATGCGAGCCTCGTCGACCTCGCCGCCGGCGAAGCTCGGGAGCGGGCTGTGCCGGGGGCCGGGAGTGGAGCCGGAGGGTGTGGCCGGCATCGTCAGCTCTGGTGCTGCTGCGCCGGGGCGTACTGCTGCGGGGCGGGCGCCGCCTGCTGCGGGACGGGCTGGCCGACGACCTGGGGCAGCGCGACGGTCTGCAGCACGCGGGTGATCGCCTGATCCGGAGTCACCTCGTCGGCGAGGGCGTCGTAGCTCATGACGAGGCGGTGGCGCAGGACGTCCGGGATGATCTCCACGACGTCCTGCGGCACCACGTAGTCGCGGCCGCGGAGCAGCGCGAGGGCGCGGGCGGCGGCGACGATGCCCAGGGTCGCGCGCGGCGAGGCGCCGTAGGTGATCCAGGAGGCGACGTCGTCGAGGCCGAACTCGCGCGGCGTGCGGGTCGCGGCGATGACCCGGACCACGTAGTCGACGAGGGCGTGGTGCACGAAGACCTCGCTCGCGGCGCGCTGCAGGCGCTGCACCGTCGCAGGGTCGAGGATCTGCGAGGGCACGGGCGGGACGGTGCCCATGCGGTAGACGATCTCCCGCTCCTCCTCGATCGACGGGTAGCCGACGACGACCTTGAACAGGAAGCGGTCGCGCTGCGCCTCGGGCAGCGGGTACACGCCCTCGTTCTCGATGGGGTTCTGGGTGGCGAGCACGAGGAACGGATCGGGCATCGGGTAGGTCTGCCCGCCGATCGACACCTTGCGCTCGGCCATGACCTCGAGCAGCGCGGACTGCACCTTCGCCGGAGCGCGGTTGATCTCGTCGGCGAGGAGGAAGTTCGCGGAGACCGGGCCGATCTCGGTGTCGAACTGCTCCTTGCCCTG